>NZ_JCACKQ010000129.1:0-166293 GCF_059505465.1 Symplocastrum torsivum | reverse complement strand
AACCTGAGTTTTGCCGAAATCTGTGTTGCAATGGGGCTTGTTGTGACCAGTTTCCTTGAAAGTCTACCCATTTGTCTTCAAGAACTTGGTTTAGAGGGGTGGTAACTTGAGCGTCGAGGAGACAGTTGTGAGATTGGCACTCTTGTTCAGAGCAGCGAATAAACTCTCACCAGCCCCTCGCAACTCTTCACTCAGGCAAGTGAAAGGGAAGAGCGATCGCTCTATCCTAAACAGGTGGATGAACCGGATAGTCGGGTTGCGACTGGAAATGTTCTTCTATTGCTGCCATCACCGCTAGCAGAGCGCAAACTGGAGAGAGTATTGCATCAAATTGTTTAGCTTCCATTGCTGCCATAAAAGCGGCACGGTAGCGGTTACGTTCATCAATAACCTGCCAATATTCGCTCACCGATACTTCGCCCATATAAGGAAAAAGCTGAGCGATCAGTGGCTGCCCCATGAATCCAGAAAGTGCTGCAATAACTTTAAGTAAAGCTTTTGGTGCAGAGATGGTTTGAAGGGTCTGCTTAAGTTGTGGAAGCGTTTTGCTGTTACCTAACTGCTTTTTAGAGGTTACTCCACCATCTGCACCATACAGTTGGAAATATAACTGTATAGCTTTCAGCAAGTCTGGAGGTGTCCACTCTTCGACAATCGCACCCCGCTTTAAGAGTGAAAGAGCAGCTTCTCTCACCGCCCTTCGCACGGCGGGGGAAGGAGTCATGATGCCGTTGTCAGTGAAAAAAGCAATTCGCAGATTGTCCAGCTTGACATCAGACGGTTCGCGCCAAGATACCGGAGGAACACTGGGGTCAAACGCTTCCTGTCCCGGTGCCGCCAGAACTTTCATCGCCAAGTTCAAGTCAGCGACAGTCCGTGCCATTGGACCGGGTTGTGCCAGTATCGCTTCTTGACCGGGTAACAGGGGTACGTGACCGACCATCGATAGCCTACTCGATGTCGGTTTCAGGCTGCAAATCCCACAGGCATGAGCAGGCATCCGGACACTTCCACCAATATCACTCCCCAAGCCAAGACACGAACCCAAAGCCGCGATAATCGCCGCCTCACCACCACTGCTTCCCCCTGGAGAACGTTCCGGATTCCAGGGATTCAAGGTGCGACCGTAGACAGGATTATCCGATTCGTTCGATGCTAGTAACTGTGCAACATTGGTTTTACCTAAAATAATCGCTCCCGCCTGTTGCAGTCTTTTGACCAGTGGCGCATCCTGCTTTGCCGTTTGACTCAAAGCAGAAATTCCCATGTTAGAGACAGTTCCCGCTACATCAAAGGACTCCTTGATAGTGATGGGAACTCCGTATAATAGTCCGAGTGTTTCTCCTCTAGAACGAGCGTCATCAGCGGTTTTTGCTTGTGCTCGTGCCTGCTCAAATAGAGGGATAATCACAGCATTTAAGCGAGGATTAACCTCCTCAATACGTTGAATGTGCGCCTCAACAACTTCACTGGCCCAAAGTTCTCCCGCCGCAATTTTTTGAGCAATTTCTGTAGCGCTGCTGCCCACAATAGCGGAATGACTTTTAACGGTATCCATTTCTCGCTCCCCTTGTAACTCTACATTACTCAGAATTACCTTTCTACTAAAGAGCGTCTTGCAGATTCGTCCAATTTTTTGTACATTTTTGTCATCTATGGCGGATATACCTGGGAGTCACGCCTAGCAGACGTTTCAAGTGACGGTTGAGATGGCTTTGGTTGGCAAAACCAACACTGTAGGCTACCTCTGCAATGCTGAGTTCTCCTTTTAAAAGTAATTCTTTAGCCCGTTCTACTCGACGGCGAATCACATATTGATGCGGAGTCAAGCCCGTTGATTGTTTAAACAAGCGAGTAAAATAATGAGGACTCATCTGCACGATTGCAGCCAGTTCTGTTAAACCTAACTCTCGGTCGAGATGCCCATTAATGTACTCAATTACTTGCCGCAATTGGTGTTTGGAAAGACCTCCACTATATTCACGTAAAATGGGTTGCTGTGCCGAGTAGTTTTCTAACAGGTGAACTGCTAGAGCATTCGCCATTGTCTCAGCGTAGAGACGGCTCCCTTTAGGATTGTTTTCTAAGACTCCCTTAAGTGCCAGCCCAATTTGCAGAACTAGCGCGTCAGATGTGGCAAACTGAGGCAATAGCTCAACGTTAGAAGGTTCAGCCGATTCGTCAACAGCACGAGCGAAAACATCCGGAGCCATAGCGATAACGATAAAGTCATGTTCTGCATTCCAACAAGAACGATGACTAACCTGGGCAGGAGTAATGACTATATCTCCTTCAATTACTTGCTCATGGCGAATTTTTCCGTTTAGGGTTCGCTTTGCCTGAATTGGGGCTTCAGTTTTTGGGAAAATGAGAAGACCATGCCAAAAGAGACTGGAAACTTCAGGAGCGTCATCGGCAGGTGTGCGGAAATGTCCCAGGAAAATACCATTCCAACCTGCTTTTTGGCTGGTGAGAATTGGCGATCGCTCAAAGATTTGGATGAGATCGTTTTCGTTGGCGATTTCGTTGGCGATCGCTCTTGGTTTGGCTTGTGACATGGGGTATACTCGTCCTCACATCAAAAGTGTATCAAGACTCCACCCTTCAATAGTATTGTTCAACGTACCCAACAGCCTTAATCGAAAAAGTGCTTTGGGGCATTCCAATACTTAGAAGCTTTCACCAGGGTGAACTTGAGTACTTTAGTGTTCCCAAGTTCTAAACGAGTTGTTGGCACTGGGAGTTCAATCGCTAACGCTGCAATAATTTGGCTACCAATCACTCTCGCGAGAAGAGGTGGCACAGCATTGCCTACTTGTCGAAACCCATGCCACTTGGTCGCATGGAAGCGGAACCAGTCAGGAAAAGAGTGTAGTCGCGCTGCCTCACGCACAGAGATGACTCTGGGGTACTGAGGATGAATTGGACGAGGAGAGGTATAACTACCACGCTCATAACCAGTACCAGCTCTTAAGGTATGACAAGGTTTGTCCCAGTTGAGGCGTCTGAGGCGACTGGTTGGTTCTAGGTTCCCCATGGGGGTGTTCTTAAAGCGCTCAATTGAAAGCTCAGTATGCTGGGTTTGTATTGAACTGGTTAATAGCTGGGGATTCCAGTAGCGAGGGTAAGCAAAGTCGCTTGGATCAGACATCATCCCCCGTAATTTTTTGACATAGGGGCTTGTCTGTTCGTGCAACTGATATAGCTGTTCTGATGTGAGTTGAATCGAGTCAGTTGAAGAGAGTTCTGTAAAATCATCCAGGTTGGGTAAATCTGCGATCGCATCTTTGACTGTAATCGGTTGAAAGCTTGCCTCTACTTCTGGGCAAGGATAATCAATTGCAACTGCCCCAACTTGAGTACCTAGTAAAAAGAACCGTCGTCGCTTTTGCGGTACACCAAAATTGGCAGCATTTAATACCTGCACTGGCTCTGTCAGCTTATATCCAGCCACCTCAAACTCATTCATCAGTCGCTCAAGGATAGAGGAATGTTTATTGAGACACAAGCCAGGAACATTCTCCATCACAAAGTAGCGAGGTTGGAGTTCTTTCACCAAGCGGCAAAAGTCAAACACAAGATTGTTACGAGCATCATTTGGTAGACGTTTGCCAATCATCGAGAAGCCTTGGCAGGGAGGCCCACCAAAAACCAAGTCAATCTCACCATTCCAGTTGCTGTGTTGCCGATGCTCAACTGCCCAGTCCGAGAGAGCTTGCTTGATGTCTAGCCCCGATAGTTTAGCGATGTCTGCACATATAACTTTGCTGTGGGGAAAGTTAAACGCATACACCGCCGCATGAACTGGATCGTGTTCCACAGCTAAGGCAACATCAAACCCTGCTTGCTCAATCCCTAAAGAAAATCCACCAGCACCCGCAAACAAATCAATAGCTACAGGTCGGCGATAGAAGTCAGGCATGTCATCCACCGCCTTGAGAACTAGTTTTCTGGTCTATTGACGAGTTTGTATTATTTTTGTAGTATGTTGTTAGCACAACAAGCAATAAAAGGTTCAAAGGTCTAGAGTTTAGGCTTTGGAGCGGGTGTAGTGCAATAAAGGTGATTCCTATGCAAACAGCAGGTTGAAGCTAACTTTACTCCAATCTGCTTTTTAGAAGCTAAATAATAGGTAATTTAAAGGCTAAAGGCGATCGCTTAATACCAAGATTACAGACCTTCGTTATTAAAGGTATAGGTGCCAACCTTACAAAAATCAACCTGTCTGTCTTCCGTCTCTGCTCCATCTGAAAATATGCCTTTGATGTCAAACAGGCAGTCAGAGGCTTCGCCAACGTAATTTAACTCAGTGGATGCACCAGTAGGAATGCTCTTATCTAAAACGTTTTCACCCCAGGTAGTAGAACCGGACAATGAAACAAACAACGCTTTGAGAGTAGTGTTGGTGTTATTGACAACAGTAAAGTCGCGTTGGTCGTCTGCCAGGGCACTAGGGATGTTGAATGAAACGATTGGTAGCGATAGAACTGTCGCTACCATGATTACCTGAAGCGATGGAGTAAACATTTTGCATTTCCTCTGGAAAAAGCAATTTGAAGCGGAAACAATAAGCCAAGCCCTCAACCTTAGCTAGGCTGGGCTTCCAATTTTTTTTATCTAACTTTGGGTAGATGCCTCGTTAACAAGTATAAAACTAATGCAAAGAGCTATCTGAACTTTATTGCTTAGTAAGCTAACAATGCTTTGAACAGATTGTTGAAAGGCAAACTCTAAATATCAGGAACTTACCCCAACTATTTGTAGTACAGTATAATACAATTACTGGTGCGCCTCAACCAGTAGCTTATAACGAAGGGTAGGGAGTCGTGGAGACGATATGGAACCGCATTGAAACCTGGCTTGCCATTAATGCACCAGAAATTCTCGATAGCCTACAACCAGGAGCAACTGATCAAGCCATCAACAAAGCCGAAGCCTTTTTGGAAAGTAAATTACCTGAAGATGTTAAAGCGTCCTATCGCCTTCACAATGGTCAATCTGAGCCAGAACATGGGCTAATCAATGCTTGGGAGTTTCTTTCCCTAGAACGAATTATGGATGAGTGGCAGATTTGGAAAGACTTACTAGACGTAGGAGAGTTTGATGGTACAAAAAGCGTACCCGTTGGTTCAATTCAATCAGACTGGTGGAACCAAAATTGGATTCCCTTGACTTATAGTGGCTCTGGTGACCCTCATTGTCTGGATTTAGACCCAGCACCTGGAGGTCAAGTTGGGCAAATTATCATAATGTGGCATGACTGGGAACATAGAGAAGTCATTGCTAATAGCTTCAAAGACTGGTTAGGGCAGTTTGCAACTGACTTAGAGAGTGGAAAATATATCTTTGCCAAAGAGGATGGTGGACTGATAGCGGTTAATGAATAATTCTCGCCTAGTCAAAATCAGCAAATATCTCAGCAAACATCTTCGACACCAACCTGAGCGAATTGGCATTCAACTCGCGCTAGGTGGCTGGGTTAGTGTCGATAAACTCTTAGCCGCGTGTAAAAAACACGCCTTTCCCATCAACCACATTGAACTGAATGAAGTCGTCGCCAATAATGACAAAAAACGCTTTTCCTTCGACTCAACTGGCAGCCTAATTCGTGCTAATCAAGGTCATAGTGTAGACGTTGATTTGCAACTAGAACCTGCAATTCCTCCTGACGTTTTGTACCACGGTACAGGTCACGGTGCCGTTGAGGCAATTCTCCAGGAAGGTCTTCGTAAAATGTCTCGCCATCACGTCCATCTTTCCCGTGATGTAGCCACGGCACGAAAGGTAGGCGCACGGCATGGTCGTCCCGAAGTATTTATAGTAGATGCGGCAACCATGAACAAAGTGGGTTATACGTTCTACTGTTCTGAAAATGGGGTGTGGCTGGTGGAGCATATTCCAGCCCAATATGTACAAAAAGCCTAATTTATCCTAAGAGTGAAACATCCTAACTATGCGACAAGTCAAATCTTGCGGCGTAATTGTGATGCGTACTAAACCGCAACTCAGCTTCTTGCTGATGCAACATCCAACGCGCTATGACTTACCAAAAGGTCACATCGAAGCTGGTGAAGATGAGTGGAGCTGCGCCCTCCGCGAACTTTATGAGGAAACAGGTATTGAAGCGAGTTCACTAAAGCTGGATGAGAGATTTCGTTTTACGATTACTTATCAAGCTCGTTACAAGCGTTTTGGTAGCGAAACCGTCGAAAAGACATTGGTAATTTTTCTAGGTTTGTTAGAGCAGGATGTGACTATCAAGCTAACCGAACATAGCAGTTATACCTGGATAAGCTGGCATCCACCTCATGCCATTCAGGAACAAACAATTGACCCGTTACTCGAACAATTGGAACATTATTTAAGGAAAGAAAATTTAAATGCAAAAGTTTAGCTAGAATAATATTTCTTACTCTTTTAACTGACTAAAATACTATTGCAACACTAAGAAATTTCAATTATGCATTCAGGCGAATTTGCAAGCAATGAAAACCAGTTTACTCCTAATAATCCACAGAGTCGAGGCTTGTTAGGGGCGGGTTGGCGACCCTTATCCAGACAATTTGAATGGGACTTTTTTTTGCATCTTGTATCTAATGACCCTTGGGAACTTACTCAAAAAACTTTAAATATTGCTAGTGACCTTGCTGATGCCCTAGGTCGTAACTACTATACCTGGTGGGCAAATCTCTTAAATGTTTTTTCGGATAATACGCGATACGAAATAAATGATTTCTGGGATTATATTACCCCTGAGCCACCTGTTCCAGATCATCGCTACGGAGACCTTTTAAGTGTTGAGACACCGGTGGCGCAAGTCGTAACACGCCAGAGCATTCCGATTAATTATGTTCTCAACCGATTAGAAGAGATTACGGTTTTCAAAATTCTGGATTTGTTGGGTAATCCAGAAATTATTACCCAGTATTATATGGAACGGCATTTTTATTTTCCAATCAGTCGCTTTGTGAGCTGGGAGCGTCTTGAAATCATTGGAACCGCTTTTGCCTATTGGCCTGGGCATCAAGTTTGGCTACAAATTGACAATCTGGGTAAAGGGCGACGACATTATTCTTTAATTGCCAAGAACATCGCACCCCTAGTTAACAAAGCCACTTACAATTTAGCGGTAATGCTCAGTGGCTATCAAAGCCGAGTTGGACAGGTTCAAAGTCAGTTTTCAATTCGGACATTCCCTGCTGATGTACAAAGCTTCACGGATTTAGTTCAGCAAGCTGTTCTGGACAAAAATCAGCTAGCGGTATTAGTAAGTGGAAAACCTGGTACTGGGAAAACAGCTTGGACGCAAGCTGTGGCAAAAGAAATTTTGATGCCTCTGGGGTTTGTCATCTTCATCTTAGATCATGATGCGGTTGAGAATTTTGTTCCACCGAGTTATTTGGAGCGGATTTGCCTGATTATTAATGAAGCGGATAATTTGGCTCAAGATCGGGCGACACTTGCAGCTCAACACAGCAATAAAACTGAGCATATTTTGAGTTTACTGGATGGAACGTTATATCAAAGCGTGATTGATGAAGCGGCAATTCAAACTGAGCAAAAGTTGGTGGTGCTGATGACTTGCAATACAACAGAACGTTTAGATCCAGCTATGTTGCGTAAAGGTAGAGTGGATTTAATGTATGAATTCACTCATCAGTTTGTCTAGTACTTAGATAATAAGCCAAGTCTGTGGGTGTTTTTAGAGAGGCGATCGCATTTCTCCGCAACACATCCCAGTCCGAAATTTATACCACCTGCTTTGTAGAGATTTTGAAGTTCTTTATTACCTACAAAACAAAGAAACCATTAGTGATTACATGAAAAACTGGATAGAACATGGTCACAGAATGAGGGAACAACAGCGACTCAATCCCTTACCAGTTTCTCAAAAACTCCGACAACTGAGAGCGGAAAGAAAAGCTAAGAAACAAGCTAATGGCACTGAACTATCTAATTGATGAAAATGTGAATCCTATTTATAGCATTTCTCTGTTACGCGCGTGTACAGCAGAAAAACCTAAACCCCAACCCCTTCCCACCTCTCCCTAGCCCTCTCCTACAAGGAGAGGGAAAAGGAATAATGTTTTTAGCTGGAAGGGGAGTAAGAATCAAAGCCTCACTCAAGAGTAGGAGAGAGGTTTTCCAGAGAGGTCAAAGTGTACCGCATCCAACCGAGAACCGCTATATCCCAATCAAATTAGACAACGAGAACCCGATATCCTCATCAAGGTTCTGCTCTTGCCTAACGAATCGGGTCATGAACTGTAACTAGTTTTGTGCCATCAGGAAATGTGGCTTCTACCTGTACTTCTTGCACCATCTCTGGCACCCCTTCCATTACATCATCCCGCGTTAGTAATGTTGTGCCGTAACTCATTAAATCAGCTACAGTACGACCATCTCTGGCACCTTCCAAAATTGCTGCACTGATGTAGGCGATCGCTTCTGGATAGTTTAGTTTCAATCCTCTATCTTTACGTCGTTCTGCTAGCAAGGCAGCCGTGAAAATTAGCAGCTTATCTTTTTCCTGGGGCGATAGTTGCATTGTTCGATTTTTTAAATAAGTGTTAGAGGAAAGTGATTTTCATTGTTCATAGTGAGCAATTGCCTATAGCTATCCAATTCAAATCGTTCACATCTGCCAAACTCGCGGCTTGGTTACAGAACGTCCTACAGAGGATAGACGTAGCAGTTGCCAAATATCCGTAAACCAGTTTCTCACCTCCAAGGTCGAAGCACCACGATATCGGCACACTAATCCTGAAATTAGCTGAGTAACGCCTGCTTCTCCCTGACGTTCTTTAGAATTCCACAGAATTCTCGCTGTGTCTAGGATTTCTCTGGAAACAGGTTGCCCGATCCAAGATAGGGTTGCCACAATCGGTTGTCCCGCTAAACCGTGAGGACTATTGATGATGTCTTCTCCCGCTGGTAGCCATTGCCGATCAATCCACAACGGCTGCCCTTGTTGCCAGACTTCGGTATGCGATCGCCATTCTCCTTGTAAGAAAGTTTCTCCTCTAGCACTCCGCCCAAATCGCGTAATTTCCCAGCCTAGCCAACTAGCCTGTGGTGCTAATTCTACCCGCAAATCCTGTTGGTAAATGGCACCATTGAACACAATTGTTTCCTGGGGTAACCACTCTAAATAAGCACCCGCCTCGATTTGGAGTTTGATGGTTTGTCTCGCGTCTTGCCCATTGCTGCGATAGACTTTACTGGCGGCAGCAGTGGTGATTAAGGCTTGAGCGTTAGGTTTAAGGTGGATAGTTTGAGCCAAGCGATCGCCTCCTACCATCCCCCCAGCCGTATGCAATACAACGCTATGACAAACCGCCTCTCCTTCTGGATAAAATGGGCGCTGTACCTTCAAAGGCGATTGCACTTGGTTGTGAATTAGCTTCGTTGTGCCGTCGTTATGGACGTACACCAAATCCAAGCTGCCATGCCATCCCGTCGGGATTTGTGTGGCTTCACTTGCCTCTGTTGTTATCCGTACAGTTGTATCATCAGCCATACTGTAGGCATTGCCCAGCGTCGTAGCAGATCTTCGCTTGCTTAAAGCGATTCAGAACCTCTTGAAGGCGATCGCATTCCGCAATCAAACTAATCCGCACATATCCCTCACCCGCTACACCAAAGGCATTTCCTGGCGTTACAACAACACCTGTTTGCTGTAAAACATTAAGAGCAAAGTCAGTTGAACTTACTCCCACGGGACAAGGTACCCAAAGATACATTGTTGCTTTTGTTTTGGGCACATTCCAACCCAACTGCGCTAACCCATCAATCAGAAAATCACGACGACGACGGTAACGTGCTTGAACTTCATGCACATAGACATCCGGTAGCTGCAAGGCAGTTTCTGCCGCCGTTTGTAGGGCAGCAAAGATGCCATAATCCAAGTTTGTTTTTAACGTCCGTAGCCCTTGAATAATGTGGCGATTCCCGACAACGAAGCCGACACGCCAACCTGCCATGTTGTAGGTTTTCGATAATGTATGGAACTCCACGCCAATTTCTTTAGCACCAGGAATTTCTAGCAAGCTAGTGGGCTGATAGCCATCAAAAGCAAGTTCGGCATAACACAAGTCATGAACGAGCAAGATTTCGTACTTCCGGGCAAAAGCAACAATATCTTTGAAGAATTCACGCGGGGCTGTAGCGGCGGTGGGATTACTTGGATAGTTGAAATAGAGCATCTTCGCCCGTCTAGCAACATCTTCTGGAATCGCCCCTAAATCGATTAACCAGTCGTTTTCGGGTTTCAGAATTAGGCTGTGAATCGTACCACCCGCAATGAGTGGGCCTCTAAAATGAGCAGGATAGGCTGGACTAGGGACGAGAACTACGTCACCCGGATTGATATACGCCAGAGCAAGATGAGTTAAGCCTTCCTTGGAACCCAACAAAGGTAAGGCTTCGCTATCGGGATCGAGTTCAACATCATAGCGACGGCGGTACCAACTAGTAATCGCGCGGCGGAAACTAGCAGTCCCTTCAAAGGGAGGATAGCCATGATTCGCGGGATTTTTCAAAGCTCTAGTCGCGGCTTCAATCACAGGTTCAGGTGCCGGGCCATCGGGATTACCCATCCCTAAGTCAATTAAATCAAGTCCCTGCTCACGGGCACGCGCTTTCAGTTCATCTAAACGAGCAAACACATAGGGTGGCAGTGCGCTCAGACGAGCGGCTGGGGTAATCCATTTAAGAGTCATCAGAAGACAGGGCTTTTCTAAACAATCAAAATATTACTAAAGATGAAGACACTGCAAGCAGTACTCTTACAGTCATCTTTGTGGTTCTAAAGTTTATCAACAAATACCTGGAAGCGTAACCCCATACCTTAAAACAAAGGGTGCAATTTGTCTAGTGAACAAGAAAGGCAGAAGGCAGAGGCTCCAGGGCAGAAGCACAAGGCAAAACCTCTACTTTAAACAGGGTGAAACCCGCTCTCTTTCTAGCTCACCGTTCAATTGGGTAGAAATTAAAATAAGTAGTAGAGCTTTCACAGAAGACAAGCATTGGTATTAGTACATCAGGAATAGTGTTTGGAGTCGAAGCAACAGACAACTTGTGAGTCTCTAGTTAGTCTTGCTGCGCTTCAGGAGCGAGTACGTTGCCTGTTCCGATTAAGACAGTTACCAGAAAAGACGCGGAGAACTATTTTGCTAAACACAACAGCAGATAAGCCTGAGTTAGGGTTGGAGACGCGATCGCCTAAGTTGTGGATGCCGGAGCGTGTCCTATTTACACCTGCTGCCTTAGCTGAACCATGGGGTCAGCAGATTCTAGAACGTGTAGAATCTCTAAATTTGCCGATTGAGGAGTTACGCCAAAATCGTTTGACAGGTTTACGTGGCGATTCAGAGCGTGAAACTTACGACAAGAGTAAGCGTACCCTCGCCGTTGTCAATGCACCACCAAGCACCTTCAAACTCAGCCCCATCCCACCGTCGGCTGATTGGCAGTTTCACCTTGCCGAAGGCTGTCCTGCACACTGTCAATACTGCTATCTAGCTGGTAGCTTATCAGGGCCACCTGTCATTCGGGTTTTTGCGAACTTGCCGCAGATTTTGGCAAACTTGGCAGCTTATGAGACAAGCCAAGCCACGAGTTTCGAGGTAAGCTGCTATACTGACCCACTGGGCATTGAGCATCTAACCGGAAGCCTCGCTGAATGCATCCGTTACTTTGGAACACGGGAGTCTGGACATCTGCGTTGGGTGTCGAAGTTTGATGCAGTGGATGACCTCCTCGACTTGCCCCACAATGGTCACACGCGGTGTCGTTTGAGTGTTAATGCTGCCCCAGTTTCGGGTCGCTTTGAAGGCGGTACTGCCTCAGTAACGTCACGTCTTATGGCTTTGCGACAATTAGCCTTGCCCCGTTCACAAGGTGGTGGTGGCTATCCCGTAGGTTTAGTGATTGCTCCAATTATGCCTGTAGAGGATTGGGAGGAACATTACACTCGTCTATTTGACCAAATTAGTGATGCGATCGCTTTTGATTGTGACCTGACGTTTGAGTTAATCTCCCACCGCTTCACACCTGGCTCAAAAGAGGTGTTGCAGACTTGGTACCCTCACACGAAATTGGACATGGACGAGTCAAAGCGTAGTGTTAAGCGTAATAAGTTTGGTGGCACAAAGTATGTCTACGATCCTGACACGATGAAGCGGCTGCGTCGCTTTTTCGAGAGCGAGATCGCACGGCGCTTTCCTAAGGCTCGTGTTCTTTACTGGACGTAGAAACCGCAGCAATTCAGGGCGCACCGCTGTGCGCCCCTACGAGCTTCAATTGATTTGAAAGTTGTTATGAGTTTAGGGGAGCCAACGAGGCTGGAAGCCTGATAATAGTTGCTCTGGTTGTAGTTGAGCTGGGGGATTTGAGGATGTTGCCTCAACTAAGGGTAGCAGCCATAGTAGTCCTTGACCGATCGCTTGTCCTTCATTGGTTCTCAACATATCAGTTGCGGAGGGCGGTCTAGTAACAACTTGGTCGAAAAGCAATGCTAAACCATCTGGAGAAAGACTCATCTGGATATCCCGTTGATTGGGAAGCACTACTAACGGTTGCACAGGAGACTGGCTGCTGTCTTTAGTGTCTTTCAGGTCAATAGCAGCGAGGAAGGGTTCTTCCTGGTATTCTTCCCCTTGAATGAGTTGCGTGAGCAAGCAGTAGAGCTTTTCCTTGGTAGGAGTGAATTCACAACTTTGGATTGAACCTGTTGTGCGTAGTAGTTCTTTCTGAACGCCTTGGTTCGTTACCAAAAAGAGCGATCGCGTATAGTCGGTATTAAATTTCACCATTGTCGCGGCTGAACCATCCCTAGCAAAACTCAAAACCATCCCAAATTTTGGAAGAAAGTCTAGTGGTTTTGCCGCTGTAGTTAAGGGGAGAATCGCCACACCTTGTCCCTGAGCGATCGCAACGGATGAACTGTCAGGGGTAATCACAAAGTCACCACCTGGCTGGTTTTCCAGGGGTCTTGGCTGAGCGTCAGGCTGTATGATCCACAGACCAAATTCACTAGGATTACGGCGATTCACGCGCTGGGCAACAATTGTCTTCCCATCAGCGGACAAGTCAAATTTGAGATTTTGGTAGTCTTTGCTGTCCAAAACTAAATCCACCCTCCCCAGAGAGTTTGGCGAGGCTTCTGCTTGACCGGGGATTTGAAATGAAAGTCCTGTGGTGACGGTGTACAACTGTTGATTGAGTAAACCCTGTTCCTGATTTTTGCGATCGCTTGCTGCAAACAACACTCGATCCCCGTTTGGATAGGGCTTAAAGTCCATTACTACCAAATCTGGGGGAGTCAGAATCATTTTTTTCTGGGCGGTGAGGTTGTAGAGAATTAACCGTCCTTGCTCTTCTTTCTCCACCCCAATGTAAATAAATGCGCGATCGCGAGTCCGGAAAGAAGCGCTAAATGGCTCAATTAGCGTTCCTTTCCTCTGTAATCCTGGAAATTGGTCTTTAGCCCCCTGCAATTGCACTTTATATTCCGTGCCATAGGGTACGGGAAACAGCGGCGTATAAGCCATCCGACGACCCGCCCAGCTAATTTTTCCGGGGAGAGGGGGAGTTATTTTTAGATTAGCTGCCACGCTGTCATGGTTCATCGGGCGGCTAAAGGTAAACGTAAACGCAGTATCCTGTGCCCCGACTTGTTTGTCCTGCCAACTGAAATCGCGCACACGAGGCGCTGTGTGATCGCCGCTCAATAGCAATATCCCAATGAGCAGGCTTAGTACTAGCATTACGCCCAAAGCCACACGGTCAATGGGTTGAAGGAGTGTTTTTGCTGTCAAAGTTCTGCCTGACATTTTGATTCTAGGGATTGGTGTAAGTGGGTGTAATTCAACGTCGCTATCACTTGGGCAATCATGGAAGCGCTTATCGTTGACAGATTATTGCTATTTTCCTCTGTTGACTGTCTCTACGCCCATAGTTGTGCCCGCCTCATAAAGAAATAAGCTTTGGTGCAGGGGAGAACAAACAATGAAAATCTCTTTTCCTAATTCTCTTTTCAAAGATGGATTTGCTTTCGGATGTCCCCCCGATAGAATACCTATGTTCACTACAAAATTGCCAATACGCTGTCTCTCCAACAGAGGAGGAAAATCTCTAGTTTCTACGTTTAACTGAAAGTCTAAGCGATCGCCAAGATGAGCAATTGCTTGAAGTGTTCTCTGTCTCTCCTTAAAAGCTGTTACATATCTTCACGATTTCTTTGCATAGGGAACATATTTTTACATAGTTAGTGCAATATATTAATGAATAAAAATTAAGTTTGCACTTGCAGCTTGAAACATCAAGGGTTCAGTAAAAGCGGCTTCCCTGTCGTTGAAACAAGATAAAACACTCCTCAATACGGTTCACGAGCGAGGAGTAACTTCACTACAAGCCAGTATTAAAACTTTACATTTTTCAGGTACTGAGTAGTTGTTTATACCTACTCTGTATGGATTCTATCTTCCGAGGTATTAACTTATCTTTATATTTATTTAAGTTATGAGAAAAATAGAGATAAATAACTAACTTGGCTCATTTTCCTTTACCTGATCTACTCCTATGAAATCGATGGCAAGGCAACAAGCCAGTTATGGCACGTTAGAGGCTCAGCAATTGAATAATTTAAATTCAGGTGCCCTCTGGCTCTATGACCATGCCTTAGCTGCTATTAAGGGTGGCATTGTCATCACGGATGCTCGTAAGCGTGACAATCCAATCATCTACTGTAATGCGGCTTTCCTTGAAATTACAGGGTATTCCTACGACGAAGTGATCGGTCGTAACTGTCGTTTTTTGCAAGGTCTAGATACTGACCAAGATAGCGTTAAGCAAATACGTCAGGCGATACGAGCGGGGCGAGACTGCCAAGTTGTATTACAAAATTACCGGAAAGACGGCACAGCCTTCTGGAATGAACTCAAGATTTCGCCAGTCCGAGACGCGAATGGCTCTTTAACACACTTTATTAGCCTTCTGTCTGACATTACAGAGCGAAAGCTTGCCCAAGAGAGACAGCAGTTGATGCAGTTCTCACTTGAAAACGCGGCTGATGCCGTGTTCTACATTCGTCCGGATGCAAAATTCTTCTACGTGAATGAAGCGGCGTGCAAATCGTTAGGGTATTCCCGTGAAGAACTACTGACGATGAACCTGCCTGATATTAACCCAGGATTTCCCGTAGAAATTTGGCGTGAGCATTGGGAAGACGTTAAGCAACATGGCTCGTTCACCCTCGAAACTCAGCATCGAACCAAAGACGGTCGGTTAATTCCCGTAGAAATCACACTAAACTACCTCAAATTCAACGATCAAGAGTACAGTTGCGCGTTTGCGCGTGATATTAGCCACCGCAAACACAAAGACGCGGCTTTAAAAAAGAGTGAAGAGCAATACCGCACTCTCGCGAAAAATTTCCCCAATGGGGCAGTGTTACTCTTTGACCGAGATTTACGCTATTTAATTGCAGAAGGAGTTGAGCTAGCTAGCGTTGGGCATTCAAAGGAGTCACTGGAAGGAAAGACGCTATGGGATGCCTTTGCACCAGAAGTCTGTCAAGCCTTTGAACCAGCGTATCGAGGCGCACTGGCAGGAGAGACTACGACATTTGAGTTCCCTTATGGCGATCGCGTTTACCTTGTTTTTATCTTGCCAGTAACCAACGAAGAGGGGGAAATCTCTGCGGGTATGGTGATGACCCAAAACATTACCAAACTTAAGCAAGCAGAACAAGATTTGCGGCGTAGCAATGCCTTAATGAAGGCACAACAAGACTCGGCACTGGATGGAATCTTAGTCATTGACGAAAAAAGAACGCTCACGAGTTACAACCGTCGATTCTGTGAAATGTGGGGAATCCCTGAAACTGTAAGGCATTCAGAGGATAAAACAACACTCCTCAACTACATGCTGCCTTTGATCACTCAGCCACAAAAGGTTTTCAGCCACGTAGAGTATCTTGAGCAGCATCCTACCCTGATTAGCCGTGATGAAATTTACCTGAATAACGGACGAGTTTTTGATTGTTATTCCTCTCCAGTCCTATCATCTAGTGGTGAGTGCTACGGTCGAATCTGGTCGTTCCGCGATATTACAGAGCGAAAGCAGACTGAAGCCAAGCTACGACAGCAAGCAGAAAGAGAGCGACTACTTGGGGGGATGAATCAGCGCATCCGCCAGTCTTTGAACCTGACGCAAGTTCTCAATACTGCTGTTGCGGAAGTGCGACAATTTTTGAAATGCGATCGCACATTGATTTACCGCTTTCACCCAGATTGGAGTGGAACAGTCGAGGTGGAGTCAGTTGCTCCAGGGTGGATACCAGCGCTGGGAACAACAATAGAAGATACCTGTTTTAAGGAAAATAAAGCCCTTTTCTACCAACGGGGTGGAATTCGAGCAACTCAGGATATTTACAAGGCGGGTTTAAGCCCCTGCCATATTAGATTACTAGAACGGTTCCAAGTTAGATCTAGCCTGGTTGTGCCTATCCTACAAGGAGATCAGCTTTGGGGACTGATGATTGCCTATCAATGCTCTAGTCCTCGGCAGTGGCAGGAATCAGAAGTAGAACTACTCAAACAGTTGAGTATCCAGTTAGGGATTGCCATTCAGCAAGCGGCTTTGTTTGAGCAAGTTGCTGATGAACTGAAGGAGCGAAAAGCGGCAGAAGCTGCCTTGCGACGGTCAAAAACTGCGTTGAAAAAGCAAGCGACTCAGCTAAAAGCCACCCTCCAAGAACTTCAGCAAGCTCAAATGCAGCTAATTCAGACGGAGAAAATGTCAAGTTTAGGGCAGTTGGTTGCGGGTGTTGCCCATGAAATTAATAATCCAGTGACCTTCATTTATGGCAATATTGCTCACGCTAATCAATATGCTCATGACTTGCTGGAATTGGTACAGCTCTATGCGAAGCACTGTCCCAAACCTGCACCGGAAGTTGAAGACTTAATTGAGGCAATTGATTTAGAGTTTTTGATGGAAGATTTCCCCAAACTCCTAAGCTCAATGAATATGGGAGTCAACCGCATCCACCAAATAGTCCTTAGCTTGAAAAATTTCTCGCGGTTGGATGAAGCGGAACGTAAACCTGTTGATATTCATGAAGGACTGGAGAACACGCTTTTGATTTTGCAACACCGCTTAAAGCCAGAAGCAGCTAATATCCAATTGATTAGGGAGTATGGAAACTTGCCGCCAGTAGAGTGCTATCCAGGGCAACTCAACCAAGTTTTTATGAATATTCTCAATAATGCGATCGATGCCCTGGAAAAGTCTGATTGTAGCCATGCTGATTCAAGTCATACAAATTTTAGATCTGGCGTAATTCAGTGTAATACTAGAACTATTAAAATCTCTACTGAGATTGTAGAGTGTTCAGAGGCCGATCCATCCAGATCTCAAGAACCTGGAAGCAATCAATGCGCTGTCATACGGATTGCCGACAATGGGCCTGGTATTCCAAAAGATGCTAGGAAGCGAATTTTTGACCCCTTCTTCACCACAAAACCTGTGGGCGAAGGTACAGGCTTGGGGCTATCAATCAGCTATCAAATTATTGTCGAAAAGCATGGAGGGCAATTGTTATGCATTACAGAACCTGGAAAAGGGACAGAGTTTATTGTTGAAATTCCGCTTACACCCTCCAAATTGTAACTTTTTACACATTACAGGATTAGCTCATCAGATAAAAGCAACGAAACTTAGTTCACTAAGTTTTAGCTGTCAAAGAGGTAAGCTTTGTAACCGGAATTAGCGATTTTTCTATTAGACTTAACAACTGAATAGGCGTTAAAGGGTGAGACAGAATCTAGCTAGGGGAACAGTAATACAACCAACTTGATGTAACGCCTAAAGCATCTACTCAAGCATTTACTACAACCATTCTCCCATCCTCAAAGAACCGCAGCTATGCCACGAGAACGTAAAAAATACGCGAGTTCCGATTGTGCTTGTAATAGATTTGTGCCGTTACAAAACCATCGACATGACACCCAGTTGCAGCTAAATACGGCAATTGATACAGAAAGCTTTACTGACACAGAGACAGTCAGACCTAAAGGTATGGCGAAAGCGGAGGAGCAACTGCGGCTACTAGCGGCGGCGGTTGAACACGCTGAAGATTCAATTTTGATTACCTCTACAGAAATGACGTTTCCAGGTCCAGAAATTCTCTTTGTTAACCGAGCTTTTACTAAGATGACAGGCTACACAGCCCAGGAAGTTCTCGGTCAATCACCACGGATTTTGCAAGGACCAAAAACGGATCGTGCGGTTTTAGATCGATTGCGGCAAAATCTCAGAGAAGAAAAAATATTTTATGGCGAGGGGATTAACTACCGCAAAGATGGGACAGAATTTTACAACGAGTGGCATATTGAACCGATTCGGAATTCAGCGAATCAGATTACTCATTATTTAGCAATTCAACGAGATATTACTCAGCGAAAGCAGATGGAGGCAAAATTACGCTATGAGGCACTTCATGATGCCTTAACAAGCTTGCCCAACCGAACTTCTTTTGTAAACCAGGTACGCCAGTGTATTGAGCAACCTGTTGAACGTGTCGGTACTTCGGGATCGCAACTAAGTCAGGATTCATTATTTGCAGTGCTGTTTTTGGATCTTGACCGATTTAAGGTGATTAACGATAGTCTGGGTTACAAAGCTGGGGACAAAATGCTGGTTGCGATCGCAAACCGTCTAAAAGCCTCAGTACAACCCAGCGACATGGTTGCCCGGATTGGCGGCGATGAGTTTGCTATCTTGCTGGAAAACATAAGCGATATCGCTAATGTCTCCAGCATCGCAGACCGACTGCAAGCCTTACTGCGAGAACCGTTGCAGTTGGAAGGGCAGGAAGTGATGACAACGGCGAGTATTGGCATTGCCCTAAGTATGCTGGGATATGAGGCAAGTGAGGATATTCTACGAGATGCCGACATTGCGATGTACCGGGCAAAGGCATTAGGAAAGGCGCGCTACATTGTCTTTAACAAAACCATGCATCGGCACGCCGTAAAGCGTTTGCAATTGGAAACAGACTTGCGACGAGCAATCCCTCGCCAGGAGTTGCGACTACATTACCAGCCGATTGTCTCCTTAGCGACAGGTCAAATTAGTGGGTTTGAGGCGCTAGTACGATGGCAGCATCCGACACGCGGTTTAGTGTCTCCGGCTGAGTTTATCCCAGTAGCAGAAGAAACTGGACTGATTATTCCAATCGGTGAGTGGGTGCTGCGTGAGGCTTGTGAAAAAGCGAACCAATGGCAGCAGAAATTTCCTCACCAGACCCCTTTAACAATTAGCGTGAATCTCTCTGGCAGACAGTTTGTCCAACCGAATTTGAGTGAGAAGATCGATCAAATTCTCCGTGAGACACGGTTAGAACGCCAAAGCTTGAAGCTAGAGATTACTGAAAGCGCGATTATGGAAAATACTGAATCCTTAGAACTGGTTGGCGAAAGTGAAGCCATAACCGAGTCAGGAGAATTATTCGGTACAGCAGAGGACAAACAGGCATTAGCCTTAGCGTTAGCGATCGCAAAACGCAACGAAGTTCAGACCATGCGTCAGACACCTATCGCTATCCTAGAGCATCTAAGAGCGTTGGGCGTTCAACTGGGTATTGATGACTTCGGTACAGGCTACTCGTCCTTGAGTCGGTTGTATCGCTTTCCAATTAACACCTTGAAAATTGACCAGTCTTTTATCAGGTGTATGGATGTTGGTAGTGAGGGTAACCATAATACTTGTTCCTACAAAATTGTCAGAGCCATTGTTACACTTGCCCACAATTTAGGTTTGGATGTTACAGCCGAAGGAATTGAAACCGCAGCACAGTTGGCAAAACTGCGGGAACTGGGATGCGAATTTGGACAAGGCTACTTCTTTTCTAAGCCAGTCGATGCCGTACAAGCTGAAGCGTTAATTGCTGCACAGCCTCAATGGTGAAGGGGAGTGAGGAATTGAAGATTGGAGATTGGGGGATTTTTATTATTCTTTACTTGATCTGATGAAGGGCGCGGGCATTTTCAGACAAAATTGCTGTTGCGACGGACTCGGCTTCTTTGGCAGTGAGGTCTGAATTTTTAATCGCCTCATCTAACACCTGTCCCAGCACTTCACGTCCCCATTTTGCCCCTAAATAATACAATTCTGGAATATTGTGAGCATCGGAGGAGTACATCAGTTTACTCGTTGGAGCAAGTTCTAACAACTGTTGCACCACTGAGCGCATTCCAGCAACACTCAGGAATGGCACAGCTAACCCACAGTCGAGATAGACCTGAGGATACACAGACGCTAGATAGCCAGCTTCTTGAGCATAGGGATAGGAGGCGTGCAATAGTACGATGGGTGCATTACGAAAGCGTTTGTCTTCTAAAAGCGATCGCATATATAAAGGATTACCCAGCCGTAAGTCGAGGTCAGGGTCACCAAACCCCGTATGAAACTGTACGGGTAATCGGTATTTTGCCGCAATTTCTAAGGCTTGCGTAATTAAAAAATCAATCAAAGGCTTATCAGCAAGCCGCAGTGGTTTATCTTGAGCCTCTTGCTTGAGTGTATAGAAACTATGTTCCGCTTCTTCCTGTAGTGTCAGTTGAATATTTAAACCAGTACGGTAAGCAACAATACTTTTGAAAGCAACGACTCCTTTTGGTGGTGGGTCAATCTCACTTCGGAATCGTTCCAGGAAACAACCAAAGTCCTCCACCTCATTCATCAAGTTCTGCGCCAAATATTCCAAGCGTAGGATGCGCTGTACAGGAACAAATTGCTGATGCCATTCCACAGGCAGAATCTCATCGGCGAGAAAGCCATCATCGAGAAAAATTGCCTCAAGTTTGGATGCACTAAAACATTGCTGTGTAAGCTTTTCAATGCCGAGTTGCGTGCGACGTTGGAGAATTGCCTCTTCCTCTGGTTCACACTCCAACAACTGAGCAATCTCCCGTAAACTCCGGCGGTAGAACAAGCTGTGACGTGCATGATTATTAACAATCTCTGCGTCATTGCCTTCGGTAAAGGAAGCTGGATAGGGATAACCCGCTGCCGCTGAGGGAGTCAGCAGGTTGTGAGCGTGTTGATCAATCGCCGCAATATCCCAGAGGTTGAGCATTTTATAGCAATCAGCAGTCAGCTTAAGAGCGGTCAGCTTTGGATCAAATCAGCTCTAGCCCATCTCCCTCACTATCGTTGAGGCGGAAAGAACAGAATCGGGTGCCAGCTACGGCGCATCAATTCGCCAGCAAAGCTACGCACAGGGAACTCAATCAGTTTCCCTAGATTATCAGATGCCATCGCGATCGCGCTGATGTCAAACTCTAAAGCTGCGTCCAAAATCTCTTCATAAGGATTTCCCAGTCGCACCTCTGTGTTGACTTGCAATCCCAGTTGTTCCAACTCTGCTTTAACTGGTTCTAGCTGCTCTTGCGCCTCTCTTAGCTGATAATCTCTGGGAACTCCGCGACGTCCTCCTTCATCAACCACCCACATGAGCAAACACTGTTCGAGTGAGCTATCTGGTCGATTTTGGGCGTAGTCTTTAATCTTTTGCACGAGATATTTGGAGGCATTGCTTCCGTTATAGGGAATGAGCAAATACCGGAACAGATGCTGACACCGCAAATCTAACTCTTCGCAAGTGTAAGTAGAAATGAGTTGAGGTCGTAGGATGAGAACAGGTGTTGTACAAGCTCTCACCAAGCCTGCTGTCGTGCTACCAAATAGCTTTTCTTGCAATAAACTTCGGAGCGGCATTCCTGTAATCACAACATCTACCTGATGAGTTTTTGCCGCTTTTGGAATCGTGTCTATTGGACGACCTGATGGCACCTCGATCTTAATGTCTACTCCATCAGGTACACTTTTGAGACTTTGTTGGAGGCGATCTCGTGCCTTCTCAATCGCTTCATCGTCTATGCGTGGGATACCCCCTTCTTCCCACAGAGGAACACTATGCAAGAAGATAATCTGCTTCATGCCACTAGCTGCTAAGGCGGGTACAAAGTCTACAAGCCGATACAAACCATCAGAGAAATCGGTGCAGATTAGGCAACAATGAAACATATACACAGAAGATGGCTTTTTTATAACCGTACCATCTTTAATCGCCCTCTTGCTTCTCTCAAAGAGTTTAGTGTATTGCTTCCTGAAAATTTTCGTGGTGATAAATACAGTTTTTAGTGATGCTTGACTTAACTTGAAGAGGTTTGTGAGCCAAGGTTTTATTTGACTGCGTCTAAGTGTAAAAGTCAGACGCTCCTTCGTTGAACACTCAGCATTTTAGTTGGAGTGCCTGTCTCGCAAATGGCACTGTTTACCAAAGAATTCTGAGAATAGACTGAGTTGAAATTTTCCAAGTAGGTTAGCGCATTTGGTAGAGTTGACGCCCCGACATCCCCAGCTCCTTTCCAGGCGTGGAACCGAGCAAGAGACGGAGGTCGCCCACTACAGATAGGGCTACTACGACTCAAACTGTGGATTTGAGCCTAGTCCCCACTCGTGCTTGAGGAACTCTTTGTACATAGTTTCGCGCATCATCATTTGCTCATAGAGCTTGATTAGAAATTCCTGAGCTTGCTCACGGCTCATTTTCTGAACCTGAGTTTCAAACGAGCGGATGCTGAATTTTTGTTCCAGAGATAGTTCAATAGGGCCTGACATGTGTTCACTCCTAAAATAACTAGATGGAGATAATGTGTTTTTGAGTCACAGCCGCCCTGATTAAGTGAGGGCGAGGTATCTGTGAGTTGTTACGCTTTGTATTAATAATCGTAACAACTATTTGACAAAGTGCACGTACCTCTAAATGGGTATGTTCATCTAATCAAAAGAAGGAAAATCAATTCCGGAAACTTTCCTCTTCGGATTGAGGCAGTTTTATCAAGTCCTCACAGGACAAACTGCTCAGGATGAACAAATCCCCTAAGTATATATACTCAAACCTAAACTCAAGGCATCTTCAGATGCCTTGAGTTTAGGTTTGTTTGTATCCTTTCCTTTTCCTTGCAGCGCCTACCTGTCACCTTGGCAGGTATTAGGTGGTAGGTTTACAGGTATGCCTTGCTCTTGTTTGAATCTCCCCAAAACCCTAATCTTTCCAAGGACAGCGCCATAGCTTTTCCCTACAACCTACAACCTACAACCTACAACCTACAACCTACAACCTACGAGCTAATACCAAGACACAGGGATTATGCCATATCGAACAGTAGAATTTCTGCATCAGTTGTCGCTTCAATCACAAGATTTGTTTCGTCACTAATCGCTACTCCATCGCCCTTGTCGAGAGGTAAACCATTGAGAGTAACGGCACCACGAGCAACCTGAATCCAGGCATGACGCTGAGGTTGTAGAGTATGGGAAATGCGATCGCCTGGTTCCAGAACCGCCGCATACAAATCCACATCCTGATGGACAGTAAGCGCACCCTCCCTTGCATCGGGTGCCGCAACTAACCGCAGTTTACCTGGACTTTTTGCCAACTCAAAATTGCGCTGCTCGTAGCTTGGGCGAATACCTTCTGTTTTTGGCAATAGCCAGATTTGCAAGAAGTGTACAGATTCAGTTTCCGAGTGATTAAACTCACTATGTCGAATTCCTGTTCCAGCACTCATGCGCTGTACATCACCGGGCTGAATTACTGAGCCAGTACCGAGGCTGTCCTTGTGTTCTAGCGACCCTTCTAGTACATAGGTAATGATTTCCATGTCACGATGTCCATGGGTACCAAAACCAGCACCACCAATAACACGGTCTTCATTAATCACTCGCAAAGCGCGAAATTCCATGTGCTTGGGGTCGTAATAATTGGCGAAAGAAAATGTGTGGTAACTATCTAGCCAACCATGATTAGCGTGTCCGCGATCTTCTGCCTTTCTAATTGTCAGCATTGTTGCCTCCTGTTTGATGTAATTCTTTTCTAGACAGACTCTTTGCGAGTGAGTGTTTTGTCGGTTCTTGCAGCTAATGTCTTACCTAAAGTTTGCTGTGGCTACCGTCGCAATAGGGAGGAGTGGCAGTGTATTTGCAGTCGCTTAGACCAACCTTTTGTGTGTTTTTTGTATATTTAAACTTTAACGTTAGTAAAGCTATTATGGAAAGTATGCACTTTAAAGTAAGGTAGTACCTAAAAAGATACTATGGAAGCCAAAGTCGTAGATACCCAAAGAGCAAGTTGCCCAGTTGAGAGAACCTTGGAGGTAATTGGCGGTCGTTGGAAAGTCTTGATTCTTCGGGAGCTATTTCCAGGTCTGAAGCGTTTTGGTCAGCTACATCGAGCTTTGAACGGCATTACCCAAAAGATGCTTACTCAACAGTTACGGGAGATGGAGGAAGACGGCATCATTCATCGGGAGGTTTATTTGCAGGTTCCCCCAAAAGTAGAATACTCTTTAACACCTTTAGGAGAGAGTCTTAAGCCAATTATTGATTCAATGCACGAATGGGCAGTCAGGCATCTTGATGAGCAAAATCAAGATTGAGTTTTCTTGAATCGTCTTTATAAGTTAGGAAAGTAAAAGGAGAGCGAGCGCAAGGACATCTATAGTAAGATAATCTTGAGTCTGATTGATAGTTATCACTACAGGCACTGAACAATCGCTTAAATTTGCTGATTGAGACCACATTCTCACCAATAGGGAGAACCTACTGGCGTTTATTAGGATTTCGGTGTCGTAAAGGAAAATTAGTTTAAGTGCTAAGAAGTCTCGTTTAGAGATTTGAAGTTATGCAAAGGTGAATGACCAGGCTTGCATCAATAGCTTGCTTGCGAAATATCGGCTACGTAAACCAGAAAAATGTTAAACTTGATTTCCTCAGTTCAAGAAATTTCCGGGTCAAGGCTAATCACGATTTTTAATGGTAAGACAACTGTGTCAAGAAATCAGACAGCAACGATTGCTGATAAGAAAGGAACATTTTAAATGTCATTGTCTCCCAAGATAGTTGTTGTGGCTAATGGAAAAGGTGGGGTTGGGAAGACCACAACAGTTATGGCTTTATCGGGTATCTTTGCAGAGAAATACAAAGTCTTAGCTGTAGATACGGATACTCAAGGAAGTTTTTCTTGGTGGGCAAAGCGTGGGGAAAAACAGATAGGTTTTGATCTTATTCAAGAGACAGATCCAACTGTCTTGAGTCGTTTACGCAAGAAAATTGAAGGGTACGAGCTAGCTGTGGTGGATACAGCGCCAGCACTGAACTCAGAAGCATTAGCAGCAGTGATTGCGATCGCAGATTACCTAGTTTTGCCCACGCCACCCGCACCAATGGATTTAGCCGTCCTAATTGAGACAGTACAAAAAGCGATCGCTCCTGTAGGGACAAATCATCGAGTGCTGCTAACACGGGTAGATTCTCGCCGTACCAGAGAAGCACTAGAGGCTCAAAACACCCTTAGAGAACTAGGAATTCCTGCATTCCAAACTTTTATAAGGACTTACAAAGCACACGAACGAGCTGCACTGGAGGGTATACCAATCAGTCAGTTGCGAGGTGAGAATGCTCACGAAGCGAAAGCAGATTACCGCCGTGTCGTTGATGAATTACAGCGTGATTGGGAGAGCAACTATGGCTAAAAAAAGTTTAACGGACTTGCTGCACGAAGAGGTAAAAAAATCTTCTAAACAAGAAAGTAAAACCGTTCAAGAAAACACCGATGATGAACTTCAAGAGCAGAATGCCCAATTAGGAGAGGAATCACCCATGAATACCCAAAATAACCCTAGTGCCAGACGCGCAAGCGCTACTAAAGCTGACTTAGAAGCAACAATAGCCGAGTTAAAAACCGCTTTGAAAGAAGCACAACATCAAGAAGAAAAATTTGTTGATTTAAAAAATGCTTTAGAGGAAGCCTATAAAAAAGAAGGCGCTCTAGAACAACAAATTACTGATTTGCAATCTGATTTACAACATCAGAAAAGATTAGTCCATAAGCTCGAAAAAGAGGTAGAGAAATTAGAGCCGCTAAGAAAAGAATTTGAGCAAGCTAAAAAAGCAGCTCTCCAACTGGCAGAAGCTAATGACAAGCTGACCCAGGAAATCAATAGTCTAAAAAAAGGAAACGAACCCATTAAGGAGCAGAAATCTACTGCACTTAAGGAACAGAAAGTTTCTGTCATTAAGGAACAGGAACACACTCCAAGATATCAGCAACCTCTAAGACCTGTTCAAAAAGAAGCCGATAAGCCTGCTGATTTTGCAACGAAAAGCTGGCTGTTGTAATTTACGGCTGAATAGTATCCAGATATAAAGCGATCGCATAACTCAATGAAGGAGCGATCGCTTATTCAAGGCTTGTGTGTTACTTAAACTTGGGGATTGGGTTCCAAAATTGGCACATTATATATACTCAATGCTAATGCCCAATCTCAATAACACATATGACTGAACTAACTGGCTTAGGCTACCGGATAGAACGCGATTCAATGGGAGAACTACAAATCCCAGATGACGCTTACTACGGGATTCAAACACTGCGGGCAATCGAAAATTTTCCAATCAGTGGCATCAAGCCAATACCCACTTATGTAGATGCCTGTGTACTGATTAAAAAAGCCACTGCGATCGCAAATGGTCAACTTGGCTGTATTCCCCAAGATATTAGCCGTGCTATTGTCCAAGCGGCGGATGAAGTCCTCAATGGCAAGTTTCGCGAACAATTTGTCGTCGATGTCTATCAAGCTGGGGCGGGTACTTCGCACCACATGAATGTCAACGAAGTCCTCAGCAATCGGGCGCTAGAAATCTTGGGGGATGAGAAGGGGAACTACAAGCGCGTCAGCCCCAACGATCACGTAAATTATGGTCAGTCTACCAATGATGTGATTCCAACGGCGATTCGGATAGGTGCATTACTCGCCCTAGAACATACCCTTTATCCAGCTTTATCCAGTGCGATTGCTGCCCTAGATAATAAGGCTTCGGAATTTCAAGATGTGGTGAGATCGGGTAGAACCCATCTTCAAGACGCTGTACCTGTGCGCTTGGGGGAAAACTTTCGGGCTTGGGCGCAAATCCTCTCGGATCATATCCATCGGATCGAAAGAGCCTCCGAAGACTTGATGGTGCTGGGTTTGGGTGGCAGTGCGGCAGGTACAGGGCTAAACACGCATCCTCAATATAGTTCGCTTGTCGCCCAAATTCTCGCTGAACTGATTGGTCAACCCCTGAAACCTGCACCGCACTTGATGGCAGCGATGCAAAGTATGGCACCCTTTGTCAGTGTTTCCGGTAGCTTACGGAACTTAGCGCAAGATTGCGTGAAGATTTCCCATGACTTACGGCTGATGGATTCGGGACCAAAAACAGGCTTTAAGGAAATTCAGCTACCACCAGTACAGCCCGGTTCATCAATTATGCCCGGTAAATATAATCCGGTAATGGCAGAAATGACTTCAATGGTCTGCTTCCAGGTGATGGGCTACGACAGTGCGATCGTACTTGCTGCTCAAGCCGGACAACTGGAACTTAATGTTATGATGCCTCTGATTGCCTATAACCTGATTCACAGCATTGAAATTTTAGGTAACACAATCACAGCCTTGACGAATCGCTGTATTGAGGGAATCACTGCCAATAGAGATCGCTGTTTAAGCTATGCAGAAGGTAGCCTTGCTCTCGTCACCGCCCTCAATCCCCACATCGGCTATCTCAACGCAGCGGCTGTTGCTAAAGAATCTCTCCTAACTGGAAAATCCCTGCGACAGATTGTTCTAGAGCGAGAACTTATGAGTCCAGAGGACTTGGCACAAGTGCTAGACCTAGAGCAAATGAGCGTCTTACCAGACTCTAGTCACTCAAGTTCCTAAGCTGAATGGCATTGACTTAAAAAATTCAGTCACAACCAACCAACCTTTGCGCGGGGGGTTTGGGGGAGACGCTTGTCCCCCAATGGGGGGTTTGGGGGGAAGCCCCCCAATCTGGGTTTTTCTACAAATGATTATTTTTCGCTTAAGTTAGTGACTTTCTTCCTAAGCTGTTGATTGACAACCCTCAGCAATGAAGGGAGTCGTCCTCCCCACGTTCTACTCACCTTTATTCGTCAAACTTTTGAGGCAGGCATTCAGTAAATCGCAGTTGAGCGAGTTGTACTTCGTCTGCCCATCTTTGCGCTGCCTGATTAACCCTGCCTCAGCGAGTGCCTTTGAATGATGGCAAAACAGAGCCAAGCTAATCTCTAATTTATTAGCAATGTCTGTGCCACTCATCTCCTCTTCTTGTGCAAGCAACTCCACAATCCGTAGTCGTGTTGGGTCAGACAACGCGGCAAAAATTTTCGCCCGGATAAGGCTGTCGTCTTGAGGGGCAACAGGCAGAGGCATCGCTCTTGTATTATCACTTTTCTCAGTCATGGTCAGAGGTTGCGTATTTGGAATTGTTAAGTTAAGTACTTAAATAAGTATTTGATAAAGTTGTAAGTATAACACTGTTAATAAATTGTTCCTCTATTGTCTCATAAACTTCGACCTCCTGCTGAAATGGTTAAATGACTACTTGACTTTCTCCTAAAAATTCTTTATCTTTTACTTAAGTGGTTGTTTAACCACTTAATCAACCGAGGACTGATGGTGTTCAGAGTCAGAGTCTAGCAACCCTATCGACTTTGGCACTACCAGCGATACATGAAGCTCGGTATACAGGAGAGTTTTAACGATGTCAGACAATACCAAATCGATCAAACTGACTACTGATAACTTCCAAAGCGAGGTATTAGAAAGCGCACAGCCAGTTCTTGTAGATTTCTGGGCACCTTGGTGTGGCCCCTGTCGGATGGTTGGGCCAATGATTGAAGAACTTGCCGCTGATTTTGCCGGACGTGCCAAGGTTGGCAAGTTGAATATTGACGAAAATGACGCTGTGGCGACAAACTACGGCATCCAAGCCGTTCCGACACTGCTGTTTTTCAAGGATGGACGAGTGGTGGATCAGGTTGTGGGTGTAGCGCCATTCGCTGTGTTGGTTGACAAGCTGAATGCGCTGGATGAGCAATACTTGACAACCTCTGAGAAAGCCGCTTAATTCTCGATTTCGGCAACATTGTTCCTAACTAGCTGTACATAGTCATGTAGCCGATTTACTCCAGAAAGGGAGAGTGTCCAACTCAATATGAAAAGGCTTTATCTCTCCCTTTCTTCTTAGGACTTACGCACAAGCGCCATATCTGGTAGGGGCGCACAGCTGTGCGCCCCGACAAATGGTGTTTCAAGGGTGGATTTGCGTAAGTCCTGTTCTATTTCCCTCAAGATTAAACAATATGGAGATTCAACCCATGAGTAACGAAGTTAATTTGCTATCGCCTGTTAAAGTTGGTCCCTATGAGCTTCGCAATCGCCTTGTGATGGCACCATTAACTCGTAATCGTGCAAGAGCAGGAAACGTCCCAGGAGCGCTGAATGCTAATTATTATGCTCAACGCGCATCGGCTGGATTGATTATCACCGAAGCCTCTCAAGTCTCACCGCAAGGTTTGGGATATCCTAGCACTCCAGGAATTTACTCACAAGAACAAGTGGAAGGCTGGCGATTAGTGACTAACGCCGTGCATGAGCGTGGAGGACGAATTTTCCTGCAACTATGGCACGTTGGGCGGATTTCGCACCCTTCGTTACAACCGGATGGTGCGCTACCCGTTGCACCAAGTGCGATCGCACCTGAGGGTGAAGCATCAACGTATGAAGGGCAACAACCTTTTGTAACACCCCGTGCATTGGAGACAGATGAGATTCCGGGAATTGTTGAACAATACCGTCAAGGAGCAGAAAACGCTCTAGCCGCTGGGTTTGACGGCGTAGAGATTCACAGTGCCAACGGTTATTTATTGGATCAGTTTCTCCAAGATGGCTCGAATCAGCGCACCGATCAATATGGCGGTTCCATTGAAAATCGCGCTCGACTCCTGTTGGAAGTCACTGAAGCCGTGACAAGCGTTTGGGGAGCGGAACGTGTGGGAGTGCGCCTCTCGCCCACGGGTACATTTAATAGTATGTATGACTCGAATCCAGCCGCATTATTTAGCTATGTAGCATCTGCCCTTAATCGCTTCGGACTAGCTTATCTTCATCTCGTAGAACCAAGAGCTGATGCAGATGCTCTCAAGCGGTGGGCTAAAGATATTGGTAACCTCAATGACAAAGAAGTCGGTTTAGCGGCGCGGTACTTCCGTCCAATCTTTACAGGAACTATCATCTCCGCTGGTGGCTATGATCGTGAACAAGGAAATGCAGTTATAGCGGCTGGGGATGCAGATTTAGTGGCTTATGGCAGACTGTTCATCGCCAATCCTGACTTGCCAGAACGCTTTGCGCTCAATGCTCCATTGAACACCCCAGATCGCTCAACCTTCTACGGTGGGGATGAGCGGGGTTACATTGATTACCCATCACTTGAACTTCAGAGCGCTTAAGGTGATTTCCACTAAAGAACTTACCCATCAGGCGGGGCGAATGAGGATGTCCCATTTAGGCAACAACAGTATTTCAATGCTATTTCCGCCTGAAAGTGGCGTCGTTGTGCTCCACGCATTTTGGAGGCAGCTAACCGCAGAACCTCTATTTGAGATGGACTAAGGCGATTCTCCTGCATCGATAGCTCCAAAGACTTGCTCCTTAACTCGCCATTGTATAGGAGCATCTTCGCTTATCTGGTAATTTGTTTTTCAGAAATCACCTAAATATCAGAAGCGGGTAACGCCAGGATAGAGATGCCTGCGTCATGGACTGAATTTACTCCCTTTCCACTGTAAGATTCTATTGCCAGTCTTCTCCACTCCCCTGTACAAGAGGTAATAGCGTGATTGAATATATTACTTTGCCAAATAACGCCCTTCCTCCTGCTGGTCCTTTTCCCCATGCGGTGAGAGCGGGTGATTTTTTGTTTGTTACGGGGCAATTGTCAGAAGATCCCGAATCGGGTGAAATAGTAGCGGGTCTAATAGACCAACAAGTGAGGCGGGTGATGGACAACTTGAAGTTAGTCTTGGAACACGCTGGAGCTACGTTGAATCAGGTAGTTATGGCACGGATTTTTATTACTGACTTGCGCTATATAGAGACAGTTAATGAAATTTATCCAACTTACTTTGAAGCAGGTCACTTGCCCAGTCGGACAACAATTGGCGTTGTCGGTCTTGCTGGTTTGGGTGATGTGGAAATTGACTTAATTGTTTACTGTGGTTCGTGACAATTGGGAATTGGGAATGGGGAATTGGCAAGAGTCGTCAATCTTAGGGTTCTTCGATATCCTACAAACGCCTACTTTTTACTCTTAATGATGACCAACTTCTGTATTAGCTGCGTCGGCGATTGCTAAAAGGCGATCGCGTAACTTCCCCTTCGGCAGTTTCGCAAAAATCCGATACTTAAGCTTAAATGGCGTAAAGAGATTAGTGTAGGTTAGTAGCATCTCCGCTTTGCCTACAAAGAGAAAACCAGTGTCATTGAGGGCAAAGTGGAAGCGGGCGAGGACTCGTGCCTGTGTTTCTGCATTGAAATACATTAGAGTATTGCGGCAGATCAGCAAATCCAGACGACTAATCGGAGGGTCTTGAACCAAATTGTGGCGACCAAAAATCACATCGCGCCGCAAGTCACTACGGAAGGTACAAACAGTTTTCGATTGGTCGAAGTACTTATTGATCAGTTCGTCGGGAACATCTCGCAATTCTCGACTACTATAGGTAGCAAGACGACCATGGGCAACCGCTTCTTCATCTAAATCGGTCGCGTAGATTTTCACCCGTCTTCGGAATTCCTCTTCTCCTAACGCTTCGGCAAGGATAATTGCGATCGTGTAGGCTTCTTCACCAGAGGCGCAGCCAGCACTCCAGACTCGGATTAGTTCATTGTTTGGCTTAGCTTCAAGAATCCGTGGGACTATCTCATTGGCTATGTATTCCCAAGCCTGCGGATCGCGAAAGAAAGTCGTCACATTGAGTAACAGTGCATCGAGTAGGTAATCGACTTCAACGCTATTAGCTTCCAGATAGTCTTGGTAATCGCTATACGAGCCAATCTCAACTCGCTGCATCCGCTTTTTCATCAGGCGCATCAGTGTCGGACGTTTATAACCTGTAAAATCGATCCTCCAAGACTGCTTGAGATAGTTGAGTAACGTCTCAAATGCCAAATCTTGCTCATCACTCACAACACTCTCCTGAAATCTTCCCCTGCACGACTCAATTGGCAACCCAGGTAATTAATAAACAATTAAAAGTTTTCTCCCTGCCTCACCTGCTATTTTCAGATTAGGATAACGTTAATCCGACTTAGACTTAACAAATACCGACAAGCAACAGTTCGCTGACGCTTAGGCAGAAGCTCAAAAAAAGGTTTCTAAGTTACTAACAGCATCTACTACACTCTCAAAAGAATCTGAGGCGTTCTACCTATGACCAATAAGATTTTTGACGAACAGATTACTCTGTCCTTGCGGCGCCTTGAAGAACTGTGGCAACGGGCAGATAATTTGCCAAAATCCCCCCCGGAGGGATGGCGACAAACAGATGACCTGCCAACTCAGCCACAAGAACTACTTTGGGAGAGTTTAGAAGAACTTACCTTTTCTCTAGAAGAGTTGCGAGTTGTTGTTGAGGAACTCCAGCAACAAAATGATGAATTAGCTCAAATTAACAGGGAAATAGAAGCTGAACGTCAGCGCTATCAACAACTATTTGAACTTGTTCCAGATGGCTATCTAATAACGACCAAAGAAGGGGTAATTCTTGAAGCCAATCAAGCCGCTGTAGAGTTGCTCAAAGTTCCTTCTGTTAGTCTTGTTGGCAAACCCCTTGCTGTTTTTGTGGCGGCTGAAGAACGTCATAACTTCTACTCGCAGTTAAATCAGCTTTCTAGAGGCGAGTCAATCAAAAATTGGCTTGTTCCCATTCAGCATAGGCACCAAGCTGACTTTATCGCCTCATTCACAGTTACACCTGTACAGGATTTGCAAAATCAAGTAGTAAGCTTGCTCTGGCGGATGCAAGACTTTACGGATGAAAACCGAGGAGCAACAACGGTTTGTGTTCCGTCTGCGGTTGAGTCAAGGGGAAGAAGCGACATCACCTCTTCTGCTGTGTCACTGAGTGAACCCTTGTTCCGCGCCATGTTCGAGAACGCTGCGGTTGGTATGGCACTTCTAGATAAGCACGGTCACGTCATCAAGAGCAACTGTACACTACAAACTATTCTGGGTTGTACTGCCCAAGAATTGCCAGTGGTTTTGCGGGAATTGATGGGTTTAGATCAATCCGGTGTAGAGTTAGTGACATTCCAACAACTGATAGCTGGACAGCGCCACTCTTACCAGCTAGAAAAGCGCTTTCTCAATCAAGATGGAGCATTGTATTGGGGGCGGTTTACGGTTTCTTTGGTGCAAGGAATTGGGGAAGAACCGACTTTTGCAACATATATGCTAACGGATGTCACAGAGTACAAACACTCAGTCTTGACAACGACTGAGGCACAAGCAAAAGGCGAGGAATTTAGTAAGCTTAAATCTAGATTTTTCTATGTCACTACCCATGAACTACGCAACCCACTCAATACTATTTTTGCTTGTGCTGACTTAATCGAAAATAATACTCGCAAAGGAACTGAAGAGAAAAAGCGTACTTATCTCCAGCATATAAAAGTAAACGTCAGACGGATAAATCAACTATTGGATGACCTCCTTTTGATGGGGAAAATAGAAGCTGGAACAATAGGGGTGAATCCATCTTTAGTTGATTTAAATGAATTTTGCCGTAGGTTGATTGCTGAGTTACAAGAGGATGAGGGAAAAGAACACAAAGTTACTTTGATTAATGAGTATCAAGCCTCAGGTATCTGGGATGAAAAATTGCTACGGCGCATCCTCAAAAATTTACTACTCAATGCGATTAAGTATTCACCTAAAGGTAGTGAGATAAGCCTAAGCATAACTTGTGAAAAAGGACAAGTAGTTTTTCACATTCAAGATTCAGGAATTGGCATTCCTCAACAAGATCAAAAGTTTTTGTTTCAAGCGTTTCACCGGGGTAGTAATGTAGGCAAAGTTCCAGGAAGCGGTTTGGGATTGTTGATTGCAAAAGAGTGTGCGATCGCGCAGGGAGGAGAAATCGCTGTAGAGAGTGAAGAGAACCTTGGCACAACGTTTATAGTTACTTTGCCACTGAATCACCGACCAGGGAAGAGTAAGAAGGTGAACTTACTCCCTTCCCGGCAGAAGAATACCAATAACGACGGGGGACTGGGGACGGGTGATTGAGGAAGGGGACAGGATTTGCAATAGGTAATCTTACAGAGGGAAGGGAGTAGACGTTGAACAACGCAATTGAATCGATAACCTAACCTGCCACCTTTTTGCTCAAGACAAACTTCTACAAGAACGGTGCAGGCTTAAAATCTCATTGCACTGGCTCAATCACCATCCTAAAAAAGAACGAGAGGGCAACCAAGCAAAATGGACGTTTCCATCATTGGCGCTAGTGGAGGCTGTGGGCGTGAAATCGTTGCCCAGTTACTGGACTTTCGAGTGCTTTCTCCCACTGAACGACTACAGTTAGTTGGGAGAGCAGAAGGAAAAAGTTCTCAAATTCTGTATGGACTGCGTAGTGACTTAACTGACGCCTACGCTGAGATTGCACCGGAACTGGATGTCGCTTTGCACCCAGAAGAGGTTGTGGGTGATGTGATTGTGATGAGTGCTGGTGTCACGATGACAAGCAGTAAAGCAAGTTCACGAGACGACTTAGCACAAAGCAACTTACCTCTATTTCATAGCTACGCCAAGGCGATTAAGCAATATGGTCATGGTCATGAAATTATCTTGGTTGTAACGAATCCGGTAGAGTTAGCCGTGGAAGTTTTCAGTCACTACTTGGGACGACATCGGGTAATTGGCATCGGTGCATACTCGGATAGCTTGCGCTTTCGGCGGGAAATTGCGAATGATATCGGTGTACGACGGCAGTTGGTACAAGGGTTCGTTGTGGGAGAACACGGTGAAGGCTTGGTGCCACTCTGGAGTAGTGTGCAGATTCATGGCATGGATGAGGAGGAGTTGCAAGCTACCCTCAAACGTCTGCAAAGAGAACGTCAGATTTCTCAATTTGCCGATGAAGTGAGCAAGGAAAAGCAAATTCTCCTTGATTATCTCCACTCAGAACAGATCCGTGAAGCGTTTGAGTATGTTGACCGTTTGCCACCCGATTTGCGTGTAGTGCTTAAACCTTATGTCACACAGATGTCTGGCGCAAGAACCCTCGCTGCTACAGCTAACGCTACGGTGGACTTGGTGCGTAGCCTCCTAGATGGACGGGAAATTGTCGTGTCGGGACAGGTGCGCGTTGATGGCGAGTTTTACGATATCCATACTTCTATTGGAGTCCCAATTATCGTCACACCGATGGGGTGGACTCAGGTTGTGCCAATCGAGTTGTGGGAGGATGAAGCCTTGCTGCTCAAACAAACAAGCGATCGCATAAAATCCAAAATTCAGGAGTGGAGTAAGAATGGCTGAAGAGCGCTGGGTATTTGTAATCAAAGCTCAAGATAAACCAGGCGCACTAACAGCAGCGGCGGGAGTCTTCTCGAATCGGGGTGTCTCACTAGAGACAATTTTGGGGAGTGGGATAACGTTAGCAGGCACAGATGGAGGTCGGATTGTCCTGAGCTTTCGGGCAACCGAGTACAAGAAGGATATGCTGTTGCGGGTTTTGGAACGCTTGTCAGCCGTGCAGCAAGTGAACTGCTATGATTATTCATCTCCAGAACTCCGTGCGATCGCAGTAGTCCGAGTCTCAGGTACAGATACTGCTTGGGAAGCCTCTGATGTGCAAACAGAAATCGTCTCTACGGGAGAGGATAGTCAGACGATATTGCTGACTGGAATTACACCAGCAGTAGAACGACTAATTGAGACGCTACGCGAACACAATGCCTTGCTGGATGTAGCCATGTCGGTGATGGCAGTGTGACAAAAAGAAGTTGATGGGGACTGACTCAATTCCAACAATGAAATTTGAAGATACATTCGCTTATCACCGCGAGGCAAATCGACGCACGGCAAACAAACTTCCCATTAAACCGACTGAACCACCAAGACTGAGAAGCAACAATGGCAGGAGGAGTAGTTGGATTGGGTTGGGTTGTACGCCTCCAGCGAGAAATTGGATGAAATCGGGGCTAGTGGCAAGCAACTTGGCAATAAACTGCAAGACACTAGTAATTAAAAACCAAGCGATCAGAGCGCCAACAACACCAAAGGTAATCCCTTGCAAAATAAACGGCAGATAAATCCAAGCTGTGGTTGCGCCAACGAGTTGCATAATCTCAATTTCGCGCCGCCGTGCCATTACAATTAGGCGAATCGTTGTTGTAATTACGCCAATCGCTGTCAGGCTCAAGAGGCTGGTAATTGTTAGACTCACCCAACCTAAACCCTGATTGAGTTCTTGCATTCGCTTCAGAGCATCATCCATATATTGAACATCATCAATTCCTGGTATCTTGGCGAGTTGTTGGGCAAGAGTCGGGACATCCTTTTGGTTCCTTGCCTTCACCTTCAATTCATCCACCAGTGGATTACCTTCTAACTGTGCAGTTGCACCTGCAATATCAGATATTCCCAGTTCCTGAACTAAAGATGCCCAAGCTTGTTCTTTAGAAATTATTTTGACTTCAGTCACTTGGGGCAGTTCCTGCACGATGGGTATTACTTTTTCTAACCGTTCTCCAGGATCGAGATACACAGAAACCTCTACCTGACTGCCGAACTGATTGAGCAACCCCTCTAACCTCCAAGACGCTTGCACACTCATCCCAAAGAGAAACAATAAAACCGTGACGGTACTCACAGCCGCCCAATTCATCCAACCCCCACGCTGCAAGCCGATGAGTGTCTCGCGCAAGAGATAATCGAGTTTAGTTAGAAATTGGAACATCCTCTACGTCTATGCCCAGAAGCGCGTCAATAATTGCTCATTCATAATCGCATCAAGCGCTCTGTTTTGGTGGGGAATCCCCCGAATTTCAAACGGATGGAACTGTTAAAATAGTAATTAGGAACTCAATTGTCAAAAACCTAGCTTATTCACGAGTCTTCAGCCATGACTGCTCAAGTTGTTGTCGAAAAGAAAAAATTAGAAAACCCTCCTTTAGAGCTTCATTATCTAGGCGATCGCGTTTTGCGTCAGCCTGCCAAGCGCGTTGCCAAGGTTGACCAAAGCATCCGTCAGTTGGCACAAGAAATGTTACAAACTATGTACAGTGCTGATGGTATTGGTCTTGCTGCGCCACAGGTGGGAGTTAATAAGCAAGTCATTGTGATTGACTGTGAGCCTGACAAGCCAGAAAAACACCCATTAGTCTTAATTAACCCAGTGATTAAGCGCTTTGGTCGCGCTCTGTGTGATGCTCAGGAAGGTTGTCTGAGTATTCCAGGTGTTTACCTGGATGTCACCCGTCCCGATGAAGTTGAAGTGGCATACAAAGACGAAAACGGACGCCCTCAAACGCTGAAGGCGACTGGGCTATTATCCCGTGCCATACAACATGAAATGGATCACCTCAACGGGGTAATGTTCGTAGATCGTGTGCAAAATGGCTTAGTTTTGGCACAGGAACTGAAAAAGCACGGCTTCTCTGCACAAGCTGTTAAACCCTTCACTGAATAAGGCAACCAGGAACTATGATGACTCCGAAAAGCGGTCTGTTTTTGATGAGTTCCTGTGTAGCCGCGATCGCAGCCGTTGGTTCGATTTTTGAGCTGTCTTCGGGAAACCCGCAGTTGGGGACGCTAACGACTGGGATTATCCTAGCCGCTAGCATCCCTTTGACTGGATTAATGTTCTACGCGGCAGTCCGTGATGCTAGAGCAAATCAGTAGTTTGTATTTGGTTGGCGAGTTAACTGTTGTTGGTTGGCGAGTTAACAAATAACCCACAACTAAAACCAAATAACAGATAACCAACAACCAATTATGACAGGTCAGGTTTATCGTGGATTTCTGCGACAGCTATCTACTGGTAATGTAGTAGGGTTGCTCCTGCCGCCATATGCCCTATCCGATGAGCAAGAAATGGTGATTGGACGCGACCCTAGCTGTCAAATTATCTTAGAGCCAAATCAGTACACGATTGTCTCGCGGCGTCATGCTGTGATTCGCCCACTCCATTCTTTGAGAAATGGCTTAGCTCATTGGGAAATTTGCGACCTCAGTAGTGCGAATGGCACCTATATTAATGGGCACTACTTAAAAGGTTGTCATAAATTACAACCGGGCGATCGCATTGAGTTAGGTCAGGGTGGACCCCAATTTGTCTTCGAGTGCCCACACTACAATCCTGTACCACTCACACCTCCACCAACCCCTTCTAATCTCACGGCAGCGAAGAAAACTCCTCTAATCTCGGCTGCTGCGGCTAGTTATCAAAAACCTGATTCTGTCACCTTTACCCAACTATTTCCTCTCGCTTCAACCGGACGTGACTTAACTCAGAAAGCGTTCTTGATACCAGGCATCCTCACGGTAGTGTTTGTGGTGTTGATGTTTGCTGCCGTTGGTCAATCGGCTGTGTTTAATCTGCTGCTGGCAACCTATCTGTCAGGAGCGGCTTTTTTCTTTGTCTACCAACTCTGCGGCAAGTCTAAACCGTTGTGGGTGTTACTTGCTTGTGCGTTGTGTACCAGTCTCATTCTTGTTGGTCCAATCCTGCCGCTATTTATCCTCATTTTCCGGGATATTTTGCCTGGAAAGCTGCCAAATGAAGGAGAAGTAGTTAGCGCTGCCTCATTATTTGTGCGGATGTTTTTTGGGGCAGGGTTGATGGAAGAGTTGCTCAAGGCATTGCCAGTGTTAGGGGCATATTTCCTGGGAATGCTTTTCTCTTCCCCTTGGCGAGAACGGATTGGTGTCTGGGAACCCCTGGATGGAATATTGTTAGGGGCAGCATCGGCTGTTGGGTTTACGCTGTTGGAAACGCTAGGGCAATACGTCCCGGAAATTATGAATAATGTCACCCTGCAAGCAGGTGAGGGGCAACTGTTGGGACTACAGTTGTTGATTCCTCGGATTCTTGGCTCAGTGGTGGGGCACATGGCATACAGTGGCTATTTGGGATATTTCATTGGGTTGAGCATCCTCAAGCCGAGTAAGCGTTGGCGAATTCTGAGTGTCGGCTATCTCTGTGCAGCAACACTTCATGCTCTATGGAATGCAACGGGATATGTTAGTCCTTTGCTCTTAGCTGTCGTTGGTGTTTTGTCCTATGCCTTCCTCGCCTCTGCAATCCTCAAGGCAAGGGCACTTTCCCCAACGCGATCGCAAAACTTTGCTACCCGCTTTTCTGGAAATTAGCGATCGCACACCCAACCTTGTTGGTTCAGAGTAAGCTTAAATCCCATGACAGCTAAAAGCGATGTCTAATTGCTGAACGAACCCTATCGAAGCTGAGCGTAGACTCCCAGCATCGCCTGATTTTGAAGCGATAGCGAATGATGAACAGTCTGGGAAGGAATCGTTGATAGAATTGAGGCTCAATCAAATTTTTGCACAGTGACAGAAATGAAGTTTGCGCCAACTAATTTTTGCGTAGCAAAAATTAGTTGGCGCAAAAAATTTAGTTACTCGTGTACGAGTTCAAGACTTTTCCGCATGACTACTGGGAACCGCCTACTTACCCTTCTACCCCGTGAGCTATACAAGAAGCTTGCCCCCAACCTGAAGCGAGTTTCGCTGGAACAGGGCATAATACTCCACCATCCTGGTGAGACTATCGAGTCTCTCTATTTCCCTACTGATTGCCTTCTCTCGATCACCGTCACGATGAATGATGGCTCCACGTCTGAGGCGGGTCTGATCGGCAACAGGGAGGTACTCGGTGTCAATGCCTTCATGGGCGGAAGGGAGACCACGCAGACAGAATATATCGTGCAGATGGCTGGCAGCGCGATCAAGGTGGATGCACAACTGCTGCTGGAGGAGTTTGACTGCAACAAGGAGCTGCGTGACGTGATGCTGCGCTGCACCCAAGCCCTGATCGCCCAGATCTCGCAAACAACAGGCTGCAACAGCCTCCATAATCTAGACCAACGCTTAGCACGCTGGCTGCTCGAAGCCCAAGACCGCACTGACAAGAAAGAGCTTAAGCTTACGCATGAGTTCATCTCCCACATGCTGGGTGTGCGCCGTGCTGGTGTCACCCAAGCTGCCCAAAAGCTTCAGGAGAGGGGTCTGATCCGGTACCAGCGAGGTAACGTCACAATCCTGAACCAGCGAGCGCTGGAAGCGTCTTCGTGCGAATGTTTTAGAGTTCTCAGAGAGGAATATGATCGCTTGCTCGGACCAAAGGACAGAGATGGCTAATCAGATCGTTCTTCCCTTGTGTCGTGCGGCAGAAAGTGAAGCACTTTCGCTGAGCCTGCCCGTCTAATGGCTTAGGTCTGTTCAGGCTGTAATACTTCTCTTCTCCTCAGTCTGCGAGTCACATTTTTGGAGAGGAGCAAATGGAGAGCAAATGGAGAACAAATGAACGAGAAAAAAGATACGCCACCGACAATCTTGATGATCGAACTGGATGACGACACACGCCCACTCCTGAAGCAAAACCTCTACAACTGGGGCTACCGTGTGATTATGGCGCTAGAGGAAGAAGACGCGATCGCCATAGCGCGTGGTGTACGCGATCATCCTGACCTGATTTTGCTCAACCAAGTCAAGCTGCCGATAGACGAGTTTTGTAACATGGGGCGGCGCATACGTCAAGGCGCGGAACTCCCCAGCAGCACACCGATTGTCGTCATGGCTGAGCGGTACGGCGAGGATATGGAAGGGAAGGATATTAAGGTGGGTGAAAGCGAGTACGTGACTTATTTAGAAGATGGAGAACAGTTGATGAATCTTCTACACCGTCTTTGCCCAATCTAGAACCAACTTATTGCTCGGTTTTCACGAATTAATTCATGCCATGAATCAATTTCAACCTTTTTTTCCTGATGGATAGTTTGGCTTTCTTGTTGCTTCGTATTTCGGAGAGTGACAGAAGAGGGATATACGGTAGCCTTGTAGGAGAAATCACTCGATACTGCCTCGAATTGAGAACCGCTATAAGTTCCAACAACAAAATTTAAATGCCTGTAATCTTATGAATGACAGCTTTGTCAAGGTACTAACCATGCCAAAATACCCTTGGCAATCTTTTTGTCTAAGAGCGATTGTGAGAGCAAACGGGCAAGGAGTTGACGCAAAGCCCAGCGACCAACACTTGGTAATAACAACATCAGTAGCCGCTTTAAACCTACTTGCAAGAACCAAGACATCACTACAGGTGCCAACAGCATCCAAGGACTACTCTGCATTAGTTGCTGTATATAAGGAATCACCGTTCCCGCAGTAATCAGTATAGATAGCGCCCAAGATAACAGATTGACCTTTAGTAATACCCTCAATCGCAATTGACTTAGTAATTGATCAATTAGCCAATAGTGAGCTGAGGCAATCGTATAGCAAAATTTGGGACGTTCTAGACAGTCGCTCTTAATCTGATGAATAATATCGCCATCAGTTGAGATAACACTTCGCATCAGTGCCTCCTCGACACCTCCTCGCAGATAGTAGGTACAGAAGGTCAGTCCAGACTGTAAACGGCTTTCGCCATCAATCAGGGCGTAGTAGCGCAAATCTGCTAGAAGTTGGTGGGAAATCTCAAGGGGGCGACCTGTTTCTTGAGCTTGTTGAATGCTTGTGAGAATGTCTTTATCTAGATGAAAGTGAATGCCGTGGAACAGCACACGCTTACGAGTGATTTGTTCTTTATCAACTTGAATGTACGGATCTAAATTCAGACCGTTGTTGTTAGGAACCTTTTGGGAATGTTTTTGGCGGAGAGGATGCGGCACGGGAGGAAAACTCTATCCTTACCCTTTTTGTTTTGATGAATTCCAAGGAAGAAATTCTCTGCTAGAAGCTCGTTGAAGCGAACCTTGCACGAGATTGATGATAAATTCTAATAGTCCGCGCCACTGCCTTTCACCAGCGAGGACACCTTCTTTGTGGATTAGTAAGATTGTGTCTCGATGAGGATGGTCAAAAATTTCTTGAGAGTAACGGTTGATGATATCTCCATCTAGCTGAATTACCGTTTGGGCGTAAATCATATCAGTTGTCACTGCCTTTTGCAGAACTTCTGATTTGATATAGCCTTCTTGCTCAGCTTGCTTTTTCAGGAGCGCTTTGTTGCGATTATCCAGTGCGGCTTTTAGTTCACTAATCTTCCGCAAGCTGCGTAAGAAATGACTATCAGCCAAAACTTTTTGCGCCTTTAGAATATCTTCAGGGCTAGTGGGTTGAACAGGGTCTGGCAGTCGTGTTTGGATGTCATGCATTTCTACCGTTGGGTCGGTAAGAATTTGACCATTTCCTCGTGCTGAATCCAGGACGCTTGGGTCATAAAATTCAGAGGTTGGGTTAGTCAGGAGTAAGGTGTACTCTAGTTCCAGATTTTTGCGTAACTCAAGATAGCGATCGCACAATGACTCATGAATTTCCTGTTGTTCAAGATAATCCTCAGATATTGCATAAATATCCCGATAAGCTTCCCAAGCAATAAACTTGTCCCCAGTAATTTGCGCCACAACCATTGTGTTGACTTCTAACGCTGTGATGTCAACAAGAACTTCACCCAAGGACTGCAAAAATTCATTCAGGGTTCTACCTAAACTAGGAGGAACAGACCTGCTGCTTGGTGCTGATAAGTCTGACAATTCTTTTCTGTTGCGGTTTCTGGTATTGGTCAAAGCTGTCATGCTCCTTAGTGTTTAATTGTTCTGGTTTGGAAAGCGATGGGGTGGTGGCACTCTTTTTTCTACAGACTTCGGCTCATCGTCTTCAAACAACGCATCTATGGGGTCGATAGCTGAATCCTCTTGCGGTTCAGTTATTCCCTGGAGAAAGTCATCTGACTCTTCAAACACACTTTGTTCTGTAGAGGAATCTGTATCGAGGCTTTCGCTTAAATCAATGTCCTCAGTTGCAGAGGAAGCCGACTCTTCAAGAGTTAGATCATCTAACGACTGAGACAAGTCAAACTCACTATCTGGATCTGGATTGGCTGAATAGGGTTCTAGCTCTTGTGCCGAAAACTCATCCCAGTCTTCATTAATGTCCACGTCCGGTAGCAACTCATCCAACGCTGAAGGCGCAGCAAACGGATCGGTGTCTTCCTCTAAATCACCCCAATCTTCATCCTCTCCCAAATCCAATGACTCTATATCAGCCACGGGTACATCAGGTATAGACTCTGGTTCTTCTACAACCCACTCATCCCACGCCTCATCCTCTTCCAGATTTAACGAATCCAAGCTAGGAATAGGCTGATCTGGTTCTGGCGTAGGTTCGGGTTCAACCAAGTCACCCCAATCCTCATCATCAATTTCCGCGTCTGAAGCCTCAATGTTTGTTGCTGGTGAATTTGATGGCTCAAAATCCTCAAAGGAGACAACTTCTACCTCCTGAGTTGCTGAGGCTTCTGAGGTAGTTGGTTCAGACTCAGGTTCAACTAAGTCTCCCCAGTCTTCATCATCACTTTCTTCGTCTGGTGCCTCAATATTGGGTGTTGGTGAAGTTGGCGGCGAGTCGAAATCATTAAATGCGAGAACTTCTACCTCCTGGGTTGCTGGGGCTTCTGAGGTAGCTGGTTCAGACTCAGGTTCAACTAAGTCTCCCCAATCTTCATCATCGATTTCCTCGTCTGGTGCCTCAATATTGGGTGTTGGTGAAGTTGGCGGCGAGTCGAAATCATTAAATGCGAGAACTTCTACCGCCTGGGTTGCTGGGGCTTCTGAGGTAGCTGGTTCAGGCTCAATTTCAACTAAGTCTCCCCAGTCTTCTTCATCAATTTCCGCGTCTGGAGCCTCAACATTTGGTACTGATGAAGTTGATGGCTCAAAATCCTCAAAGGAGGGAACTTCTACTTCCTGGGTTGCTGGTGCTTCTAAGGTAGCTGGTTCAGACTCAGGTTCAACTAAGTCTCCCCAATCTTCATCGATTTCCTCGTCTGGTGCCTCAATATTGGGTGTTGGTGAAGTTGGCGGCGAGTCGAAATCATTAAATGCGAGAACTTCTACCGCCTGGGTTGCTGGGGCTTCTGAGGTAGCTGGTTCAGGCTCAATTTCAACTAAGTCTCCCCAGTCTTCTTCATCAATTTCCGCGTCTGGAGCCTCAATATTTAGTACGGGGGAAGTTGGAGGTGACTCAAAATCATCAAGACTGAAAACTTCTACCTCCTGGCTTACTGAGGCTTCTAAGGTAACTGGTTCAGCCTCAAGTTCAACTAAGTCTCCCCAATCTTCATCAGTTTTTGAGTCTGAGGCTTCGATATTTGCGGCTGGTGAGGTTGGGGGTAACTCTAAATCTTCTAAAGTGAAAATTCCCCAGTCCGGGTTCTCTTGAGAATCTAAGGCGGTAGGTTCTGACTCTAGCTCTTGTTCAACAAAGCTTTCCCAGTCATCACCCAGCCCTGTATTTGATGATTGTTCATCAGATAGCGACACTACACGCAACGACTCTAGTAAATCTAAGACAGAGTCATCCCAATTATCCTCATCTGTTTCTGATTCTGATTCGGTTGTGCTGTCTACTGATGTTGTTGAGGAGGAACTTTGTTCTTCAAAAGGTAAGGGTGGTGCTTTAGCGGCTTCCTCTTCAGTTGCTGTATCTGCAATAACAGCCGAATCCTCAACTACTAATGGCAGTTCAATGTCCACATCTGCATCAGTAGCGCCTTCGGTTTCGATTAGTGTATTGGGAAAAACAGTATCCTCAACAACCGACTCTGGAGGATTGATGACCACACCCGTGTCAATAATCGCTTCATCCGTTACCGTGTGAGGAATCACCATAGAATCCTCAACTACTGATTCTGGAGGTTCGATAACCACACTCGTATCAGTAACAGCATCGAAAGGTGCTAAAAGCTCGTTCTCAAAAGGATGTGAGTCCAGTTCAATGCTAGGAGGAGCTTCTTGTTGGTAACGCAGGGCAACCAAAGCCTCAAAAAGCTTTTGTAGGCTCTTCAGGTTGTTGTGAATAATCTTGTTACCTTCAGCAACCTGCTCAAGATGAAACTGGTGTAGTTCTTTATATCGACCATCATTGAGGAACTGATCTCCAATCTCATTTTCGATATCACCCTCAATCAGGTTGATACGAGTCCGTAGGCGATGACCGGGTTTTGCCTTATCTGCCTCATCATCCTCTGCTGAAGCAACCCAAGTGGTAATTTTTAACTCAACAGCTTCACTAAGTGCTAAGGCAAGAGCCTCAGTAATGTTGCCTGCCTTGAGTTGTTCTCTGAAGTCATCGCTCAACGCCATAATAGTAGTTCCACCGAAGTCAGGCAGTTTACTGACAAAGACACTGCAAAGATGATAATCTCACTTACTTCAATTTTTACGGCAAGTTGTCCTGTGTTGAGGGTGGGAGGACAGAATTTCCTGGCTCAATACGGCGTGAGTTTGAGGGTAGCTTGTTAATGGTGTTTGTCAAAACCGTAAACAGTTGTTGGATGTTTTCTAGATTGTTCTGAATAATTTTGCGTCCTTCTAGAACCTGCTCCATGTGAAATTGCCGCAGTTCTGTATAGGGGCCATTACCAATAAACTGGCTGCCAACTTCGTTTTCGATGTCACCATCAACGATATTAATACGAGTACGCATTCGGCAATTGGCTGTTGGCTGGTCTGTCTCGCTTGAAGTCTCTGTATCTGTAGATACCCAGGTAGTAATTTCTAACTCAACGGCTTCACCTAATGCCAGGGTGAGGGCATCAATAATTTGTCCTGCCTTGAGTTTCTCTTTGAAGTCGTCACTGATTGCCATAAGGTTACGCTTGCCTCAAGCTGTACAGTTAGCTCGAATATTAGCTCAGAAGTCTCTTGAATATACCAAAGCTCAGCTTAACCTTCACAAATTTAATGTAAGCACTACTGGACTGAGTTCATTGCCAAAAGTCAGTGACATCGTATCCTAGCTCACCAAGCATCTGACGCAAAAGCGGTAGGCTAAGACCAATGACATTGCTGTGGCAGCCTTCTAGTTTTTCAACGAAAAGTCCACCTCGACCTTCTAGAGCAAAGCAGCCAGCACAATTGAGGGGTTCTCTGGTAGCAACGTAAGCCGCGATCGCATGATCACTGACATCGGCAAAGTACACTTTTGTAATCCCACAGCGTACTAGGGTTTTGTCCTGAGACCGATCAATCAAAGCATGACCTGTGTAGAGAACGCCAACAGTCCCTCGCATCTGCTGCCAACGTGCGATCGCTTCTTCTGGATTAGCGGGTTTCCCATGAATTTCACCCCCTACGCTCAAAACTGAATCACAGCCTAACACCAAAGCGTCACTAAGTTGGTTTGCAACAGTTTGGGCTTTGCGTAGTGCTAAAGTCTCTACCAAAGGTACTGGGTCACTTAACTGAATTTGAGATTCATCAAAGTCACTCTGGCGAACGACTGGCTCAATTCCTGCATTTTGCAACAAGCGTCTACGCGCTGGTGAAGCCGAGGCTAATACAAATGTTGGAACACCCATGCCATTTTTGTTTTATTATCTACGTGCAGAGCTTCAATACACGGAAAATGATTTAACGACTTGATTAATCACTTTCTGCATCTTACCCCAGCGTTGTTCGGTTGTAGACGCATTGAACGTGTAGAGTTTGCCACGACTGACGGCTACACTGGCGAGGTTGTGTCGTCTTTGATTGGGAAGTTTAACGGTGTACTCCAGAAGATAATACGTCTTGTCACCCGACTCACGGGCTTCGGCGTTGACTAATTCTGCTTCACGACCTGAATCGGGTGGCGCGATCGCATTTTTTTGCAATTTGTAACCGACTTCTCCTGGTGTTCCTAAATCTGCTAGAGTTTGACCTTCAGGAATTGAGCCGACTACAACACTGACATTTTCAGAAGTCTCAATGATGTCATGGAATACAACATCCGGGCCGTCACTCACTTTTACGGGTAACCAGCCGTTGGGGTACAGAAACTCATAGCCATCAATGCTGTCTACATAGCTTTTTAGCCCGCTGATACCTGTATTGCAGCCATAAAGACTCAGGCTTACTACCAGCATTAGGAGTACAGCGATTCTTTTGAGCATCTCCCTCTTCCTTCAATCCAATGGCTTTATTGTCTCATCTTTAGGTTACTAAAGAGGGGAAGCCGATCGATATTACTTTTTCATAGCAGTTGAAAGGAGTTCATCTAAACTCCTGGAACTTCTGCAACTCCTGCAACTCCTGTATTCTTCTTGTTCACACGCCTCCCCTAACCAAGGATTTATCGAGTAAAACAAGAGATTGAACAATCAAACTCTTCTTGGAGTACTTGCTTCCGATTCAAATCTTCATCTAAATCATCTACCCATTACCCCCGATCAGGACGCTAATTTAGGAAGAGAAGGACTGATAATTCTTTCACGTTTCCGGTCTAATTATTGAGCTACTACTCGGTTTCTACGCTGCCTTGGAGGAAAATTATGAACCAGACTTATCGAATGATCGCTATTGTGGGGTTTACTACGGTACTGGCTGGACTTGTCTCTCCTGTCCACGCTCAACTACCCGATGGACGTACCGCACCACGTTCTTCTTGGCTAGTGACGGCTCAAGCTGAGAATAACCAAGCAAGGGCTGTGGAGTTGTATAACCAAGGGGTCGATAAATTAGATTCTGGGGACTATCGAGGTGCGATCGCAAGCTTTGAACAGGCGATACAACTCGACGCTAATGACGCAGACACCTACTACAATCGCGGCTATGCCTACCACAGTTTAGGCAATTATGATAAAGCAATCTCTGATTACAGCGCCGCCATTCGGATTAAAGCTGACTTTGACCAAGCTTACAGTAATCGAGGCTATGCTCAGTATGTCTTGAAGAATTACCGAGAAGCGATCGCAGATTGTACTAAAGCACTTGAACTGAATCCTAAGAATGACACAGCTTATGTTAGCCGAGGCAATGCTCACGATGAACTCGGAGAGCATCAAAAAGCGATCGCAGACTATGAGCAAGCCTTGAAGATTAACCCGGACAACGCCATGGCTTATTACAATCGGGGGCTAACTCGTAATCGGCTCAAAGAGCATCAAGCCGCTATCGCAGATTACACAGAAGCCATTCGGATTCAACCGACGTTTGGAGAGGCATTTTACAACCGAGGCTTATCCCACTTTAATCTTGAACAGACTGAGCCAGCTATAAAAGACTTGCAGCAAGCCGCTGCGCTTTTCCAAGAACAAGGTAGAACAACAAACTACCAGAGTGTCCAGAATGCGATTAGAACAATTCAACAATAACTGACACTCTGGCTCAATCTAGTTTTTCCTTGTCAGGATTGCTCGTAGTTGGGAAACTTAAGCGATCGCACGTACTCACTTAGCTAACGCTAGATGCTGAGTAAGCCACGAACAGCAAGCTGCCAATCAATACCAGCGCTGCCATACCCAGCAAAATGTAGTTTCGCTGTTGGGCTTTCGTTGGAGGCTCGGCATGATAAGTCTTGGTCTCTGGGGCGAAGTTATTGATCAGCCCGCCTTCTTCTTCAGTAAATGGCATGAATGAAAACCTTTTTGCTATTTAAAGTAAATGTTACAAAAACGTTGCATAACACTCTCTCCTTATCGTAATAAATTGTTGCATTTTTTCATACCCCCCTCTGCGATCATTTGAAGTTTGCCCAATTCTTTGCTGTCAAACTGGCAGCTTACTTAGCATTTAGGTGGGACATAGAATTTTTCTAAAGACAATAATGACCAAAGCCAACGCGATCGCAGTAACAAAACTCCAATGACAAGAAGTGATGCGATCGCACTCATCACTTTATTGTCCCATCCACCTTCTAACTGACCCAGGTAGTGAGAACCAATCAGCACCGTATGAATCGCTGCAAGGACTAAAGCGGGAACAGATAGCAGGTGAATGTATCGCCAACGTTTGCCTAAACTCTTCTGAAGGCGGTCAAAACTAGTGAACGCGGCTGGTGTCATGAGTACTAGTGCCAATATGCCAGATGCGATCGCCCATTGCTGCATTGGCACCATGAAGAAAAACGCATCCACATTCCACTGCAATGTATGGTCTAGCATATGACCTGTATGAGCCAAAGCTAGGACATAGGCACCAACTCCCAAAGCACGGCGATAGCGTGATGGTTGTACCCAGAAGCGACTAATCGGACGCGCAATCAGCGCCAGCATCAACAAAATCAAGGCGGCGTGACCTGTATAATCCACCATGTCACCTGTTCGCAGCAGCGTTAGGATACCGATGCTGAGTGTTACCCAGCCTCCTAAGCGAAACAACTGACTGCGTTTATCCGCACTGAGTTTAGATGCCGACACCCCCACACCCAACATCATTGGCATCGTACCCAAGCCAAACGCCAGCATCGTTGCAGTTCCCATCCAGAGATTTCCTGTTTCCGCTGCCTTAATTTGAGCGGCATACAGAAAACCACACGGAATCAAGCCCCAAACGCTACCCAAAAGCGCAGGTGTCCACCAGTGGGGTTTGGCGGAAAGCTTGCTCATCGCTGTACTGAGGCGTTGATGTAAGTTACTTTGGGTTAGTGGGTGCAATATTGGGACACGCGGGAGGAACTCTGGCTTAATCTGTACTAAGCCAAACCAAATCAGCATGATGCCAGTCAGAATTACCATCCCCTGACGTAAGGCACTACCTATCCCTGCTAATTGTCCCCCAGCTAGTACGACAGAACCCAATGCACCAATCCCTGCACCTACTAAGGCATAGCTAAGGATTCGCCCTAGGTTTAGCAAAACGTGAAAACGAAAGGCTAACCATTTTTGGTTGTCTTGCGGCTGGGATAAGGAAAAAGCGACAGTGAGTGGGCCACACATTCCAACACAGTGACCAAAACTCCCTAGGAATCCTAGAGCCGTTATGAGTAGAAGGTCTAGTAACATAGTGCTTGGTTTATCCCAGGTGATGCCTGAAGCAGACAACTTGAAGGGGATTGCTTCTGAATTTCTTCGGGGATTGTAGAAAATGCGATCGCGTTTGTCAAAAGACAAGCTGTCAAACTTTCTTTGGGAATGGGGAATGGGGAATGGGAAATTGGTGATTGGGGGGTTTCTCACCTAGGGCTTGAACTGCTTTTGATGCTGAAGAAGTTTTCCTTATCGTTGCTTGTGCCTGGACATTAGTACAGCTTTCACGTCTCTGACAAAGGCGATCAATTTAGCTTCGGCAACATCTGTAAGCCCATAAACTCCAGCTAAATACCTGATCGTTGCAATATCCCTTTGAGTTAAGTCGTTCGGAACTGATTGGCGGCTATTTTTCCGACCATCTATCACCTGCTCAATCAGGTTCTCAATTTCTTTGGCAGCTTTCAGATTGTAAAGCTGATCCTCAATCTCTTGGTTTGAGGTTCCCAGTTTCCTTTCAGTTTCCTCTCGAACTTGAGCGACTGACTTGGTGAATAACCCTTGAGGAGTAGCTTTACGCTTATGCTGTAGCTTCCCTTTCTTATTGCTGATGTTCCTGAGCATGGCGTCAACCTTATGTCACTTGTCAAGAACTGAAAGTAGCGATCGCACTCTCTCGCCTGTTAGTTGTTAGCCCTTACAAACATGAACCAGCTTTCCTGATTCTAAGCAAAAGCTCTTGCCATAGCGTATTACCACTTGTTTACGTTTTCCTCACTCTATAGATAGTTAATCAATAGGAGACATACAAAATTACTATTCGTTGTTAGTAGCTAAAAAACAACTGATATCAATTCCCTTTGATATTGCATTAAATTTTAAATTTTACCTAGAGTGTCTATGCCACAAGAGCAAACCACTTAGGATAACCGTAAGAATTTTCAGCGACTAGCTTGGGACCTCGGTAGGTTTGGCTTACTAAGCGAACAACATTCTCAAAATGCTTGATTTGGTTAGCGTCTTTCTGTGCAACCTCAAAAGCAACACTCCACCAGTCATTGTTATTCACCCTAAGCTGAGTAAGTTCATAACTAATACCTTGATATAGGCGTTGCGATCGCGTTTTCTTCACCGCAATCCACGCTTTTGTCCCAACGACATCCACTGGCATAATACTTTCTTGCTCTGGGTCGTCACAAATCCACTTCAGCCATTTTTCAACGTTCCCTTGCCAGGTAGCACTGGAAGCCTCACCAAATTCCCGGCTACCCAACTGGGCTTTCCGCCACTTCACTTCTAAACGCCCCTGCCGCAGTTTGATGTTGAGATAGTCGCACTCTGGCGTGTAGAGATATAAGTCTTCCCGTTCTTCTGGTGAACCTAGTAATTCACCCGGACTATCAGCAAGAAACCAGTGTTCCACCTCTGTTGGTAGTGTGCCCTGAGAAAACCAGCGTAGTTCTAGAGTCGTCAACATCAATTTATCAATTCACCCGAATGGGCTAGAGCCAAGTCAGCTTCTGTCTGATACTATGATGATATCATTTTGGTTCAAAAACTTAGCCTTGTAGGAGTAAATTATGGAACGGATTAAAGAAGTTCCCGCGTCTAAAGTTAATGGCTTCGTCGCTCTTATCGTCATACTAGCCATAGCCGTTTTTGGCGGATGGTTGGCTTGGTCAACCATACAAGGGTTGGAAGCCGTATTAGGAAGAGGCATCAGAGTAGCAGATTTTTTCTTAGGGGATGAATTAGCAGCAGAGTTGGGTGCCTGGTTAGGAGCAATACTGCTAGTGGTGGTAATTCCGTCTGTGTCGGGGTTCTTTACCGTTGAGCCAAATGAATCAGTTGTGCTTGTGTTTTTGGGACGTTATGTTGGCAGTGTTAATGAGGCGGGATTCTGGTGGACTAATCCCTTTACCAGTAAATGTAGGGTTTCTCTGCGGGTTCGCAACTTTAATAGCAAGCTACTAAAAGTTAATGATGCTCAAGGCAGTCCGATTGAGATTGCTGCCGTGGTGGTATGGCAGGTAGTAGACTCAGCCAAGTCTAAATTTGATGTCGATGATTACGAAGAGTTTATTGCTATCCAAAGCGAGACAGCAATTCGAGCCTTAGCAATCCGCTATCCTTATGATGCTCCTGATGAATCTTCTATGTCTTCCCTAAGAGGAATTCCTGACGAGATTGCGTTGTTTCTTCAGAAAGAATTGCAAGCGCGACTCGAAGTTGCAGGAGTCGAAGTATTAGAGGCGAGACTCTCCCATCTTGCTTATGCGCCTGAAATTGCCCAAGTAATGTTGCGTCGTCAGCAAGCACGGGCAATCATTGATGCACGGCGGCAGATTGTTGAGGGTGCAGTCGGGATGGTAGATGAAGCACTCAAGCGCTTAAGTGAACAGCAAATCATTGAGTTGGATGAGGAACGCAAAGCGGCTATGATTAACAACCTGCTGGTGGTTTTAACGTCTGAACAGAACACACAGCCTGTGGTGAATACGGGTAGCCTATATACATGAGCCAGAAGAAACGGTTCTTGCTGCGTCTAGACCCGAAGCTATATGAAACACTAGAGAGATGGTCGGCTGATGAGTTGAGGAGTGTGAATGCTCAGATTGAGTATCTCTTAACAGAAGCAGCGCGTAAGGCAGGGAGGTTGAAAGAGAATAAGCAAAATAAGCGATCGCAACTTCCCACTCAGTCAAAATTTACCCCAGAACAGGAAGAACCCCTAGAAGACGATACACACCCCAACTCAGTGCAACCCCCTCTCTCAGAGTAGATTGCAAGTCAGTATGCGCCGAGTGTTCTAGACAAAGTTGAAGCCCGTAAAGGTGAAGTCTAGCTGCAAGCTGAGATTAGTTGCATTTTCCACAACAGCGATTATATTATCTTGGTAGCCAATGATTGTCCTTCCAAAAAGGTCTAGCTCCAGAGTGTAGTCACTGACGCTGCCAAAGACTTGAATCTTATCGCCTTCTGCCCGACTAAAGTCTAGAATCCTAGCAAATTCATCTGTCTCCGGACTTGCATAAAAAGCAACCCCCTCACCGAGAACAAAAGTATCTGCTCCTGTACCCCCTTCTAGAGTGTCAAACTCAAACTCTGGCTCGGTACCAAAATTGACACTATAACCAATCAGGACATCATTGCCAGCACCGCCACTTAGATAATCAGCACCAGCACCACCACTCAGATAATCAGCGCCGTACCCTCCAAAAAGAGAATCAGCGCCACCATTGCCAAACAAGCTATCATTTCCTCTGTTGCCGTACAGGGTATCCTCGCTGCCACCACTGCCGTACAACGTATCATTCCCAGCACGACCATACGCTAAGGGGGTATCAGTACCTAGCTGCCAGAAATCGTCTCCAAGTGTTCCATAGTAGATTGACATTGCAAGTTTTTCTTTTGGTATTGTTAGTTACATTTTATAGTTATGTACATTCTGTAGTTATGGCTTCAGCAGCAGAAAATAAAGACCAGCAACATCCTCAAGAAAAGCGTGATCAGGAAGTCATTGAGCGTCTTTTAAGAGAAGGGCAAAATGATTACAATCAAGCAGAACTGGCCCGACTGCGGATTCGCTATTGTGGCTTTCCAGGTGCTAGAGAAATTCAACTAAGCTTGGATAGAGTCCTCCAGCAGTGGCAACTGACGGAAGAACAACTTTTTGAGTTGACTCGTCGCTTGCATGAAGTGGGTCAAGTTTACCGACGTGGCGACTCTCAAGGACAAGATGATTGGAGTTAATCGTTTTTAACAGGTGTTTCGGCCGGATGCTTCTTGGGTGCTGGAGGTAAAAGCTTTGATGTTTGCCTGTGTGTAGGTAGCTGGCTCAAGGAAGTGGCTTGCTGAGGCTTTGATTGGGCTGTTTGAGTAGTAACAGGTTGACGCGCAGCCCTAGACACAGCGGTGAGAATTTCTGCCCTAACTGGTTCTACCGTCTGAGCAACTTGCACTTGATTTTCCAGTTGCTGGGCTGAAGACACTAGCGTACCCAGTCCATCCACTAACCGTTTCACATTACTGCGAAACTCAGGATCACCCGTTAGCTCATCTAAATCTGCTGTAATTTTTTGAGCATTCTCAAATGTTGCCCGTGCTGAGTCGAGAGTTTGTTGCAGCACGAGTACATTGGTTGGGCTATTCAGGGCAGTGGAGATGTCGCGCAAGTTGGCAGAAGCGGTTGCGGCATTGGTAGAGAGCGTTTCTAAGTTCCCCAGCAAAACTCCGACATTTGCCCGACCAACGCTAGAGTTGACCTGACCAACAGTAGAGTTAAGCTGCGCTATGGTTGGGGAGAAGCCGCCAACTAGCAACCGCAGTTGATCGCTGGTTTGCCTGACACTATCCAATGTTTCGACTAAGTTACCCCGATTACTCGTGACTAAATCATTAGCAGAAGCAACAAGTTGATTGAGCTGAGCTGCTGTTAAGCTGTATTGGTCGGCAGTATTGGCAATGCGATTGGCTGCTATACCAGCTTGAACCGCTGTCTGATTGGCAGCGGCGGTAACAGAATTGGCGGCTGTCGAGAAGCCTCCTACCTCTTGACGGACTGAGCGAGATAAGAGAGATAACTCACCAGTAAGCTGCGAGACTCCAATCGCAGCAACCGAGGCATTTTTGGTCAGTGCATTGACATTGTTGAAGAACGCTGGATCGCCGTAGAGTTGGGCAAGGCGAGTACCACTACGCAGTAGTTCAACAAAACTGACTCCAATTTGACCATTTACCCGATCTTGGTCACAAATGACTAGCTGAGAGTTACAGCGTGAACTCTGGGGATTGATTGATAGTGCGTCTTTGGGAAGCTGTCTTGTGGGTGTGATGTCAATTGTGGTTTCGCCAACTAAACCGGATTGATTCGCTTCAATTACGGCATTGCGAGGAATTAATAAGTCAGCGGAGCCAATTTCAATAACGGCATTGACGCCATTGGTACCCGGTGTAATCTCAACGATTTTTCCGACATCAACGCCGCGATAACGGACTGTTGCCCCTGTTTTCATACCAGCGATATCCGTGAAGCTGACGCTGAATCTGTAGGTACGGCTACCTGGGCTAAAACCCCGTAGCCACAGCACTAACCAAATAAATGCAGCCAGTCCTACAAGGATTAATAACCCAACGGAGCCTTCTCGAATCGTTCGCGATCGCATAATATATCCTCCCTTAGCTAGTAGCTATTCACCCTTGGCGGTTTATCTTTATCCCGTTTGGCACTAAGCATTACTAATTGACAAATGACAGTTAATTGCTTGTTCTGTTGGATCATCCGTCAGTGTGATCCTATCCAATTACCTGAATCGGCCCGCTGGTACTAGCACTGAAGAACTGTCGAACTAGAGGATTATCTGTCGTATCGATTTCGCTAACCTTGCCTTGCCACTGTACCTTGCCGTTGTAGAGAAACACAACTCGGTCAGCCGTGCGGCGAATTGTACTGTCCTGGTGAGTCACCATCACGTAGGAACCGCAACCCCCATTTGCCTGTTGTAGCTGACGGACTAAATCCTCAATGACAGTTGAGGCGATCGGGTCAAGTCCTGCTGTTGGTTCATCGTACAGTAAAACTTCTGGGCTGTCTTTGGGATTGTCAGGATTGGACATAATTGCACGGGCAAAACTCACGCGCTTACGCATCCCTCCTGACAACTCAGCCGGATAGCGATCGCCAATGCCAGACAACCCTACCATCTCCAGCCGTTTACGCACCAGTTCTCGAATCCGTTTATGGGATAGCCTTGAGTGCTGGTAAAGCAAGAAACCAACATTCTCTTCTACCGTCAGCGAGTCGAACAATGCCGCTTGTTGAAATACCATTCCGATGCCAATTGGGTCTCTAGCATCCTCGATCAGACCAATACGCCGTTGTCCCTGCACATAAATCTCACCAGCATCAGCCACAAGCAAGCCAGCAATAATCCGCAAAATTGTTGACTTACCAGTTCCGGAGGGACCAATAACCGCCAGCGCCTCACCTCGATAAATTGTTAGATCGACCTGATCGAGAATTACATTACCACCAAACGACTTAGAGACTCCCTTTAATTCAATTAGTGGTGTCATAAGGAGATAGGCGACTAAAAAGCTAACCCTACCCTATTGCAGGCAGATATTAAGCATATGTCTGCTATTCTACCCTCTGGGGTAAGTGGGATTAGGAATTGGGGAGATGGGGAGGTAAGAAGCTAATATACATAAACTTTGGGAGTTTTCCACTTATCACCTCATCACCCAACCAGTCCCTTATTGAGGGCATTTATGTTGCTAGGTCAACGGATGCCATTGCTTGCAGCTACTGTACTCTCCTCTGAAGAGGGTTCCAAACCAAAGATGCGGCTGAAGGTTTTTTCTACCTTGTAGCCTGAGTCAATGGACTCTAAGGGGTCTTTGCGTAGGCGATGACGCAGACATAAGGTGATGACGCGGCGGATATCATCAACGGTGACTTCGTTGCGTCCTTCAAACGCAGCTAGTGCTTTCGCAGCGCGGTTGGTGACAATATCACCTCGCAGTCCATCAACATCGAGTTCTGAACAGACTTGAGAGATTTTCACTCGTTGCTCATAGTCCATTTCGACAGAAGGAAGTTTCTCTTGCGCCATTACTAGCTGTTTTTGCATGGCTTCTTGAGCAGTTTGGTGGTTTTCGAGGAATTCTTGAGGGTTTTGGTCGAAAGCGGCTCGTTGCTCGACGATTTCTACACGCATTGCTGGCTCTTTTACCGTGCGGATTTCTGCGTGCATTCCGAAACGGTCAAGGAGTTGCGGTCGCAGTTCGCCTTCTTCCGGGTTGCCGGAACCGACTAGAACAAAGCGTGCGGGGTGGCGAATCGAAATTCCTTCTCGTTCAACGGTATTCCAACCACTAGCGGCGGAGTCGAGGAGGACATCGACTAGGTGGTCATCGAGTAGGTTAACTTCGTCTACATAGAGGATGCCACGATTTGCTTTGGCAAGGAGTCCGGGTTCAAAGGCTTTTACGCCTTCGGATAACGCTTTTTCGATGTCAATCGTGCCGCAAACTCGGTCTTCGGTTGCCCCCAAGGGTAGGTCAACCATCGGGACTTTTTTCTGGACGGTCAATCGTACCGCCTGCGCTGACCCATCATTATCCATCCAGTCAGGGTCATGGGGGTCACTGTTGAAGGGGTCATCGGCAACGACATCAATTTCTGGCAACAAGTCAGCTAAGGCGCGAATAGTGGTAGATTTGCCTGTACCGCGATCGCCCATTATCATCACCCCACCAATTTTTGGGTCAATCACATTCAAGAGCAGAGCCAGTTTCATTTCTTCCTGACCCACAATTGCAGTGAAAGGAAAAACCAGGCGTCGGGTAGGGGTTTGGGCAGTCGAACTCACTTCAATTACCTGATAAATAATCTTTGATCACGACTTTCATTTTGCCATACGGCGACGGTTGAGCTTGAGTTTTCAGGGAATGAGTGTGTTGGGGTTAAGTAGGTCAACTTACAAAAGCGCAACCTAAGACCTAACTCCCCAGCCTCTTTCCCTGTGCTGGAAGGGAGAGAATTGCTCCCCTCTGTTAGATATTTTTCTAGCCGGAAGGAAGTAAAGTTACTTCTGAACTGACCAAACTGGCAGTTGGTTAACTTCTTGGACTGTCAACTCGACATACGTTACACCCTTGGCTGCCAGATTCTCACCAAAATAGCCTCTAGCACCGTCATGCTCGTGTGAGCCTGTAGTAACCACTGTATAATCACCCTGACGACGGGCTTGATTAATTGGAGAACCAACAGTCCAAAGCCAGCGTGAGGGGAAGACAATTTTACCAATATCCTCAATCCAGTCTCGACGACCATGGAGGTGGTAGATATGATCAGCCGCATTAAACCCATCGCTACCAGCAAAGACACCTCCAACAGAAATGACAATGATTTGAGTATCTAACCACCGATCAAGATAAGGCGTAGCACCAAGGGCAACTTGTGCGCCACCACTGGTACCAATCAGAATAATTTTCAAGGGTTGCTCTGGAGAAAGTGGAATAGGATGCGCGGCGTTCATCCGGTCGATAATCGCAGTAGCAATCCCCTGGTTGTAAATCGAACCATAGCGTTCGTCCACGGAAATTGCAAATCGCCAAAGATTGCGGATTTTAATCAAGACATCTGCCATTTCTAGCCACCCCTCTGCCTGATTCGCAAAACGCCACAGAGGAGCTAAAACCCGCCGTCCCCCTAAACTCTCGTTCGCGGCTGAGTAGGGAAAAACATCCGAGACGGCTGCACAGTTAGGGTGAAGCTGAACTAAACGATCTAGAAAAAATTCTTCTCCAGGTGTTAACTGGTTTCCAGAAAAATCACCGACTCCAGGCAGGAAGACGATGTAACAATTAATTGAGCTAGCTTCGGGCTTGGAGCTATTTTTTGTAGGCAATGGCTTCGGACGTTTTTTCTGGAAACCTAAACTCTCTACCTCTTGCTCTAGCCACCACACTAATGTTCCTACAGGCGATAGGGTGCCCCAAATTAGAAGTAATACTCCTCCGAAAGTCAACAATTTTAAACTGCCGCTTCGCAGCCAGAGAAATATTTGCCTAATTAACGTAAGCATTCAATTGTTGAACGTTTGGTTGTCGTTTGCTGGATGAAGTCGTATTCTATCTAGGTTGTGAGTTAATTGTGAGCAGTGGGTAGAGCGTGAGTGGCACAGAGCTAAATGGGAATTTAGGTAAAACACTCTGGAAAGCCCTCATTCTGGATGGAGATTTTTACGAAAAAGCGCCCAATACGCCAAAAAATCAGGGAATTGCGCTAACGATTGTGATTTTAGCAGCAATATCCCATGCTCTAGGGACTGCGCTGATCTTATTGATTAATCGAGCGTCTCTTGGGATACTCGCGATCGCATTGCTGATTGATGGATTGAGTGTGGTAGGAGGATACTACTTTTGGACGTTCAGTATTTGGAAAATTGGGCAGTGGCTCAAACGCCATTCTTTAACCTATAAAGATTTGCTGATTCCGATTGGTTTTGCCTATGCGCCCCAAGTCCTGAATTTTTTAACGTTGATTCCCATGCTAGGACAACCGATTCAGCGAGTATTAGCCGTATGGAGTCTGTTAGCTGTGATTGTGGCAGTCCGCCAAGGGTTAGATATCAGTACCCGCTGGGCGGCGATAATCTGTTTACTGGGTTGGCCGGTTGTTCAGGTAGCGACGGGTTTTGCTCAAGTGTTTGAACGGTTTTTATCCCAATGATGATCATTTGCGGGTTAAATGCGATCGCTACTTCTATAGCGTGTTCAGTTGGATGAGGTACAGCGGGAGGTGTGTGAAACTGGCGTAGACAGCAAGGAAAACAAAAAAGCTGATAGCCGATAGCTGACGACTTTCTGCTATATCCCTTGATAAAAATCATCTCGTAAGAGTTATCGCTCATACTGAAAAAGAGTCAAGCCTGTTGAATATACCCGTGAATCCTCTTTCTACACCCCATAGCGAATATCACTGGGACGGCACTGATGTTCGTTTCTTTGAAGGTTGGTACTACCGCGTTACCTTGCCAGAATGTGGTCAAACCTTTGCCTTCATGTACTCCATTGATGACCCTATTGGTGGTAAATCCTGTAGCGGTGGTGCTGCCCAAATTCTTGGTCCCAATGACGAATACCTCTGGCGTACCTTTCCGAATGTTAACCAGTTCTGGGCATCATCAAAATCCCTAGCGTTGGGACATTGGGGTAAAACTAACTTGACATCTCCACCCCAATACCTTGAGCCAACCAAGTTTGAACAATACATACTCGAAGGCTACCAAGCAACGACGACTTTAAATCAAGGGTGTATTCATGATCCCGCCAGCAATTCGTACTGTCGTTGGCAGTATGAAATCAAGCCTATCTATGGTTGGGCTGATACAGCCGCACCCCAGCAATCAACAGCAGGTTGGCTTTCATATTTACCAATCTTTGAACCCGGATGGCAGATTCTGATGGCGCACGGCTTAGCAACAGGATGGATTGATTGGAATGGCAAGCGCTACGAATTCACCAATGCCCCAGCTTATGGCGAAAAAAATTGGGGTCGTGCCTTTCCTCAAAAGTGGTTCTGGCTCAATTGCAACAGCTTCACTGATGAACCCGATTTAGCCCTCACGGCTGGCGGTGGTAGACGGCAGCTACTCTGGTGGATGGAATCAGCGGCATTAATTGGCATCCATTACCAGGGCAAGTTCTATGAATTCGTCCCCTGGAACTCACAAGTCAGTTGGCAAATACAGCCTTGGGGCAGGTGGCAGATGCAAGCCCAAAATCATGAGTATGAGGTTGAATTGAGTGGAACTACAGACAAACCCGGAATGCCTTTAAGGGCACCAACTGAACAAGGCTTAATTTTCTTTTGCCGCGACACGATGCAAGGACAGTTGAGTTTAGAACTACGACGACGCAACGGCAAATCTAAAACTATCCTGAAGGCACACAGCGATGTCTGTGGGCTAGAAACAGGCGGTAGTCCTTGGCATGAAACCTGGCACGATAGTGCAAAATTTCCTTGGGTTGAATAGGAGTAGGGAGTTATTTAGAGAGAGAAGGATGTCTCTATCTGAGATGCTGGAGAAAACTCTCCCTCTGCACCCCCTGCTACTCTTCTTCCCCTGCTCTGCAAGTTATCAATCTCCACTCTCTATTCCCTCTTGTTGGCTATAATAAGTTGCGTGCATTGGGGCTGTGGCTCAGATGGATAGAGCAAGCGCCTCCTGAAGAATTGGGCACCTTGGAGGAAACTCTAGGAGTGAATGTGGTCAAATTCGGTGAAACCTAAAGAGTGATGAGTAACCCATGACTCAAAGGCAATACCGAGCCAAGCCAGAGTCAGAATGCGATCGCTTGATCGTAAACGTCTGAATCAGGAAGGTTGAGAGACTAGACGGCCACCACCTAAAGGCGACAAGTCTATGGTGAAGGTATAGTCCAGAGAGTGGGGAAACTCACACAAATCTGAAGCGCTAGGTCGCCGGTTCAAATCCGGCCAGTCCCGTTCTTTCACTAATTTAATCAGGATTATCCTGAATAACTCACTCTTCAAGGCTTTTTATCAAGTCCCGAAGGGTGAGTTTCAAGTTTCTACAAATTTATACGGACTGCCAGGGGGTTAAAGAGGAAAGTGTTGAGTACAGAAATTTGACATCTCCTGCATTCATTTGGTGGCAACTGGCAGTACCCTTAGACTGGTATCTTCACTCTAGTAAATGCGATCGCTTTTTCAGCGCTAGCCATAGCGTCCTTACTCAATCCATTTCTCTTTTTTGCTGCTAAACATCGCTGGCAAGATAGAGAAACGGATAGATGAAGCAAAGCTCATGTCTAGCTTATAAGTATAGAAATGGCATCACTCCAACCTTGACTTATCTGTTGATTCATGCTCTTGAGGATTTCTTGCCGTCAGCGGCGATACGTGTTTGCTAAAAATCCACGCTCTAAAGTTAGATTACTGCCCTGGCTGCTGCCTGTAGTAGCGATGTCGCTCATGTGTGGTTACAAGCAAATTGAAAGCTATTTTGTCAGACCCGATGCAATCTTCGTCTTAGGAGGAGCAGAGGAGCGTGAGTTGTATGCTGCTAAATTTGCCCGGACGCACCCAAATCTACCCATCTGGGTATCTTCTGGTAGCCCGGAAGGATATGCCAAGCGAGTGTTTGCCAAGGCAGGAATTGATAAACATCGTGTCCACTTAGACTATCAGGCTGTAGATACGGTAACTAACTTCACCGAATTAGTTGATACATTGCAAGCCGAGGGGATTGATAGCGTCTATTTAATTACCTCTGACGACCACATGCTCCGTGCTCGCGTTATTGGTGAAATTGTCTTCGGTAGTCGAGGAATTGTACTCAAACCGGTGGCGATTCCCTCAGAACGTGAACCTGAACCCATTGAAAAATCGCTACGAGATGGCGCAAGAGCGATTTTATGGCTAACTACGGGTTATACAGGCGCAACGCTCCGAGACGCTTCAGACTTAATTAAGTGAGTGGTTCTGTATCGAGAAGCAATTTGTGGTTGGGTCTGATAGAGTCTAGACACAACCATAAATTAGAGCCTCCTCACAAGCGATTATCAGGAAGAGGTTACTCCTCAACCCTTAAAGCTTCGCCATTCTTAACTCACGGGACTGTTGCTTAACACGACCTTCTATGACGGCTTGCTGCAAGTTAAAAAAAGCGTTTAAGTCATCAATACCGTACTTAGCTTGAAGAAGCTGCCGCAATTTCTCTTCCTCTTCAACCGTCAAGTAACCATTCGAGAGAGCTTGTTGGACAACTTCATAGATCATGGTGTTGCCATAGATAAGTGGACAAAAACTAACAGTAGACGTATCAAGAAAGGCGACGGGAGAGTTCTACATTAGCGACATTAAGGTAAATTATCCGCTCATCTTCTGATTTTGCTCTATCTAAAGGATGACTAAAATCTTGCAATGCTGTATACCAGTCTTGTTTATATTTACCAAGAGCATCTGCCAAGACTTTAACTTCATTGCTAGAGTGGCGATTTCTTTACTAATTTTCAAGCTAAATATGGGTTTTTAGCTACATTTCAGATACCTTTAGTTTGAAAGAAATAATGTTGTATGGCGCTATACACTCCGCTGTCTTTAGGCGATCATTTTACACAATTTTCATTGTCGAAAATTATATGGGTCTGCCTATTGCTTTTCAGGGAATACATTTCCGGCGAGACTTTGCGAATAAAAGTCCTGTAACGACAGAATTTTGGCATCAAGATTTGGAAGATCGCCGAATATTGAAGGTAATTATTTACTTGAGTGATGTTAGCGAGGAGCATGGTCTTTTTGAATATATTCCGAAACCTAGAGTTTCACCTCTATTATCTTGGCTGATCCACTACAAGATTAGGAGGGCTGACAGTAGAATCAGGGTCTAGAACTCCAGCCGTTTCGGTCTAAGCTTTGGGGCAAGGTGGTGGAGAGTATAGACAATGGCGAGGGTTATAGGTTAAACAGGTTCATAGGCAAATGGCTTTCTTTGGTTGCGATCGCTCTACCTAGGAAGCTATTGCAAGATTGATTGGCAACATGAATTCATTGGGAAAAGGTAAAGGGGAAGGATAAGAATCATTTCACCTTTACCCCTTCCCCTAAAATCAATTGAGGATTAGCGATCGCTTTTAGCTCTCCTATACTCACCTTTGATAATGTTTACTATTCAGCCTTCGCAACCTCAAACCTTGCAATTACCCACCGCTTACTGCAACCCCCTTCATCTAGTTACAGACACAGGGCAGGCAGTTGAAATCTCTACTCATCGTCCCAGTCTCTTTATCACTGAAAACTTAGAGCGTGTCTTACCGGGTTGGAATTTACCAGTATTGTGGGTAGTGATTGTTTTGCAGCAAGCTCGATATGAACTGCTGACAACGACTCCTCAAGTGGAGCAAGAGAAAGAGCGGTTGCGAGAACAGTTTATGCGCTTCGGTTTTGATGTGGTATTCAATTTGCGCGATCGCGGCTTTTTGAGTAATTTGATCGATCCTCGGACTGGCTATCCCTTGCTCTCACCCCCAGGAGAAATTCGCCATGATGACACAGCGGCTGTCAAAGCACTCTTAGGCTTACCAGTAATTCGCAATCGCTGCCGTGTTCTAAAACATCCCAGTTGGGGTACAGCCGTTTACCCCAGTACCTTACTAACCTCGGCACCGCCAAAGGTAATAAAGCCTGTACTAAGAAAAGTTGGGTTGCAGCATTGCTGGAAAGAGCTGAAAGCTGATTTGTAATAGACTCAAGAAAGTGACTGGTTTAAAAGGTCACTTAGCTACTATTCTTGTTTAACCGATCAAGGTAAATCTGATGTTAAGGGCGCTCTCTAGTGCAGCGCGGCGGAAATAAATATCCAGTTGGACATTAGCTAAAAGGCTTACTGTACGAGCAATATTGCTTCTGGCTTCTGGCTTCTGCCTCCTGCCTCCTGCCTTCTGCCTTCTTGGATTAGTTCTCTTCCCTTTCATTTAGTAAAAGGTGTGCTGAGTCGGTGATTAGCGGACAAAAAATCTCAGATTCTTACCAAAGTTCTAATGAGCTAACGAGCCTCTTTAAGTTCTACCCGACTTGCTACCTCAGCTATTAACTCATCGGGATTAATCGGCTTGGAGATGTGTAGCTGGAAGCCAGCACCTAGTATCCGAGCCAGCTTCAGTCCCCTCTTAGAATGGGTTACTGCTACGGCAACTAAATGGCGACCTCGTTGTGCCTCATACGCCCGCACCCGCTTGACAAGCTCGTAGCCATCTAGGTCAGGTAGGTTAAGATTGCTCACCAGCACATTGGGCTTATAACGGTCTTGTATGGCTAGTGCTTCTCCAGCCGAAGCGGCTGTTATTACCCTAGCTCCGACATCTTCAAATATAAATTTGAATAACTCCGCACAAGCTCGGTTGTTTTCAACAACAAGTATCCACAAACCTTTGAGACTTTCCATATTTCCAGACTCGGCTAACCGTTAATACTAGGTCTTCAACAAATTTTCACGAGTGCGAATCTCCTCAACATCTCTTGTGAGGAAATAGGCTTCGAGTAATAAGTTTGAATTATTTGTAGTAGTTTTATTTTGATAGGGAGTCAAATAAATGAATTCTTTACAAAGAATTTATAATCTATGGGTAAAAATCTAGATATTGTGAAGAAAGTGAAAAGTTTGCTATGAACCATGAACCAGGCGCTCCTAGTTAGGAAAATAAGAAGCTGATGGCTGATAGCTGAGGGCTAACTGCTATATTTATTCATTGTTCGACGCAAGCTAAATAATCCCTTTAGGAGTACGGGGATGCTTGGAGTATAGGGGACTAAGGATGCGGTTCAGTTCACGTATCTGCTCTGCTGTACCCATGCAGATTAATAAATCTCCTGGCAGAAGTGGGGTGTCACCTGTTGGTCCTGCAATAAGGGTACCCTCAGCACGACGAATCGCGAGTACCAGTGCCCCAGTTTGCGATCGCAATCGTGCCTCTCTTAGGGTTTGTCCCACTATCGGGCAAGCTTGGGGTTCAATAAGAACTTCTTCTAAATAAAACGCTCGATCAGTTCCTGTGAGAATCCCATCCACAAAGTCCATCACTTGAGGTCTAAGCGCTGCTGCTGCCATGCGCCTACCACCAGTGATATAGGGTGAGACAACGGCATCGGCGCCTGCCCGTTGCAGCTTTTTTACAGCTTCTTCGTTACTGGCACGGGCAATTGCCCGGATTTTGGGATTGAGAGTTTTCGCTGAAAGCACGGTGTAGAGATTTTCGGCATCCGAGGGAAGTGCGGCGACGAGACAAATCGATCGCTCAATTCCGACTTTCAGGAGGGTGTCATCCAAAGTGGCATCCCCTTGTACTGCCATATACCCCATTTGCAGAGCTTCCTCAATTTGATCGACTTCGGAGTCGATCGCTATAAACAAGATCCCTTCAGCTTTAAATTCCAAGGCAATCTGCCGCCCTGTACGCCCAAAGCCGCAAAGAATGTAGTGTTCCGTTAAAGTGTCTACCAAGCGTTTGCGTTGCCTCAGTCGCATTCCTTCTTGAAAGTAGCCCTGAATGACCGCTTCTGTAAACCGATTGACGATATAGCCGATGCTGACAACACCCATCAAAATCAGGGAGATTGTAAAAATGCGTCCGCGATCGCCTAGAGGGTTCGTTTCTCCATAGCCAACGGTTGCAAGCGTAATCACCGTCATATATGCCGCGTCTGACCATGACCATCCCTCAACCAACCTGTACCACAAGGTACCAATCAGAGCGACCACAAAAAGCGCGATCGCTCCAGCAATTAGCTCTTTTCGCAAGCGTCGATATTTCTGCTCAAGTGTTGACAGCACCGCTTGTTCTCACTGTGTATCATGGTGGCTCCTGAGAAGTTTCAAGCATACACAATGATCAAATACTTGTGATTTCAGCCTGTAGCGGTAACTACTCAAGAGAGGAGTACTGTGGACATCTTTAACGCTTTTTTGAGACTAGAGCTTCATATTGTCAAGATTTGCTGGAAAAACAATTTCGCAAAGAGGTCTAGGGCTGCCTTTTCCCTAGATAAGATAAAAGACATATGACTCAGGCTGTTAATGAATGTTAAGTAGTAGGACAGACAGACAAGCATTGCATTATCGGCTCTGCTGTTAAGTAGAGCGAAGCTTGAGCCAAACTCATCGAATCCGTTCTCAAAAAAATCATCGTCCAATACTGCAATTAAGGATTAAGTTAGTGAGTCTAGAAACTCTCGTTCAAGATCCCTCCATCCCAGCCGAGTCAACATCAGGTGCGTCTGCTCCCTATGATTTCGCAGACTTTGACGCTAGTGTGATGACGACCTACGGGCGCTTTCCGATCGCTTTAGAACGGGGAGAAGGCTGCCGTGTCTGGGATACCGAGGGACGTGAATATCTCGACTTTGTGGCAGGTATTGCCACTTGTACTTTAGGGCACGCCCACCCTGCTTTGGTCGAAACAGTGACGCAGCAAATCAAAAAACTGCATCATGTCTCTAATCTCTACTACATCCCAGAGCAAGGAAAATTAGCTAAGTGGATTATTGACCATTCTTGTGCCGAGCGAGTATTTTTCTGCAACTCTGGGGCAGAGGCAAACGAAGGAGCAATTAAGCTTGCCCGGAAGTATGCTCACAAGGTATTAGAAATTGACTATCCAGTGATAGTGACGGCTAAAGCTAGTTTCCACGGACGGACACTAGCAACGATTACAGCAACAGGACAGCCGAAGTATCAGAAGGACTTTAACCCCTTGGTGCCTGGGTTCCACTACGTCCCCTACAACGACCTTCGGGCAGTGGAAAATGCGATCGCTGACCTCGACGAGGGCAACCAACGAGTAGCAGCAATTATGTTGGAAGCCTTGCAGGGAGAAGGTGGCGTTCGGCCCGGCGAGTTAGAGTACTTCCAGCAGCTGCGGAAAATCTGTGATGACAATAATATCCTGCTGATTTTAGATGAAGTGCAGGTTGGGATGGGTCGCACTGGCAAGTACTGGGGTTATGAAAATCTGGGAATTGAGCCGGATATCTTTACTAGTGCTAAGGGACTCGCTGGTGGCATTCCAATTGGCGCGATGATGTGTAAAAAGTTCTGTGATGTTTTCCAGGCAGGTGACCATGCCAGCACCTTCGGCGGAAATCCGTTTGCTTGTGCGGCAGCGCTTACTGTTGGTGAGACGCTGGAACGGGAGAACATTCTGCAAAATGTGCAGGAACGTGGTGAACAGTTACGGGCAAGCTTAAGTGCGATCGCATCGAAGTACCCGCAAATCATTTCCGAAGTGCGGGGTTGGGGTCTAATCAATGGGATGGAACTAAATAGCGACATCGAGCTAACTTCAGCAGATATCGTTAAAGCTGTAATGGCAAAAGGCTTGCTGCTGGTACCCGCAGGACCAAAAGTGCTTCGCTTTGTACCACCGCTGATTGTCTCGGCTCAGGAAGTCGATCAAGCTACTCAAGCAGTTGAAAGTGCGATCGCAGAATTAACCTCATAAACACCCAACGCTCTAGAGTACCCTCACGGGTGCCCACTCACTACCGAGGAATCGACTGGGAGCATGTCACCGATGGGAAGCTCTCACCCTAAATCCCTCTCCCCGTGGGAGAGGGACGCATGAAATCTTACTCCCCTTGCTTTCCTTGACATGCTCCCAATCGACTTCCCCCTCTTTTTCCCCTGCCTTCCCTGCTTTCTTGTTCAGCCTCAACTAAAAAGCATCAGCGAGTGAGAAGAAAGTCTGAAACACTAGCGGCAAGCAAATCCCGGCCCAACATTTCCAGTAGGAGAGGCGCCAAATCCAGTAGAAATCCACCCAGTTCTAGGCGATACGATCCTGACCCAGACGCGATTTCCTTCTGCACTGTTGGTCTGACTTTGTATAGGATTTGCCAGCCTGATTGTTGCTCCAGAAGCAACACCGCCACTAGGGTTTGAAGAAGAGGACAGGCTTGGACTTTGACGGACGCTCAAAGCTGTCCTAGTTACGTGGCAGGTGCTTGACGTTGTTGGTGGTGGTGTTGGTTGCGGTGTTGGTTGCGGTGTTGGTTGCGGTGTTGGTTGCGGTGACGGTTGCGTTCCAGTGCAGGCTTTGAGGACTGATGTCTGTACAAATCCTACAGCCGGGGCGCTGACAGCTATCCATCCTTGGCTGTTGCCATTGTCAGCAAGTGTAACCTGTTCATTCGGCGCTAGCGCTCTAACGGCTTGGCTGCCGATTGAAGGCTGACTCCGGATAAAGGTTGACGTATTAACAGCGCGGCATTGTCCCACAAGCCCTTGTGCAAGTTGAACGTTGCCCTCAGGTTGCAACGACAGTGATTCTGATTCTTGAATACTATTAGCGGCTAGGGTACTGGGAACAGCGGTGATGGGTGTATTTACCCCTCCCACAACGCCGAATACCAAAGCCAATAAAGCGGAAGACTTAGCCCAGTGGCTTAGCTTTTTCATGTTGTTCACTCCTCATCTAACCAAAACGTTTTGAGTAGAGACTTCTAGATTAAAAGTCTTACAAGCACTAGGGTCAGGTTGTGCAAGACCTCTAACCAAGTAGCCAAGGCTCATAAATGAACGATTGATACTTGGATAATTAATCTCTACCAAGCCTCATAGTCCCATAGCATACGAAAAAAAGTCAGCACAAATTTAAGAGAAAGCTTGATAGGCACAGAAAGTGCTACTGCACTAAGAGCAAGAAAATCTTGAACCAAGATTTCCTTCAGGGAAGCCACTGGAAACCCAGCCACTTAGGGGCGTGACGATTCTGACCCAGGTACGTCCTGTGCTGTCTACTTGTGACTGTTCAGGATTCGTAAGCTTGACGACTCCCCCAGCAGCGACGCTGCCAATTGGACTTCCTTGAGTCGTGTTAGGGTTGGGACGAATAGACAACGTGACATCTGCTCTACGGCAAGTGTTTGACCCAACGGGAGGATTCCCAGAGCAAGCTTTCAGGTATCTGGCGATTACATATCCATTTGTGGGAGAACTGACTCCTATCCAACCAGCATTGCCACTATCAGCAAGGGTAACGCGAGCGTTTGTTTGTAGAGTTGCAAGCGCTTCACTTCCAGGCGCAACTGAAGCTTGTGAGAAGATATCTATCGTTCGGTTAGCCGCGCGGCATTGTCCTATAAGGTTTTGTGCAAGCTGAACATCACCCTGTGCCTGCAAGGAGAGTGCTTCTGTTTCTTGAACACTATTGGCGGCTAAGTTGCTAGGAACAGCGATAACAGGCGCACTGATTCCCCCGATCAGGCTTAATGTCACAGCCAATATAGTGGGAGACTTACCCCAGGTTCTTATCTTGTTCATACTGTCAACTCCTCATCTAACCAAATGTTTTTTAAGTTGAGACTTCCAGATTCAAAGTCCTACAAGTAGTAGGGTCGAGTTTTCCAAGACCTTTAGCTAAGTAGCCAAGGGTTTTAGATATCTGCCCCTAATCACCTGGCGTTAGTAGGATAATTAATCTCTCGTCAGCCTCTTCGTCCAATAGCATACAAAAAAAAGGTCAGTGCGAATTATGGGAATGATGGGGTTGATACCAAAGGGTTCGCGGATGACCTGAATCGCCTTTTCCTCCTGATCGGAATTAGGTTCGCTTTGTTGTATCTAAACCGTCGTGAATAAACCCGTTGCTTACAGCGCAGTGATTAGGCGATCGCTTTTTGCTAGCTTGAACAATTTCACTTTTTATTTGCAAGGTATATTTTAACGTTTAGCTAGCTTACAGTTTCTCTCAATAAGCTGTGAAGGTAAGAGGGGAGAGCGATACCTGAAGAGTCTTGCCCTTCTCCTCAAAGGGTTAACCAGTCAGGAGTTTATCGCTCAATCCGGACTAGAGATACTAGTTTTCTAAAGTAATATTAAGTTAATAGATGACAGAGATTATCATTTAGGGTTATTTTTAGAGAAAGGTTTAGGAGGTAAGCGTGGGTAACTTAAACAAAGAAGTAGGAGTCTCAAGCTTCAAAATTGAGGGTCGGTTCGTCGGTTTTGTTGGCAATCTTGAAGAAAAGCCAAAACGTCTGCGTGTAGCGACAGCAGAGGGTGAGTGCTATATCAAGCTCTCTAAAGAACTGCGTAGTTCCCTAGGTGACGTTCTCCAACCAGGAGATTGGGTGGAGATTTCTGGAGAACAGAAGCGCAAGTACAAAACTGATGAACTGAAGCTGAAAGCTTATCAGGTAAAAACAACCGATCCTACCAAGCAAGAGAAAGTTTTCCAACCACCCGTCGCTGCACCTAAAACCAAAGCCTGTGTAATGGTTTGCCAAAAGTCTTCTTGCCGTAAGCGAGGCGCTGGGGAAGTTTGTCAGGCGGTAAGTGAATCTATACGCGATCGCGGTTTAGAAGATCAAGTTGCCATTAAAGGTACTGGCTGCATGAAAGAGTGTAAGAAAGGCCCTTGTGTAGTCTTCATGCCCGACAAATCCCGTTACACCGGAGTTGCTCCAAAAGAAGTTTCCACGCTCATTGAAAAGCATTTTGCTGCTAAGCTCACGCCAGAAGCGAGTCAACGACAACTCTCACCTGTAACTTGATACACTAATGCCTATTTAATTAGTGGGTTTTACGGAAAGGAAAAAGGCTATTCCCAGCATATCTTTCACCTTTTTCCTTCTGCCAATAGCTTTATCTTACGAATTCAATATATGGTATTTCAGTGTTCCTTTGACTTAGAAAAAAGCCCCAAAAGGGGCTAACTCTCTAGTCACCGTAATGACTAATTCTCAAAAAAAGCCGATAAGTTCTGCATCTACCTAGCGGCTGTATTTGATTATGTGATTAACTTTCTTTCCTTGAAAGCATCAATAGGTAGCAGCGGACTGCGTGGTGATTGTATCAGTCCGCCCTATTAAGTGATAAATGAAGACATTTGAAGCAAGCACTTGCTTCGTTGAGAAATCGCTCAGGGTTTTAAGAGTATTAGCTCTTAGAGTCCGAGCCGATTACTTCTCCTTTGAGAGATTGAAACTGTGATGATAGCTCTTTGCGTGTTTCAACTTTGAGGAGGTAGCGGTAGACAAACCAGGCTGTGTAGCCAATGCCTACAATCTCAAACATCGGTGATAAGAGTGGAATGTCATTAATGGCATCCAGTACCGCGAGTGTGACTTTAACCGTGATGACTCCTGAGAATAGTAGCGCCAGGGTAATCAGGGGTTGCTGGTAACTGGAAAAGAATCCACCAACATAATCAGGCAGTTTTGATAAAAAATCAGTAACAGGTTGTACCCATTCCTGCCAAACCTGATCTGTTGATGGAGCGGGAGGAGTGTTTATTGTTAGTGCCCCAGGCTGGTCAACACTTACGTCTACTTTAAGCTCTTGGGCTTCTTTATAGGGTTGAGCTTCTGTGGTTGTAGCCTCTTGGGAAGCACTATCGGTATATTCAGATTGTTGCAAGTTGGTTTCCATAGTTCCTCTACTGTTACCTCAGGTAGCACATTTGTTGTTTGAGTTAAGACAGCTTAGTACAATTCATGCTGACTAACTTCTGCCCATATTACCAAAAGTTTTTTAAAGGCTTAATGAAGGCAGAAGGCGAGTGTCGCTAGTCACTAATATGAACAGAGATGATTGTCAAACATCCTCCTAAGGCAGTACATAACTTTAGAGAGTTTAAACATTTAATCCTCGTCCCATCTTACTATTCACCTGCAACCGCTACATGATTCTATGGTGTAGTATCTTAGAACCAGCACGAGTTGCAGGGAAGAGGTAGAGAATAGATGAAAGTGACTCTGTGATCACTACTACAGAGGAATAGATGCCCATCCGCATAACGGAACGGAAGTTCGCCATTATTCCATCACATTATCTGTCGCAGGTTCACCTGGATAAAAGCCATCCCTAAATATTTCTGTCAAAGTATACGAGCAATTCTCTGGGAAGCTTTTTAGCGGCAGGTTTGTTTCTCCTACAGCCAAATCTCTACCACTCTCATATATCTTTTGCAATGCTTCCTCAAGATAGGGCTTAAGGCTAGGATTTTCTTCCAGCAATTCTTGAGTATCGCGACGCTGAACGCGAATCGTCATCAACCAGCTACGGCTTCGTCGTTCTGGTTGATATTCCCATTTTAAAAGATGTCCAATTAAAACCTTTAAGCGATTTCTCAATTCTGCACGTTGTTGTTTTCCCAGCGACTCAATCTCCTCAATTAAATTAGGTAGATCAAGTTTGCTCCATTGCTGATGTCTGAGGAGTTTTGCTTGTTCCTGTATCCAGGCATAGAAGTCAGTCTCATAAAGATTTGGCGTTAAGGCTCCAGGTGTATGGGCGGTTTGTGGCGTTTGCATAAAAAGGTTAAAACCTGGCGATCTTTGCTTTATTCTAAAAAATTAGATCCACCTGTGATGAAATCGCCTTATCCCAAAAACAGTTTGTAGGCTGGATTCTGGTTTTCGTCCCAATAGCGATAGCCAAGCGTATCGAGAAAGGCTTGCCACTCTTCCATTTCGTGAGGCGGTACTTGCATCCCGACAACAATTCGCCCGTAGTCTGCCCCATTATTGCGGTAGTGAAACAAGCTGATATTCCAGTTAGGACTCATGGAACGGACGAACTTCATTAATGCACCGGGACGTTCGGGAAACTCAAAACGGTAGAGCAATTCATTGTGTGCTAGGGGAGAACGTCCACCTACCATGTGCCGCAAATGCAACTTCGTCAGTTCATCATCAGTTAAGTCAAGGGTTTTGAACCCACAGACTTCAAAAGATTCAGCCATCTTTGCTGCGTCGGCACGGTTTTGAATTTGCACTCCGACAAAAATATGGGCTTCTTTTTCGTCGGCAATGCGGTAGTTAAACTCGGTAAGGTTGCGTTTGCCCATACAGTCACAAAACTTGCGGAGACTGCCTGGTTCTTCAGGAATCGTGACGGCAAAGATGGCTTCGCGGCGTTCGCCTAACTCTGCTCGTTCTGCGACAAAGCGGAGGCGATCAAAGTTCATGTTAGCACCGCAGGCAACGGCGATTAAGGTTTGGTCTTGGATTTGTTCCCGTTCTGCGTAGGCTTTGGCGGCTGCGATCGCAAGTGCTCCGGCGGGTTCTAGAATCGATCGCGTATCCTCAAACACGTCTTTTATCGCGGCACAGGTGTCATCGGTGTCAACCAAAATGATTTCATCGACATATTCCTGGCACAGACGGAAGGTTTCTTCCCCGACTTCTCGCACTGCAACCCCGTCGGCAAATAAACCCACGTTCGATAAGCGCACCCGTTTCCCTGCTTTGAGGGATTGATGCATAGCATCGGCATCGACAGGTTCAACACCAATAATCTTGATTTCGGGGCGCAACCGTTTCACATACGCCCCAATCCCGGAAATCAATCCCCCACCGCCAATTGCAACAAAAATGGCATGGATGGGTTGCTGGTATTGCCGCAGAATTTCCATCCCGATGGTTCCCTGTCCGGCAATCACATGAGGATCGTCAAAGGGATGAATGAAGGTTAACCCTTTTTCTGCCTCCAGTTGACGGGCATAGGCATAAGCATCATCATAGGTATCCCCATGCAACACCACTTCTCCCCCACGGGCTTTGACGGCATCTATCTTAACCTGGGGTGTGGTAACTGGCATGACGATAATCGCTTGCGTTCCTAGCTGACGGGCAGCAAGGGCAACTCCTTGGGCATGGTTTCCGGCAGATGCAGCAATTACGCCTTGTGCCAGCATATCCGGCGGCAGTTGCGCCATCTTGTTGTAAGCACCCCGCAGTTTGAAGGAAAACACTGATTGCATATCTTCCCGTTTGAGCAGGAGTTTGTTATTCAGTCGTGCGGATAGGTTTGGGGCGTATTCTAGGGGGGTTTCTTGGGCGACATCGTAGACACGAGCCGTCAGGATTTGTACCAGGTAGTCGCAAAGCATGGGGTCAACAGGTGAGCAGATGCGGGGTGTAAAGAAAATTTTACTTTACTGGTGGCTCTGAGGTGTGGGAGTGAGAGTGCGATCGCTTCACCATGTAACAAGTCAGCGTGTTGGTTGCTCAGGTTGCTGGTGAGAGTTGTAGATGAAGCATGATTGTGAGTAGCACAAGATCAAGATACAGATCTCAACTATGATCCACTCAGATCGCCAGTGTTAAGATAGTTTTATGAAGTTTGAGTGGGACGAAAACAAAGCTGGAAAGAACTTATTGAAACATCAAGTTTCCTTCGATGAAGCCAAAACAGTTTTCGACGATCCCCTGTATATCGACTTCTATGATCCAGACCATTCTGTAGACGAAGATCGTTACCTAATTGTTGGTCAATCGAATCAAGAGCGCATATTAATTGTTTCGTACACAGAAAGAGGTAGTTCAATTCGTCTGATTAGTGCAAGAGAAGTGACCCGTCAGGAACGAAGAGTCTATGAAGAAGGTTGAGTCTGAAATGGAAGATAATCTGCGTTCAGAATATGACTTGCGGAGCCTACGAGTTAGACGGGTTGGCTCTGGACGTAAAACTTTCGTAGATATAAACGTGAATAACGTTCTTATTGAAGTGAAAGAGGATGTAACTCAGGGATTAGAGTACTGGAGACACAACGAAGAGCTATCTAGCCAGGTTAAGAAGGAGATAGTGGATGCAAATGTTCTATTTGTCCCTCTAGAGGGTGATCTATACAGGGGCGACAGCTCTAGCTCTGGAAAAGTATTTGCTTCTGGAGCAGAGAGCTTTTTTAAGTATTTACTTGACTCTAGCAAGAAAGAGATCAAAGCAGATATTTGCGTCAATGATGGTGAATACCGAAAATCAGCCTTATACTCTGAGCCAATTACTTTAACTGTGATAGGGACAATCGTTATATCAGCAATTATTGCACCAGTTATTAAAGATTTAATTCTTGACTATATTCGAGCAAATAGGGCTAGAGCGGGTAAGGATTCAGAGTTTCGCATTACCCTCGTTATTGACAATGAAAATGGATTCATTCGTGAAATTCAATGTTCTGGTTCTTCAACCGAGATTGAAAAATTTCTTCCTAAAGTGATGGATAAAGTTTTAAATCAAGCAGGATTTGCTGATGTTTCTACGACGAAAAAACTTGAGGAGAGCCAAATTATTTCAGATAGAGACACTCTTAAGGAATAAACTCTTTAAGTGAAAAAAATGATTGCTGCATGAAGAATACTTTAATGAGTAGTAATAGCCTTTCACTTGAGGGAATTGTCAATCACATTTCCAGAGTTGCTGAGCATAGGTATGAAGAGAATCAAATAAAAGAATTACTTATAATTTTTAAAGAAAAAGCATTACAACGTCAACAACAAGAACTGGCTGCTCATCTTTGGTGCTTACAAGAAGCTGTTTTGGTTCACAGTAGTTATCTCGCCGCATTTTCACTACTGAAGCAAGGTGAATTCTATGAGGCTTGGTGTGAACTTGAAAAAGCTGAAAAGGGACTATGGTCTATCAAACCACCTCAAAAGTATTTGCCAGATTACTGGGAAGAATTTTGGATATCTGGGAAATATGGCTTTATTGAGAAGCACGTATCAAAGTGGCAAGGATTATTTCCTTATAAGTTATTCATAAGTCCTGGGTTGACTTATAAGGAATATTGCAGTGTTTGTAATAGTGAAATTAACCCGCGTAAACCATGTGGTCATAATGATGGTCAGATATACAACGGTGAAATGCGTGCGCGAGTGACTAGAGATATTAGATGTGATCATGTTGCACTCGTAGAAAATCCTGCAAATAAGTTTGCTGTCCTGTTTCTAGTAGATCCTAAAACTGGAGAACCAGTTGATCAATATGATTACAGACTTGTAGGAGGGTTAGCTTCGGTTTTAACTGACCCTTTTCAAGAATGGGATTACGTTATTCAACAAGCCGAAAGAGATTATGCTTACTTTAAGGAACGTGGGGTTAAAGAGCAAGATCTCTGCCCATGCGGTTCTGAGAAAAAATATGGCAATTGTTGCATTAACTCAACTATACCCATGCCACATTATCAATTCACCTATGCTGCACTTTCGACTATAACTGCCTGAAATTCAAAGTATCAACAGAGTGATACATGGACAGAGCAAGAGCAACTCGATCTAGTTGCCTTTTCCTTGCAATATGCTGCAACAGGCGACTTGTGTCAAGGTGGCTCTTGCAGAATTGGACAATTGAGAACCCTCGTGCCCGTCTTGCCACTCGTAGGGAGCGTGAAGATTATGAACAAAATGCCTTTTGATCGACCTTCAAACTCTGAAGATGAGCTTTTGCCAGAGTACCAGTTTGATTATAAAAAGGCAAAGCCCAACCACTTTGCAAATCGAAGTGGAAAGCCAAAGTTAACAGTTGTTGTTTTGGATGAGGATGTTGCCCAGGTTTTCTCAAGACCGGAGTCAGTAAATAAGGTGCTTCGGGCACTTATTGAAGCGATGCCTCAAGCAAGTAGTGGTGGTACAGTCTAACACAAGTGCGGGTCACAATACTCTGCACATTACTAAAGCTTGTGCTAAAAGTTTGCTCTTTACAATTAGTTTAGTTGAACAGGGGGTAATACCCCCTGTTCGCCAGCAGTATCCTCTAAGAAGTCGGGAATCTTTGCTTCAATCCTTAAACGCTATTTTCCAAATCCTTTGCCGCGCTTGGGGGTAGGAAGACAGATGCAGCTTTCTATTTGCGATCGCAACGTGTCGTGATCTAAATTCTGACCAATTAGCACTAACTGCGTTTTAGGCTCACCTTTCCACTCATCATCCTCAATCGTGAAACGCTTACCACTCAAGTGAAAGACGTGACGGTTTGGACTTTCATTAAACCAGAGAATTCCCTTTGCTCGAAAGACATTTTCCGGAAGCTGATTGTCGAGGAAATACTGAAACTGCCTGATTGCAAATGGCTTATCACTCTCGAAGGAAAGCGAGGTAAAACCATCATTTTCTAAGTGGTGAGAGTGATGATGATGCTCGTGGTCGTGGTGGTGATGATCATGGTCATGGTTGCAATGCTCATCATGGACGTGTTCATGGTCATGATGCTCATGCTTGTGTTCCGACACCTCTTCAAAATATTTGTCTGTTTCAAACAGACCAACACTGAGAATCAACGGCAATGGCACCTGGGATTTTGTCGTTCTGAGAACTCTTGCCCCCGCTTTAATATCGCGAATCCTAATTTCTAAGGCATCTACATCGCCTTCGTCTACTAGGTCTACCTTATTAAGCAGGATGATATCGCCGTAGGCTATCTGGCTATAAGCTGCCTCACTGTTAAATAGATCCAGACTGAAGTTTTCGCAGTCTACCACTGTAACGATAGAATCTAGGCGAGTCATGTCTCGCAGTTCTGTCCCCAAAAAGGTGAGCGCAACTGGCAGGGGGTCAGCAAGACCTGTGGTTTCTACCACTAGATAATCTACCTTGTCTTCGCGTTCCAGGACTTTGTATACGGCTTCAACCAAATCGTTGTTAATCGTGCAGCAGACACAACCATTGTTCAGTTCCACCATGTCCTCGCCAGTGGTTACAATCAGCTCATTGTCGATGCCGATTTCACCAAACTCATTCACCAGTACAGCCGTCTTGAGTCCCTGCTGATTGGTCAAAATGTGGTTGAGGAGAGTGGTTTTGCCGCTACCGAGAAAACCTGTGATGATGGTGACGGGTAAACCTTGTTTCGGAGCGTCTATTGACTGAGATTGTTCGGAAGGAGCTGCTGATTTCATAGCGTAACTGCCTTGAAAAGTCAGAATATAAAAGGATAGCTTTATTGTGCTATTCACACAGGCATGACGGATGTTTACTAGACATCCTTGCCTTCCCCATTATTGCGTATCTGTTCCTTAGTGATTTCAATCCCTACTGTGTTATGACCTTAACGCTTTTTGATACACTGACCCGCCGCAAAGAACCCTTTGAACCGTTGGAAGCTGGGAAAGTACGGATGTATTGCTGCGGCATTACGGTGTATGACTATTGCCACTTGGGTCATGCCAGAACTTGCATTGTTTGGGATACAGTCCGTCGATATCTGCAATTTGTCGGGCTAGAGGTTCACTATGTACAGAACTTCACCGATATTGACGACAAGATTCTCAAGCGAGCTGTAAACGAGGGAACCTCAATGGAGGATGTCTCGGAACGCTTCATCAAAGCCTACTTTGAGGATATGGCGCGGCTAAATGTCAAAGAAGCAGATGCCTATCCCCGTGCGACGCATACGATTAACGGCATACAAAAGCTAATTTACGAGTTGGAACAAAAAGGCTTTGCCTACCCAGCATCGGGTGATGTCTACTATGCCGTGCGCCAGTTTCCAGAGTATGGCAAGCTTTCGGGACGCAAGTTGGACGATTTACAAGCAGGGGCAAGTGGACGGGTGGATGTAGAAGATCCAGAAGCATCCAAGAAGAAAGACCCGTTTGATTTTGCCCTATGGAAGGCGGCAAAACCTGGGGAACCTTCCTGGGAATCACGCTGGGGTGCAGGTCGTCCGGGTTGGCATATTGAATGCTCTGCGATGGTTCGAGATGTTTTGGGTGAAACAATTGATATTCATACGGGTGGGGATGACTTGAAGTTTCCTCACCACGAGAATGAAATTGCCCAATCGGAAGCTGTCACAGGTAAGCCACTCTCTCGCTACTGGCTACACAATGGCATGGTGAAGGTGGAAGGAGAGAAGATGTCCAAGTCTCTGGGCAACTTTATCACTATCCGCGAACTACTAGATCGTCCGGTTGACCCAATGGCAGTGCGGCTATTTGTACTGATGGCTCACTACCGCAAGCCAATTGATTTTACTGATGAAGCGATCGCATCCGCAACCAACGGTTGGCACACCCTTAAAGAAGGGTTGCTCTTCGGTTATGAGTGGGGCGAAAAGCTGGGTTGGCAACCATCCACCCCAATTCCCAATTCCCAATTCCCCAATCCCAATTCCCAATTCCCCAATCCCAATTCCCAAATCGAGCGATTTAATGAAGCGGTGAATGATGACTTCAACTTCGCGGGGGGTTTACCTGTGTTGTTTGAACTCGCAAAGGATTTGCAACGCGAGGGAAATATCCTTGTGCATGAGGGGAAGACGGAAACACCACCATCAGAGTTAGAAAAGCAGTGGCATACGCTAGTAACGCTGGCAAATGTGTTGGGTTTGGAGGCACAACCAGAAGTAAGTGAGGAACCGACTGATGGTTTGAGTGATGCGGACATCGAAGCGATGATTCAGCAGCGTGCAGAGGCGCGGAGTCGGAGAGATTTTGCAGAAGGCGATCGCATTCGCAATGAACTCTCCCGCAAAGGTATCACCCTAATTGATCAGTCAGGTGGTGTCACCCGTTGGCATCGCAATTAGGGTGTTGCTGAATCAAAGTATGTGGCTTTGCCAGTGTTCAAACGGCGATCGCAGCACCTGTATTCTCTAGCTTTTCCAAAAAATCAACTTTTATATCTGGTAGGTTTGCAGGTACGCTGCAATCAATGTTTTCGTTTCTGCTACAAGTTGTTCCCGGAAGATTTGATCGCGGGTCAGAGAGAGCCATAGCAACTCATTGGCAGCTTTCACAACGGTTGTGGCAATTAATTCACATTTTGCTTTATCTAAAGATGGGTTTCGCTGTTCCAGAAAACGGGCGAGTTCTGTAAGAATCTTTTGGTCGTACTCATCTAGGGTACTGATATCGGCTGCCGTCATCAGATCAATTAATTGTTCTAGTACAGCACGATAGCCGGGATGGTTGGTTGCAAACTGATCAAATGCATCAATCATGCGATCGACATAGACCACAATTGGAGCCTCTGCCAGTTCAGCGTCAAGTTTCATAAACAGGTGATACTCCTGCTCAAAGTACCGATTCGCCAAAGCTTTGACGATCGCTTCTTTGTCCGGAAAGAACTGGTAGAGCGACCCAACGGGAACTTCCGCACGAGACGCGATCGCCCGTGTCGTGGTCTGGTTGTAGCCCAGTTCAATGAATAGTTGCTCGGCAACATCAAGGATGTGATGCACCCGCTCCTGGCTGCGTGCCTGCTTTGGTTGCCGTCGCATGGTTGAGGGTTGTTGAGGGTCAGCCGTCATTTACAGAAATCATCTTTGACAAAATATGAACGTTGTTCGTATTATTTAAGATGTGAACAATGTTCATATATTACTTCAATTCTACTTGTCGGAGGTACTCCTATGCAGTCTCTGAATTCCCAAGTTTTTCAACCAGCCAAACAAAATCCGGGTGTGCAAGCGCATTCTAACGGACAGATATTGACGAGCGTCAAAGACTTCTTTCGGACATTAAGAGGAACAAAAGCATTCTTGACGCTGCTGTTCGACGACAGCGGAAATCTGGCTCCAGTTCTAGAGTTGAGTACGACGCTGGTTGACAGCCATGCCTTCCAACTTGCCGTTGAAGCAATGAAGGCAGCGCCAGAAGTGGCTGAAATTATTGAAGAACGCTATATGGCTCCCTCCCACGATCTGGAAGCTTTGTTGCAGTATCCCAAGGACTCGTTGGGTTATGCCTATGCCAGCAGCATTAAACAGGCAGGTTTTCAACCGTTAGCAGCCCAAGTCAAAATTGACTCGGATACCAGCTATGTTGAAAATCGTTGGCTACAAACCCACGACATTTGGCACATTATTACCGGATTTGATACCAGTGAAATTGGCGAAATTGGTTTGCAAGCCTTCTACCTAGCTCAGTTTCAGCTACCGCTTGCCAGTATGCTCATCGCCAATGCTCTGATTGCCACCACGCTGTTGCAACCTGAGGTGCTATCTCCACTTGTAAATGCGATCACATATGGATGGCAAATGGGACAAACTGCCAAACCGTTAATAGCTCAGAAATGGGAAGAAGCTTGGGAAAAACCCGTTGCGGTGTGGCAGACACAACTGAATGTGCAACCCTTTGCACAACTCGAACTTGCGCTGGACAAAATCTCTTTGAGCTAGTGTTGCTGCAAGATTTTGTCTAACCGGGAACCGAGTACTCGATAAAAGAAACAATCATGATGTCATGCAGGCTCTACTGGCGCACCGTTCGTCTCACCTATCCCTGGTTGCCGTTGGCGATCGCGCTCTGGCGTATGGCTAGTTCAACAGGCGTTCAGCGCAGCCGTAGCCAGGTTCGTTTCTGGATGCTATTGACCCGAATTGATTTTGCAAACTTGTTTGCGATCGCTATTGAGATAAGTCAACCCGAATATTGGGCGTGAGGTCTAACCGGGCAATAGGGTTTCGTAATTTGCTTCCTGAGTGGTTCGGTATCAAGGAACCAATTGCACAATCTGTTTGTGATAACCTTCATAATCACACCCTGACAGCTTAGAGCCACCAACGTCTAGTCGGGGAAGGCAAGTCCTGTTCGAGGATCGCGGATATAAAGCCCTAGAACTAACGATTCCATAACTGTGTCCCATACGGGAATCAAACGCTGTGTATCGTCCGCCCAGTAGTCAAAAGTAATCAGGCACTGGACTCCAGAACCCAACCCAATGCAGATTCGGGAGTAGGCTTCGCGGTTTTCCTGAGGGTCAATAAATTTGATTTCGCTCCAAACGACGCGGGCTGTTTGACGCTTGAATTGAATAATTTTCCCTCGCTCAACTACATTCCGCTCATCATCTTGAACTGTCTGCTTTAACAGCCTAACCAGCGGAAAATCTGCCCAGTTGCCAGGGGGTAGTAAATTAAACGAAGCTTCTAAGCGGCAATCATCGTTCGGCGGCTTTCTGTCTAGAAACCGGAACGACTTTGTATCCGGTTCAAAATGCCAATCGTCGGGGACATCGAAGCGCAATGCCCCTCGCCCTGCCACAAAAATCTGAGTTCCTGGCTTTGATTTCCAGTTGTGGTCTTCTTTTAAGCCTTGGGTTTCCTTGAGCCATTGGAGATTATGCTTTTTGCGCTTAGACATAGCCACAAAGCCTGTTGACCTTTCTCTTATTTTGCCGTAGGTTTGGCTACACAGCATATATTGTTAGGGGCTTGACCACGGCATTAATGGCTGTAAAAACTTCTGCAACCCTGCACTCAGCGAGACTTGCTTTACTCTCAAAAATCCATAACATCATGAAAGCGAGTGTAATCAATCATGCGCCGTCCGTCCGGTTTCCTGGCAATAATATCAACGAAACGCTTGTCCCAGAGAATTTCCTCTGCTAAGTAGTAATGACGAGCATGAACAGTTTGCGAAACCGTTTCATCCAGACCAGTTAGCGTAACGGCAATATCCGCTTGCGCCTGAGCCATTGACTCTGGTGTCTCCCCATAGAGGGGGCTACTCTCATCAACAGGATGCATCACTGTCCAAGTCAGTGCAAAACTGCGTGACTGGCTACGAAGCAGTTTGAGGTCATAGAAACGACGTGTATATTCCCCTTCCGCCGTGGTTTCATCGCGTAGTAAGCTCACTCCTATTTGGGCTTCAAGAATCTGGTTACGTCGTTCGTTCGCAACCCGAAACATCAGGGTAGGTGTACCGTTAAACGGAGTAATGACTCCCACTCGGCTGAAGAGAACTCTTGCTGTGGGACGCGAGAAGCGGGCAAACATCAGTCCAGTACCCATAGCTACTCCCATCAAACCTACCAACGCTTCGAGCGCGACTAGCACATTCGCATAGGCGGTTTGTGGATACATTGCGCCATATCCAATAGTTGCCATTGTTTGAACGCTGAAAGCAAAAGCATCCAAGAAAGAACCAGGACGAGCGTTCTTAATAGAGTCTCCTCCTGCCATGTACAAAAGCGCAAATATAGCATTTGTGATGACATAGCAAACCACAGTCAACCCAATGAACTTGAACCAGTTCATCGTGAGTATCCAATGATAAGGGTCGCGCCAATCAAAGTACGCAATCCCTTTCCTCACAATGTCAAACCGTCTATTAATACTGGCAGTGTCAAACCCCTTACGTTGGTTTACCCTGCGTCTCACGAAGGGTGTGCGATACGTTTTATCCATCTGAGTGTAGCTTGTTGGTTTGTAAGGGTTAATAGTGGACTATGCCTACAGATTGAGTATCAGGCACTGATGCAACATAGCGATTGCCTATAGGAGCGCAATTATTAGAGGTGTAGAAATCAAGCGGATTAGGGTACAAGCCTAAACCTCACTAAACTGCTCGTGATTAATTGTTTTCTCAGGGCTGCTATTAGAAGAGGGAATTGTCTGAGTCATGGTGATTCCTCTTTTGACTAAAGTCGAACTCGTCTAAAGGCTTGTTGCAGTTTGCTTTGGCTTTGGGTGATGCTGCGCTGGCGATCGCGTAAAGCTTGTTCGTCTGCAAACATCTGTTTACTGGCGAACGCACATCAGTCCAATACACATGGCTAAACTCATTCAACCTGCTAGGGCTTTGATTGCTACTAGCAAATTTGCAGGGTCAGGGGGGAGACATCGCATGAGTGTACTATGCATGTTACCGATTGTCTATGCCTATTCCGTTTTGACACTCCGCCCTTTAAAAAGACGCGGTAGACTATTAGGCTATCGCTATCTTGAGTAAGACACATAGAGGAAAAAGGAGGGGGAAACTATAATATGTTTCCTCCTCCTTTTTCCTCCGTCTTCTTCCAACTACTAACAAGAAAGTGAAATAGTATAATTACCAACGTGCCTGGGGACCCGCCCAAACTTGGTTTACGACTTGACCATAAACCATCGGTTCGTCTTCATAAGCGAGGGCGGTTTGACCCATGAAATCAACTGCCCATACAGGTGGGTGTTCATCTCCCAATTCTCCAGCACGAAAGAGAACTTGATCGGGATTGGTTTGACTCCAACCCAACAAGACGGCGTTAGAGTATTGAATTTGTTCCGGTGCGATGGTACTGGTACGATTTTGCCGTCGATCCCAAATTACGGCGTAATCAGAGGCATCCGATGTACTAAACATGCCTTCAAACTGTCGCGCTAAGATGCGATCGCTTTCTTGTGACCAGGAGACTGGAATTAAAATTGCGATCGTCCCTGGCATATCCGCCTCTTGATTACTGACTAAGGGATTATCAGCCAAGGGAGAAGAAGCCGTGATAGTTCGCAAGTCTCCCGTCTCTAAATTTTCCAGAAACATCACACTCGTCACGCGGCTGCGGTAGAGTTCCGGCTGCGCGTACATCTGAATGCGACTATAGGCAGCATACTGACCGTCGGGAGAAATTAATGATTGGCTGCGATAGTAACGTGGTCCAAAATTTTCTGAAGTACCCACTTCAGCCTGGGTAGCGAGTACCCAATTCCAAGGTACGGGATGGGGACTATCCAGAGGGTCAAGCTGTACTCCAAGTTCAAGCATGTCGGGGGCGATTTCTTCAGGCACTTCAACAGGTACTTCAATTGAGGGCGGGGAAGAGGGCACCGATGACGGGTCTACGACCATAGGTAGATTTAGTGATGATGGGTCTACGACCATAGGCACATTCACAGAGTCTGCCTGAGCAGGTAGGTTATGTGCCATAAGTACTAGAGCGGCTAAAAGCATTCGGCATGGTTGATCACGAAACCATCCTACTAAACAGACTATTCTTTTAAGCATTGATGGGGGGTGAGGTTGCTAAACGGCGCGTCTTGTGTGAGGAGCAACGCCCAAGGAATGCTGCCGCAGTTCCTTATGTTATTTATGTATAACAACTTAAGAATCCATCAACTCACTCATTTACGAAAGTTTTCACTTCGTGTTTACGAATTTTGATGTTATCCTCCCCTATTTTAGTGATGGGCTTCGACTTTTTACCCTAAATAGGGCATGATCAAATTCTCCATTTTCTTTATTATTCTTCTGTGGTCTGAATAAAATTCAGGAAAATCGGTGACCCAATCCGCTAATTCAGCAGCTAAGACTTCCCCTGACAAACCGAGCAGTCGGCAACCGTGGTTACTCGTCCTAATTTTCCGACTGCTACTCCTAGGTGTTGGTGGGGGGTTAGCCCTAATCTTGGGCATTCTCTTTGCGAACATCTATCCCAATCCGAGTCCAGAGAAACCTCTACTCATTAAGCTACTAGAGCGTCTTGAAAATAAGGCACTAGTAACCGCGCCCGATACCAGCCCAACTGTTGAGCCAAATTCTAGCAATTCGTCACTACAGTTAACACCTGTACAACGACAACAGGCACAAGCCGAGTTGACACAATTACAAAATCAGTTTAGAGCATTAAGCAATGCTGTTGCGGCTCTGGAAAGTCAACTCGGTATCCGTCGCTCCAATGAATTTCTCGACACACGACTAGAAGCGATCGCTTTACAAATCCAAGACGTACCTGCTACCAGTACAAATGCTACGTCGTTAGGAAGCGTCAGCGCTAACCAAATTGGGGCATCCTCTGTGTCTATCGTTCAATCTGACAAATTGAAGGTAACATTGCCCAGCGACCTTTTATTTGAAGAGAGCAACAGTATTTTACGTTCCGAGGCGGGTCTAATTTTAGACAAAATCGTCGCGGATTTACGAAAATATCCTTCCAGTACCATCCGCATTGGTGCCCATACTGACTCGAATGGGGAAGCCGAAGACAATCGAGAATTGTCATTTCGCCGAGCTAAAGCCGTTGAGCAATATTTTGCCAATGCCTTAGATGGTGAATACCGATGGTTAGTAGTCGGCTACGGCGCAACTTATCCCCTTGTCACCGACCATACTGCACCTAATCAACAACGCAACCGCCGAGTTGAGATTGCGATTAATTAGAAGTTAGGCACCATGAGTTGTCGCTCACAACGTTCGCGTAGCGTTCTCCGCAGGAGTAGGAATGAAAATTTTTCTTACTGCTTCTGCCCTCTGCCTCCCCAACCTCCCCTGCTCCCTCTCCCAATTCCCTAATGAGAGTTGTTTTCTTCGGTACTCCTCAATTCGCCGTACCTAGCTTAGAACGCTTAGTTAACCATCCTGAATTTGAAGTGTTGGGTGTCGTTACCCAACCAGACAAGCGTCGAGGGCGCGGTAACCAATTGACTCCCTCACCTGTAAAAACCGTTGCTCTAACGCATCAACTACCAGTCTGGCAACCGAAGCGGGTGAAGAAAAATGCCGATACTCTGACTCAGTTACGGCAGACAGAAGCCGATGTCTTTGTTGTCGTTGCTTATGGACAGATTCTCTCTCAAGAGATTCTCGGTATGCCAAAGCTGGGTTGTATTAATGTTCATGGCTCAATTCTGCCGAAGTATCGGGGGGCGGCTCCGATTCAGTGGTGTCTGTATCATGGTGAGACAGAAACTGGTATCACAACGATGCTGATGGATGTGGGGATGGACACGGGGGCAATGCTACTGAAGGCTTACACCCCGATTCAGCTATTGGATAATGCTCACCAGTTAGCCCAAACGCTGGCAAGTTCCGGAGCTGATTTGTTAGTTGAAACGCTCCTGAAACTGGGAAAACAGGAGATTCAAGCGATCGCACAAGATGAATCCCAAGCTACCTATGCGCCATTGATTCAAAAGTCTGATTATTGCCTGGATTGGTCACGCCCTGCAATTGATTTACATAATCAGGTGAGGGGATTTATCCCAAACTGCATTGCCTCATTTCGAGACAAAGCTCTAAAAATTATTGCCACTGCTCCCCTTGACTCGGCTTACTTATCCCAACTCCCTCCGGAGTTAACAGTGCTGGAGGAGGAGTTGTCTTCTCTTGCTGGAAAGTCAGAGCGTACAGGAGAAGTGATGAAAATTGTCAAGGGGATTGGTCCAATTATTCAAACGGGAGAGGGGCTATTGCTGTTGTGGGAAGTGCAGCTAGCTGGCAAGCGCCCTCAGTCTGGCTGGGATTTTGCCAATGGAATGCGTTTAATGGTGGGTGAGGTTCTAGGTAATGGCTACGTTTAAAGTTCTGGTTTTGAGGGTTTATAGAAGCCGCAAGAGTCGCAGAACCCCTCTGGGTTGACCAAGAAGAATACAGGAGTTCAGAAGTTCAGAAGTTCAGAAGTCCCGACCTCGGCATGTTAAAGGCGACCCAGAAGAAACTGAAAATTTACTGTCTTGCGGAAGTATATTCTCCTTGAGGAGACTGGGCATAGTAATGGTGATAGTAGTCTGGGGAACTAGTTGTATAACCTTTGACACCATTGGCAACGAGTCCCAAGACACGGGCGTGAGAGGTTCTTAACCCATACAGAACTTGGGTCAATACGGCGCGATCGGTTCTGCCGAGTCCTACAACCATAACGATTCCATCGGTATGAGCGGCGAGAAGTCGAGCGTCAGCTAGACCCAACAGAGGGGGTGTATCAAAAATTACTAGGTCGAAAGCCTCTTGGAAGCGTTCCACTAAATTTTGCATCTTTTTGGAACACAGAAGCCGAGTTGGGTCAGGGGGGATTTGACCGGCCGTTAGGACAAAGAGATTGTCTTCCAAAGGCGATCGCTGAATTACATCATCAACATTGATTTCGCTGGAGATGACATTACTGAGTCCCCAGACGTTTGGTAAATCGGTTCGTACATGAACCTGAGGACGGCGCAAATCGGCATCTACGAGTAATACCCGTTGTCCCATTGCGGCGGCGGCTTGTGCTAGGTAGGTGGCTACGGTGGATTTACCATCGGCAGGAACCGATGAACTGAGGACTAATGAGCGAATCGGTTGATCGGGGCTGAGAAACTGGAGGTTGGCGTTGAGTGAGCGAAATGCTTCTAATAAAGGAGAGGCACTATAACCACCATAAGACCGACCTTGAAATTCTATTGGATCGGGTGTAGCCTCACCAGGCTTGGTGCGGCGTGCCTTGAGTTCTTTTGTAAAGGGAATGGTTCCTAATACAGGTAAGCCAGTGCTGTCTTTGAGTTCGTCGGGAGAGTGAAACACCTTATCGAGCTTTTCGGCTAGCAACCCAGCACCAGCGCCAGCGAGTAATCCTGCGATCGCGCTGAGGACAAGACCGCGTGGTACGTTGGGTGAGATTGGCGCTTCGGGTTGTTTTGGCTCGGAAAGCTTCTGCCAGGGAGGGGTTTTTTGGGATTCTTCTATTTGTAGTGTCTCTCGAACGGCGAGAAAGCGACCTAGGCTTTCTGTTGCTACCTTTAAATCCCGTTGGTAATCCGTGTAACGACGGGCAATGGCTGGCAAATTTGTGATTTGCTGATTTAGCAGGTTTTCCGCAGCGGCAATCTCTCTTGTGCGGATTTCTAGAAGCTCGATTTGATTGGTTGTCTCGACCAGCTTTTGAGTTAGGTCTTGGCGAATGGAACTAGGGGATGCTAAGGATGGGGCATCGCTAGGGACACCGGAAGTACTATTGCCGATTACTGTTGAGGCTTCCTTCTCAATCAGAGGTAGTAATCTTTCTCTTTCTTCGACCAGTCTTTGAACGATTGGGTTTTCTTCTGTGAATCGTGCTGACTCAGTGGCAATCTTCGTGTCTAGTTCAGTCAGTTTGTCGAGTAACTCTTGGTAGCGGGGGCCTTCTGAGAGGGCTGTTGCTGCGATCGCTTGGTCGGGTGTTACTCCCAACTGACCTAATTGACTCTGTAGCTCTACATAGAGTTGTTTCGATTCATCTAGCTGAGTTTGGGCTTCTTGGCGTTGTTGGACAACTTCGCTAATCCGATTGGTTAACAGTGTACCCTGTGTTTCTGGATCGACAATTCGGTAATTTTCGCGCAGCTCCTGGATTTTCTGCTGAAGGCTTTTGACTCGGTCTTGGAGTTCCTTTGTCTGGGTATTAACAAATTCGAGTCCTTGTTTTACGCTGTTGCGCTGCTCAACTTGAGAGTACTTGACATAGCCCTCAGCAAGCTCCTTCAAGATAAACTGAATTTTTTCGGGGTCTGAGTCCTGGTAGCGAACTTCTAAGATTTTGGTTTCTGCTAGTCGGGAGATAGCCAGCTTGCTTCTGAGGGTGTCGTAGTCAATTTCTGGATATCGAGCTTGGATGTTCTTCAGGATGGGAGAGATAACCTGGGGACTCCACAAGACTTGGATTTGAGTCTCGTAGTCGGGTCCCTGGACTTTGATACCAGCGTTTTGGCTGAGGGATTGAGTGAGTTTATCAACCTGGTCTTCACCAGACACGGGTCCCACTAAAAGCTGAAACTTGCCTTCATAGTTGGGAACCTGCTTCAAGACTTTGGAGGCGACTCCAGAGCTAACTGCGATCGCAACTCCGGCAATAATGATTAGCCGACGACGTGCAACTGCCAGTATCTTGCGTAGATCGAATTTGTCTTCATCTTCAGATAACCCAGTTGTGTAGAGTGAAGACAAGTGGGGTGCCTGATTACCGCTACCGTAAGGCGGCATCGGCTGATAATCTCCATCTGGACCCATAGTTCAAAAACACTGAAGTTTGCGCGAGGAAGGTAAGGTTGATTCTCTCGATGCTAGAAAAAGCGATCGCGAGGATTATCCCTCTCCTCAAGCGTTACCAATTACTGATACAGGACTTGTGGCGTCTATCAGGACAAACTTTTTTGTCTTTGAAGGGATTAAAGATTAGTGAAAAAATCACCCACATTAAAATTTCACAAATCTGAACTTAGCGGACAGCTAAAGCTTTGATCTGTTGGAGTTCTTTTGGAGGTGTGTATTCCTTTTGGTGTTATCCGGATTTTGATACTGGTGAGAGAGTATCCGAGACTCTTGCAAGAGACGACCATGAGCCTTCGCTCACAACCAAGGATGAAAATAGGAATAGAAACGATTTAGCTTTGTTTCAGCCTTCATTTTCAAGCTAGTCTTGAATACTGGTGAGAGCAGTCTACAGGCAGCGATCACAATCTGTTATAGATGAAAGAAACTCTTGCTACTCTGTGATCGCACTTGCACAAGATTGGACTCTACTGCCGTAGGGGTACGAAATGTTGTACCCCTACTCTGGGATTACGCAACACGTTCTATCAATTTTCTACATCCAGAAGCATCTGCCTTTTGCATCCTAAAACTTACAGAGTCACAGCTTATATAGATGGGACTATAAGTTTAAAAAGCATAGCCAGCTTTGCTTCTCACTTGCTTAAGATTTACTTTATAAACTAGCCGCAAAATTTTCGGTTGGAACCTTTTATGTATAGGAGTATAAGGTAAAAAAAGGTTATTAGCTAACCGCTCTACTGAAGATTTTAACTAAAATATTCCTGTATGAAGAATCAATTAAGTTCAGAGACAATACTGGCAATCCTCTGTGAAAGGATGCAATGATTTCATATAGGTTTACAAAAAAACACTGAACCAAGCGCAGGAAAACTCGTTAAATGCTAACACTTTCTGGTTGGTAGGGCTGTTGTTAGCCAGTAAGTGTCAGAGGTGCTGTCTCAACGGAGTTTTACGAGCGCAAAGTTTTTAGACAATCAGGTCGCTACCACAGGGGCAGTTCAACTGAAATCTCCTAACACGGCTTAGGTATGCTGCCGAAGCCATAAGGGGGTTGCTGTTGAAATGCAGGAACGCCCTGTTCCTAATGTTCCAATGTCATCCATTTCATTTATTCATTTCTACTTGGAGAATCCAATGGCAGTTATTGAAGGAACTACTGGAAACGATTCCCTTACTGGCACAATATCAAACGATACAATACGAGGTCTAGCTGGCAATGATCGCCTTGTTGGTCGCCAGGGCAATGACTTCCTCATTGGTGGAGAGGGCAACGATACCCTTGAAGGTGGTGCTGGTAATGACCGCCTCGATGGTGGCACGGGCGATGACAGCATGATCGGCGGTATTGGCGATGATATCTACGTTGTCGATAGTATCGGTGACATAGTTGTGGAAGCTCCTGGAGAAGGTATCGATACCGTTTTAGCTAGTGTCACTTGGGAACTGATCGGCAATAAGGGTGACAATGTAGAACATCTAGAACTACTGGGAAGTGAGGCAATTAACGGTACTGGTAACGCCCTCGACAACACTATCAGGGGAAATGGAGGAAATAACATCTTAGATGGTCGAGGTGGCAATGATTTCCTCATTGGTGGAGGTGGTAATGACCAACTCATTGGAGGTGCTGGTAATGACCGCCTCGATGGTGGCACGGGCGATGACAGCATGATCGGCGGTATTGGCAATGATACTTATGTTGTTGATAGTGTCGGTGATACAGTTGTGGAAGCTCTTGGGGCAGGCATCGATACTGTTTTAGCCAGTGTCAGTTGGGAACTAATCGGCAATAAGGGCGACAATGTAGAAAATCTAGAGCTACTGGGAAGCAATGCGATTAACGGCACTGGTAACGCCCTCAACAACACTATCAGGGGAAATGGAGGAAATAACATCTTAGATGGTCAAGATGGCAATGACTTCCTCATTGGTGGAGGTGGTAATGACCAACTCTTTGGAGGGGCTGGTAATGACCGCCTCGATGGTGGCACGGGCGATGACAGCATGATCGGCGGTGTTGGCAATGATACTTATGTTGTTGATAGTGTCGGTGATACAGTTGTGGAAGCTCTTGGGGCAGGCATCGATACTGTTTTAGCCAGTGTCAGTTGGGAACTAATCGGCAATAAGGGCGACAATGTAGAAAATCTAGAGCTACTGGGAAGCAATGCGATTAACGGTGCTGGTAACGCCATTGGTAATACTATCAGGGGAAATGGGGGGAGCAACATCCTGGATGGACAAGGTGGCAATGATTTCCTTTTTGGTGGAAATGGTGACGATCAACTTCGCGGTGGTATAGGCAATGATCGTCTCGACGGTGGTACCGGCAGTGATGGCTTTTTGTTTGAAAGAGACAGTTTTGGTGTGAATACTTTTGCAGATTTAGGCATCGATCTCATCACTAACTTTGTCAGTGGTCAGGATTACATTGGCTTGGATAAATCGCTATTCTCTGAGGTTCCACTGATACAGCCTTTGGACAGCCAATTTGCGACAGTAATGAGTGATGCTGATGCTGCTATCAGTAGTGGGTTGATCGTTTATAATTCTGCCAACGGCAATCTGTTCTACAACCAAGATGGTGTTGCAGGGGGATTTGGTAGTGGGGGTCATTTTGCTACACTGGCTAGTACTCCCACAATTACAGTAAGTGACTTCTTCGTCTACTCTGCCTAGTCTCATTTAGTTCTACAAGAGTTTTAGGAGTCTCAGCTCACAAATAAACCACTCAGTGTTCTATTGAGAGTAATAGCAAATCTTCTCAATTGACCGTAATACGATTAGCGTGCCTGGGTAGGCTTTATTAGACCTCTTGCAACAATCTTTGAAAGACCCCTCTCCTAACCCTCTCCTTGACAAGGGGAGGGGGCAAAATTTCAAGTCTCCCTTGGGGATTAAGGGGAGTCTATTCGACTTATGCAAGAGGTCTACTTTTGTAGCCGCAGGCTCAGTCTGGTGGAATTACACGTATTCGGCTCAGTTTCTCTCTCTCAAGTGGTTTGTACAACGAGTGATAACCAAATCCACTTTTATAGCTCCCCTTGAGAAGTAGATTACAGATATAGCAAGCTTTTTTGAAGCAGTGATAGTTGCAAGTGCTTAGGAATTCATCCTGATACCGTCAACCGGAGTTGAATAAAGCAAGAGAGTTAGGTAAGCGCGACATTCACGCTAATTAGTTCTTGCAATATACTGCATCACGGTCAGATGACGTAGTTATGGTATTCCCACAAGACAATATTTTCCTAGCCATGTTGTGTGGTGGCAAAAGAACTCTAGTTCGAGAAGAAACTGAATTTCTACTACAGCCAATCATTATGAAATGCGATCGCATCGTCCAAAACCCAAAGCGGAATTTACGCAGCATAGCTAAAAGACTTTCGTATTTTCAGCCCCTTCAGACAGGAGAGTATGTCAGCATCTAGACGAATTACCCTAGCAGTTGCCTTCTCTTGGCTGAGTCGGGCGGTAACAATTCTGGCAAACCTATTTTTGCTCCCCATCTTGTTTCGCTTCATGGGGAAGGAGGCATTGGGACTTTGGTTTTTACTAGGGAATAGTCAAGCGTTTTTGGGTTTGCTGGACATGGGGATTGCACCAACCCTAATGCGGCACATTGCACTGGCGAAGGGGAAAAGTGGTGCTGACCCAGGAGTGGAGTTGACCGAGGAGAGTAAGCAGCAGATTGGGGATTTGGTCGTTACGGGTCGAATCATCCTGCAATGGCTGGCAGTGGCATTGTTTTTTATTGCTTGGGCATCAGGTTATGGCTTGATTGGTCAACTGGAGTTGAAGGACGTATCCCCGCAAACGGTGTTCTGGGCGTGGACGTTGATGTGTCTCGGTTACGCCGTAGGGGTTTGGGTATCTTACCTCGACTGCTGGCTGGCAGGGATTGGGTATGTAGGTTGGAATAGTCTGATTATGACAGTAGTATCATTGCTGACCATCCTGACAAGTCTTGGAGCAGTGCTATTGGGAGGTGGGCTGCTAATGTTGGCTGTCATTTCGGTTGTTAGCGGCTTGAGCCAACGGTTTGCAATTTTGGGATTTATTCGCTGGCGTACACCTGAAGTGCTTTCTCTTCCAGGTAAATGGAATGCTGAATTGGCTAAGGCAATGGTCAAACCATCCCTATACTGTTGGTTGACTTCTCTTGGAATGTTTTTAATTTTGAAAACCGACCAATACTTCATTGCTTTAGTATCTGGCACTCAGGCAATACCCTCATATAATGCTGCTTATCAATTAGTTTCAAACTTAAGAAATATTGCAATTTCATTTACTCTAGCATCTTCTACTTTTTTAAGTCAAATGTGGCAAGCAGGTGAGTTAAACAAAATTAACCGATTAGTCATAAGAAACTGTAATTTGGGTCTAATAATAATGGGTTGTGGCGTGAGTTTTCTTTTAGTTGCAGGCAAAGAAGTAACAGATTTGTGGTTAGGAGAAGATGTTTTTATTGGTTATCAAGTTCTATTGACATTCTGCATCATGTTCACCTTTGAGGTTCAAAACGTTTGTCTCATGTATAGTGCCAGGGCAACTGAAAATGAGGAGTATGCACTTCCATCTTTAGGAGCTGGTGTACTTAATATTATCTTTACCATGATACTAATAAAACCTTTGGGATTGTGGGGGGTCGCAATGGGGACGCTACTCGGTCAGATGTTAACGATTAATTGGTACGCAGTCTACAAGCCTTTATTACGTTTAAAATTATACTTTATAGATTATATAGAGCAGGTTTTATTGGTATGGTTATCATCTCTAATATTCAGCTTATTAACATCGTTAATGATTAAATATTATTTGTTAACAAGTCAGTATAATAACCCTTGGATTATCGTGATAACAACAGCCACAAACTGTGGTCTTATTTTTTGTATAACTCTCTGGTCAATGGTTTTATCAAAAGAACAAAAAGACAAAATTTCCCGGAGAATAAAGCAATTCTTCAGAATGATATAAAAAGCGAATCTGTAGCTCAATTCTTCAGGATATTAGTCAGTAATCTAAGCAACAATTAATTACCCCCTAAACTAAGCTCATGAATCAATTCAATAAAATTTCAGGCTTGATTGCAATTAGAGGTCATCACTTTTACGCTAACTTAATTAATTCTGATTCAATAGTTCTTGATCTGGGTGCCCACTTAGGTCAGTTTTCCTCTGAAGTAAGCGATATTTTCGGTTGTTGCTGCTATGCGGTGGAAGCACTACCTTCTTTGTATAACAAAATTGTTGAAACGTCTCTAGTAAAAAAGTTTAACTATGCAATATCTATCACAGATGAACTCGTAGAATTTTGTATCACTGATAATCCAGAGTTCAATCATATTAATAAAGGGTCTACCTATTCTGTCAAGGAAACCATTAAAATTGAAGGTCTTTCAATCGAAAGTTTTATGAAGCGAAACACTTTGCAAAGTGTAGATTTACTGAAAGTTGACATTGAAGGCGCAGAAATTGATTTATTTAAATCAATGAGTGACACAACCCTATGTAAGATTAAGCAAATCACTATTGAATTTCATGATTTTGTATTTAATTCTAACAGAGAAGTTGAAGCAATTATAAATCGGCTGAAGTTACTTGGTTTTGCTTGTGTCATTTTTTCAAGATCGAACAATGGTGATGTTTTATTTATAAATTTAAAACAATGTCAACTGCCGTTTTTTGATTATATTTATATTCAATTTTTAGCAAGGTATTTTAGGGGATTGTCAAGGATTATTACTAGATTATTGAGTAAAGAAACACTTACCCAAGGTAAAGAATGAAAATCCTATTTTACTTCGGTGGCTTTGCACCAGTAGGAGGAATTGAAACATTCGGAAAAAATCTTCTCAGTCACCTTCAGTCTAGAGATCATAGCTGCACCTTACTATGTTGGGGGCAGATGTCGCCCCTACTTGAATCCATTAAGCAAGCTACGGTTCCAATCCTTCGCAGCCCATGGCGGTGGGGGTGTCGATTTAATTTACCAGATTGGGTACTTTTACTTATAGGTATTCAACAGATTAAACAGGCTGATCTAGTCCTGTTTGGCAAACTTTTTCCCCTCGATATTTTAAAACGACTCCGGTTACAAGCTGGTGAAACTACGCGCTTTGTCTACATTACCCCTTACAAACCCTTGCAGCCAACGATTAGCATAGATAAAAGGTATATTCTAGAAGCGCTTAATCTCTTTGATATGATTTTAGTGCAATCATCTTCATTTATAGATGATTTACACAATATTGGCTACCTAGGCCGAAGTGAAGTTATCCCTTATATTCCACACAATCCTGGCAATCTAAAACCTTTACCTTCACAAGAAAAATTAAAAATCGGCTTTCTTGGAAGGCTGGTTGAAGATAAGAATGTTCCGTTGCTAATAGAATCATTCCGATGCTTTTTGGATATCTATTTAAGGGAATTGAATCGGGAAGGTAAGAAAAATTTTGAGCCAAGCCTACATCTATTTGGTGATGGTCATCTACGCCAGGAACTCGAACAACTTACTCAAAACTTGGGGATCGCTTCCTCCATTATTTTTCATGGCAGTGTTCCCCACAGTCAGGTTGAGGAAGCAATCGCATCCTGTCATCTGTTTGCTTTCACCTCTCGCTGGGAAGGGCAATGCCTCGCTGCACTGGAAATTTTAGCCTGCGGTCGTCCGATTGTTGCTACAGATGCCGGAGCGTTACCGGAAATTTTATCGGATTCACGTCTGGGTAAGCTGGTGCCATCTGCTAATCCAGAAAACTTTGCTAGTTCTCTTACAGATCTAGTGAAGTTAATTCATCAGCACTCTATTTCACCAGAGACAGTCCGAAGTGCCTATCTAGAGCGATATGAACCTACACAAATTGGCGATCGCTATAGAAACTTACTCATTTCTCTGTGCAATTAAATTTTAGCTATTTTGGATGGAAGCTAATGACATTCAGTCGATTCATTAAACTTAAAGGATATGCATCAACCGAGGGATTGGTTGAGGCAAGCAAAGATTTGAAGTACCTACTTCGCCGCAGTTTTTTAGGATTGCCTCGCATTGAAGTTTTAGAACTTTTCGATCTAGAATCCGATGACTTCAATCTCAACATTCCTAATTATTCTCACGGTTCTACTCGAAATGCTTCTCTGACCCTGAGTGAAAAGGTAGTGATAGCGGTTCTCTGCAACCTATTGAAGCCAAAAACTGTCATTGAAATTGGAACGTTTCGAGGAGAAACTAGCGATCTAATGGCTCGGAATCTGGTTGATGCCGATATCTACACGCTCGACCTACCACCAGAGTTTACCAATCACCTTTACCGACCTGATGATGACGATCTAGACGTTCTTAAACTTCGTAATCCCAATTCCTACATTCAGCCTTCATATGCTACGAATAGCCGCATTCATCAAATTTATGGAGATAGTGCCAGCTTTGACTTTACCAATCTTAATAGAACGTTTGATTTAGCATTTGTTGATGGCGCTCACTCCTATGATTACGTCAAAAATGATACTGAAAAACTGTTGCCACTCATGAATAAGGGGGGATGGATAATCTGGGATGACTACTGTTTCAGTTTTCCAGAAATTATTCAATACGCCAACAGGTTACGAAATAAAGGGGCATTTCACATCTACGCGACTCGGTTTGCTGCTCTCAAAGTTTAACTTTCATTAATTGTCTAAAAATGAAGCGTTTCATTGCTATTCAAACTGGTGCGAGGCGCAATTATGCAGTGCCGAGTATTTTAGAGAAAGCTGGGATGTTAGAAGCTTTCTATACAGACCTTTGTGCCAATACTGGATTAGGAGCGCTTCTCGATCACTTTTGCCCTCACCCTCTAAAGCGTGGTGCTTTAAGCCGACTATTAAATCGTCGCGTTCCTTCCCATATCCAGCGAAACGTCCATACATTCGACTGGGTTGCACTTGGCTATTTAATTAGGCAGCAAATAGCTGGAGACGACGCGCTCGCTCAGCACCAGGCTCTTGCAATTTTCAACGAAGAGTTTGCTCGGGCAATGCGTTCTACAGGCTTAGGTCAGGCAACTCACATTTTTTCTATGTTTGGAGAAGGAACTAACTTTTTGGCGTTTGCTAAAAAACAAAATTTGCAAGTTATTACAGAAATTTATATTTCTCCTTTAACGCATAAAATTGTTCAAGCAGAAAGAAAGAGTTTCCCGGATATCGAGCCTATTCTATCTCAAGAGATTATCCAAGCCGATTATGCGTCATTTGATCGGGTCTGTGAGTCAACTGATGTATTTATCGTACCATCAGAGTTTGTGGCGAGGGGGCTAGAAGAGTTTGGTATCGAGCGGAGTAAGTGTTATACAGTACCTTATGTCGTAGGGGATTCTTGGTTGAAACTCAATAATCAACCCACGAAAGGACGCATTTTATTTGTAGGAACGGCAGAACTTAGAAAGGGAATTCATAGTTTGGGAATGGCAGCCGGGAAACTCAGCCACCGCAATTATGAATTCAGGGTAGCTGGCGGCGTTTCTAGTACCATTGGTCACCATCGACTGACTCAAAACTTAAACTTTTTAGGTCGAGTTCCTAGAGCTGATATTCAACACGAGTATGCCGGATCAGACATTTTTGTACTGCCCAGTTTAGCAGAAGGGTCAGCAGAGGTAACCTATGAGGCTCTAGCAGCAGGATTACCCGTCATTACTACTCAGGCAGCAGGATCAGTGGTTCGGGATGGCATTGAAGGATTCATTATCCCAGAGAGAGACTCAGAGGCACTAGCGAATCGAATTGAAGAACTCGTGGAAAATCGAGAATTGCGTGATCGCATGGCTGCTGCTGCTAGAGAACGCGCCAAAGATTATACCTGGGACAAGTATGCAGAGCGATTATTAGGGGTGCTGCAAGCTGTTTAGGTTGACAACTTGAGGAAATCAATGAAAACCGATCCATTTGTTATCAAAAAATATCCAAAGTGGCATCCAATAAGGCTAGCTTTTACAGCAAGAGCAAGACTCATCGAACAGGAAGCTAGATGGAACTTTCCGAAATACGCATTAGCGGAAAAAATTATTCCCAATCTTCCACCTGCTCCTGATGCTGATTACTCGAACACAGCCGTTACACCCGTTCAGATGCAGCATCTTTTATATGCTCTATCGGCAACTGAGCATTTGACAGATACGGTAGTTGTTGAAGTAGGTTCCTATCGCGGTGTGACAACTCAAGTTCTGGCGAGAGCCACCGCCCGTAAGGTGATTGCCGTTGATCCTTATATTGGTTATGGCGGTAGCGATGAAGACTACCGGCTGTTTCAAAGCAACACGGCTGGTTTACTCAATCTCATTCACGAGCGGGTGAGTTCAGGGGAAGCCGTAAGAACGTGGAAGCATGAGCCTGTGAGTCTCGTTTTCATTGATGCTCTACATGATTATGTGAATACCGGGTTTGACATTGAAGCGTGGTCATCACTAATGGTAGATGGCGGTATTTTAGCGATGCATGACACCGATCAAAAAAGCTTCGCAGGAACCAGAAAAGCAGTTTTTGATGCTTGCCATAATGCTAAACAGTTTGCTCATCCAAATAATCTAACGTTAATTTATTTGGAGAAGAGCAATTAATGTATCCCGAACAACTTTTAACTCCCCTCTATCAAAACCTTTTGCGTCTCTTTGCAGGTAGAGGAGAACACACTCTTGCTAAACTCGATGCATTGCTTTTCAGGTTCCAGCGGCAAGTTACCATTTGCCGGAATGAGAATATTTCCGTTGTTCTACCTCCAGATCCGCACTTTTTCAGATACTTAATTAAATCCCACGAGCCACATATTAGTAATGCGATTACAAAGCTACTCAAAAAGGGTGATGTAGTTATTGATGTTGGGGCTAATATTGGTTACATCTCTGCCTATGCAGCAGCAGCAGTAGGAAAGCAGGGACAGGTTTTCTGTTTTGAGCCAGAAACTAAAAATTTTGAGTACCTCAAATTCAATTGTCACCTTATCCAGGAACAGGGATTCAACTGTTCAGCTTATAAGTTAGCGGCTAGTTCAGCGAATGGAAAAGCCATCTTAAATGTGCATCGGTACAGTACCTACCATGCTATAGAAGATGAATTTCATCATCTCGACAAGGTTGAAGGCAATGAAGAAATCGATACAGTAACTCTTGATGAGTGGACAGAATCACAGGGAATAAAGAAAATTTCCTTGCTCAAACTAGATACAGAAGGACACGAAGCCAAGGTTTTAGAAGGAGCAAGAAACTTATTTGAAGCAAAAGCCATTGACTTTGTAATTTTAGAGTGCCGCTCCGAGCAATTAACAAGCTTTATCGATAACTTTTGCCAAGAGTTTAACTTGCATCAGTTAGTGTGGGACGGGCATCGATGGCATAAGGCTACCCTAAAATCCCTCAGCTATAAAACTGAATGCTTGCTCTCCATACAACCGCTTTCACCGACATCACTATGCTGAACACTTCTAAGGAGAATCAACTCCTGTACTCGGCAGCAGAACAAGCACCTGATTTCGATAGTGATCGCGCTGCTTTACTGGGCAAATGGCTACAAAACCTTGCTTCAGTTTCGCGATCGCTAGATATCGGCTGTGCCAGTGGGGGTTTTTCAGCCCTACTGCCTGAACATGTTGAAAAATGGGGGCTTGATTTTGAGCGCCACCCAACCTTACCGAATAATTTTAACTTTCATGCCTGTGATTTTTCTCAGTCGTGGCCTGTCCCGCCAAATTACTTTGATGTTGTCTTAGCGGGAGAAGTAATCGAACATGTCCTAGATACAGACTTATTTTTGCATCGATCTTTTGATGCACTGCGTCATGGAGGTTACCTCCTCTTGACCACACCTAACTTATCCTCTTTCGCCAATTTACGTTACTGGTTGCAAACCGATCAGTTTATGTGGGTTGATTCAGGAGCTAATCAGTTAGGACATGTTCGTTACCTCGCTCCTAAACGGATGGAGAGCGCTCTAAAAAATGCTGGTTTTGACAACATTGTGATGAAATCTGTCTCCGGCTTAGAGAGTCTGGAATTCTTTCCACCGTTACGCCGTCTGACACAACAGCTTTTTCCTCTGAGAGGGAATCGCCTTTGTGTGATGGCTCGTAAACCTTAGTCTTTCAATAAATTGTCTTGATGAAAACGACTAATGCTACATCAGGACGTTGCAAATTAGTTGTTCTAGATGCCAATTTCTACTGGACAGAACAACTCTTTTCTGCTTGTCATGATTTTGCCGATATTCTCCTGTTGTACCCCCTAGATTTCCGTGCCTTCCGCAAACAGTACGGTCGTTACTATATTGAGCTTCAACCCCAGCTTGTATCTGAAGGGATTTGGAACCAGCGAATTTGTTGTCCTCCGGGTTGGCTCTTTCATTACTGGCCTTTAACTCGACGCTTCTTTACTCACCTGATTCGCCAATTTCAGGGTACTAATCCTTTGATTTTTGCATTTAGCTACCCTTACTACTACAGCTTAGTGCGAGAACTAAAAGCGCACTCAATTTATTACAACATTGATGATTATCGCCAGTATTGGCCAGGTCGTGAGTCTCAGACGCCAGCAGTGGAGCAGCAGGCAGTTATCCATGCAGATCTTACTTTGTGTGTGGCTCACCATCGAACTAATTACTTAAGACAGGAATGTTCATCGCAGGCTCATAAAATTGTCCACATTCCTCATGGTTGTTCGCCAGAATTTATGGTTGAGCGTCCACTGACACAATCTAAGTCGCTACCAGCACAACTGCAAACCTACTCTCGTCCAATTGCAGGATATGTTGGTGCCTTAAATTATCGCTTTGACTTTCATTACTTAGCGAGGGTAGCTGAACAAATACCCGATATCACAATCATTCTGGGAGGTTCTATTCCTCAGCCAAGTGAAGATTCTCCGGAATGGTGGCAGGGAGTAGAACAGGTTCGTCGTTTGCCGAACGTTCACTTTATTGGTCGGGTTCCCCATAATCGGCTGGGTGAATACTTGCAATCCTTTGATGTCCTTTTAATGCTGTATTCTTCATGCAATTTTAATCTGAATGCCTGTCCGACAAAACTTTGGGACTACATGGGAACTTCACTGCCCATTGTGGCAAACAATGTAGTGCCAGAGGTGAACTTGTGGCATCATCTGATACTCGTTTCAGAAAATCCAGAAGAGTTTGCCAAAAATATTAGATTCGGGTTGGCAAATTCAAATTGGCGATCGCAAGAGCGATTGGAGGTGGCACAAGCTCATACTTGGAAAATGCAAGCTCACAAACTCTATCATCTGCTGGAGGAAAAAGGATGGATATCCCAACAAAGCAGTTGAGAGTATTACACATTTGCCAAAGAGATGACCCGGCTACAGGCGGTGCTGTCCGTGTAGCTGCTGAGTATGTGAAACACTTACCCAACTATGAGGTAGATGCTCACTGTCTCTTCCTTTATGGTTCTCCAGGTTGTTTCCAAACCGAACTGGGCGAACATCGCACTCATTACTTAAGGATTCAGAATTCACGGGAATTTCTCAAATTTAGGCGCTTACTCCACTTTCTCCACAAGTTTCAGCCCCAGATTATCCATCATCACGATGGCTTACTCTGGTCGCATCTGCTGACCTTCTCTCATCGAGGTGTCGTTAAGATCGCTCATGCTCATCTAGGTGCAGAGAGTGGAGGATTGCTTTCACGCAGCGCTTTAGCAGCTTGGTTACAACGTCAATCCACAGACCTCTTAATTGGCATCACTGAAGATACCCGCAAAAGCCATATTGAGCAGGGAAGATATATCGCCAATCGCACTCAAGTTCTCTACAACGGTGTTGATCGCGATCGCTTCTACCCGCCTACTGATACTGAACGTGCGATCGCACGTCGTCAGTTTGGATTGCCTACTGATATTCCTGTGATTGGATTTGTCGGTCGCCTGCACTGTCAAATGAAAGGAACCGATGATTTTTTAAAAGCGATCGCGCTTTTACCCTCTCATTTCTGGGCTTTAGTCGTTGGTGCTGGTCCGGATGCTGATAATCTCAAGCAGTTAGCGACGACGTTGGGGATTGCTGAACGAGTTGTCTTTACTGGAATAGTAGAAAACCCCACACCTGCGTATCACTCAATGGATGTCTTCTGTCTCACCTCTCATTGGGAACCGTTTGGTCTGGTAGTCGCTGAAGCTATGGCTTGTCGAGTTCCTGTCGTTGGGCTTCCTTGTCAAGGGGGAGTTAATGAGTTGCTTACTCCGGAGACAGGTTGTGTTCTCCCGTATAGAGATTTAGAAGCAATGGCTCAGGCTGTTATTGAGGCGATTAAGTATCCAGAACGCTGGTATCAGCGTCACACCAAAGCTGCCTCAGTGCTGGAACACAACCACAACTGGGAAAAAAACACCTCGCGCTTGGCTCAGCTCTACAAAGAGGTACTCAACAAAGCGACCGATATTTAACGTAAATGGTTGACCTATACCTTTACTTACTAATAGTGATCTGTCTTGGTCTATTAGGTTGGGGTCTGATTCGACCTGAGAGAGTTTACCAATATCCCTTCTTTATGGGTGGTATTTTCGTCTCCTTTATCTTGCCGCAGGCGATCGCGCTAATCAATAAACCTGGCCCAGTCAGTCAAGAGGCACTAGAAAGGGTTTTCTTGATGTCATGCCTTTGTGCTGCCATGTGCTGGTTTGGCTATCAGTTACCGCCAAGTCGGAATTTGATCAAAAAACTCGACCTAGCAATTGACACCAAGAAGCTTTTTCAGGGGGGTATCGTCTTTGTTTTAATTGGCTATGTGTCCTACTTTTTAATAATGCGGCAACCTGAAGCTGCCAGAGAAAATACTCAGTGGACTGGCATTATCACAATTTATGCATTCTTTAGTACGCTTATTTATCCAGGTCTTACGATTCTTCTGTCATCTACTTTGCGGCATCCAACTATCAGCAAATTAATCTTAACCGCTTTTGCAGCCGCACTTCCTCTTCACACTATTATTTTATATGGGCGTCGTGAACCTACTGCTACCTTTATTCTGACCATAGGACTTTCCCTTTATTTCATTCGTAAATTAGTTCCTCCTAGATGGTTAGTTATAAGTTTTGTAGTCATTGCTTTATTTGCAATTCCTTTGACAGGTACTTATCGTGCGATAGCAAAAACGGGAGATTGGAGTCAACTTCAAGAAATCCAACCCTTAGAAACACTTGAGAATTTTGTCAAAAATCAGGAAATATTAGAATTAAAAAATGCCGCGCTCCTCATGGATGCCGCTGTTAGAACAAATCAATATGGTTATGGAATAGAGTATTGGAATTCATTAATATTCCGTTTTGTTCCAGCTCAGTTAGTTGGAGCAAATTTTAAAAAACTCCTGCAAATCGAGTTAGCTAATTATGATTTAGAAACTCTGTATAGATACAAAATGACGACTGGAATAACTATAACGGGAATTGGCGATGCATTTACTCAATTCGACTACATGGGGTGTCTCTTCTTTTTCTGTTTAGCATGGTTTTTTAAAACCTTGTGGTTTTCAGCAAATTACAAAAATAGTATTACGAGCCAAATCTTTTATGTCAGCTTATTCAGTCCATCTATGCTATCTGTTACTCATGGGACTGTAGGATTTATTCCTGACTTTGTATTTAATTTAATTTTTCTATCTTTGGTAATTATATATGCTTCCCGTAAGCCTATGTACAAAGGTTTGAATGTCAGCGTCGATAATATGCTCGAAAAGCAAATCAAGTATTAAAGTGATCCATGTTTTGGATATTAGATTTATACATTGAGTCATGAAAATAGTTATATGTTGGCCAAGTTTTGGACCATATCACCTCGCAAGGCTCCAGGCTTCATTTGATTTTTTGAGTAGTAAAGGTATAGAACTTATTGGTCTAGCAACGGCTAGTAGTAGTGAAACTTATAAGTGGAAAACAGTAAATAAAGATACAGAAATTGAGCTGCGAGTGGCTTTCCCAAATTGTTCTTACTTCAAAATCTTGCCGGGTGAAATGAAACGGGCTATCCATTCTATTCTGGATGAGATTAATCCCAACGCAGTAGTAATCTCAGGCTATAGCCTTAAGGATTCGCAAGCTGCGATGGCTTGGTGCTTGTCGCGCAGACGATTGGCAATCCTGATGTCCGAAAGCAAGGCTGATGATTCTCCACGTCATCCAATCAAGGAGTTGTTTAAGCGATATCTGATCTCGAAGTTTGATGCTGCCATTTGCGGTGGTACACCTCATCTGGGCTATTTGGAGCAGTTGGGGATGCCGTCAGAGCGCATTTTCCAGAAATATGATGTAGTGGACAATAAGTACTTTGAACTAGAGTCAGCTCTACATAGGGCAGATAAAAGCTTATCTATAGGGTTGCCTGGACTCGATGATAGGCGGACTTATTTCTTGGCATCGAGTCGCTTTATTAAAAGAAAGAATCTTCCGCGATTGTTTCAGGCTTATAAGATTTATCGAAATCGCCAACCAGATGGATGGCGTCTAATTGTGATGGGTAGTGGAGAGGAAGAAACCAAGTTGAAGCGAATGATTTCAGAAGAGGCGATTCCTGATGTTGTCTTTCCAGGTTTCCGACAGATTAATGAGCTGCCTGCTTACTATGCCCATGCTGGTGCGTTCGTCCATCCAGCGCTCAATGAGCAGTGGGGATTAGTTGTGAACGAAGCGATGGCCTGTGGTCTCCCTATCTTGAGTGCCGCTTCGGTGGGGTGTGCTTACGACCTTATAAAAGAAGGAGAGAACGGCTTTAAGTTCAACCCAGAAAATGTAACTGAGATGGCACAGGCAATGGAACGGACAGCTTCTAATTCAACAGCTCGTGATGTCATGGGACATCGGTCGAGAGAGATTATTTCTGATTGGACTCCCCAACACTTTGCTAAGAATCTTTGGAAAGCCATTCTAGCGGGACAGAACAGGGGTAACCCTCAAAAGGAAATTTTCACATGAGTACATCTGTGTCATCTCATTACCCTAGTGGCACTGCACTATCAAACGGCTATCGTCTGGTTCGCCTTGCCGAGTGTCCTATTATTGCACTGCCAGCCAATGCTAGACAGATGAAGCTTGCAGGCTTACGATGCTACCAAGCCAGCACCATCAGACGAATAATTTTCAGTTGGGGCATGCGTCTAGCTATAGTAACAGGAGCCGATATGCTGCTGTCTAAGTATGTCGATTCCTCCTTAGAGCGATTACTGCCATTCGACTTTGCCAGTTGGCTCGATTCGATCTGTGAATTCCTCGGCGAACCATTGGCTAAGGCGGTCGTCGTGTGGCCACCACAACGCAATCGCGGGCGGGTATACGTTCACCTACTCGGCCCTGACACCAAGCCCCTTGCGTTTATCAAGCTCTCGCTGAACGCTTATAATGACCAGCTTCTGCTCGCCGAAGCCAATGCGCTGGTCGAGCTTGAAGCGATTGGGTTACACAAGTTCCGCATACCATCCGTCCTACAAGTAGGGAGCTTTGAGAATCATTCATATCTGATTTTCCAACCTCTACCAGTTGATGCAAAACCCGTCAATGCCTCATGGGACACCTTCCCATACCAGTGCATAAGAGAATATGCCGGACCCGATCAGCTTTTGTATGGTGAGCAATTGAGGGAACTCGTCTGGTGGCAAAGATTCTGGGAAGTTACACAAGCAGAGTCGGCGTTCGCTCAGGAGGTTCGACATCTTCAGGAGCTTCCACTGCGGGTTTGTCGCGTTCATGGGGATCTTACAGGCGCAAACATAGCCTGGGTAGACGGTCAACTCTGGATATTCGATTGGGAGGAGAGCTGTACTCAGGCACCGCACATGACAGATGAGATTGCTTTTTTCTTCGGACTTAATCAGCGCCAGTTCCTTTCCAATCCGCTTTTGGGGCTGCGTGCATTGACCGCACGATATCTGTCTCAATCAAGCCAGGAGCATCGCTGGAATGTTGTGATGGCGTTGGCATTTCTTCATGGTGCCAAGATGAGCGTGGCTACCGCTTTGGTAAGCCACTGGGATAAGTTGGAATAATTTTTAGGAGAAAAACCAATGGATAAAACGTATCGCGAACAATTCGTGTGCCAATCAGATGCTCTCACCTATGAGACGCAATACGCGCCGATGTCTGCCTGGGAATTGTTGTGGCAGGTCGAGAAAATGTATCTAACACAAATCGTCGAAAACCTTCGGCAATCCTCTGCAAAAATCGACTATCTCGACTTTGCTTGTGGTACTGGCCGCATCATCACCTTTCTAGAAGATAAGGTCGATACTGCTACAGGCATCGAGATTTCACCGGAAATGATGGCTTTAGCAAAGCAGAAGTTGAGGCGGGGAACGCTGCTGTGCAAAGACATCACCGCGCCTAGTGCTGAGGTTGAGGGTGCATACGACCTGATAACAACCTTCCGCTTCATTCTCAATGCTGAACCAAGCCTGCGCGTGACCGCGTTTAAAGCACTTGCGGTCCGCCTGAAAGACGAGTCCAGCCTGCTGGTGTTCAACAATCATGGAAACCCTTGGAGCTACAAGGGCTTGCTCTGGCCATACCATCAAGTTTGTCAGGCAATCTTCGGCGATAGGCGAGAAGGCAACTACATGACTAATCAGCAAGTTCGGGCATTGCTCGACGAGGCTGGTATGGAGGTTGTACAGGTTATTGGAATGGGGTTTATTAGCCCAAAAATTATGCAGTTACTACCCTATGCGCTATGCGAAAAAATTGAACGACTACTCGCAGGTAAGCCAGTTATTCAGGCTTTCGGAGTTAATCAGTTATTCGTCGCTCGGCTGAAGCGTTCCAAAAGCTTCTAGGGATGACCGAAGGGTTGAATATGGTTTTTGTGAAAACACTCTATGAAGATTCTGGTAGTTGTCCCCTATTTGGGGTCTATTTACGGTGGAACTTCCAAAGTCGTCATAGATCTAGCCAAAAGTTTAGCTAATCTTGGCGTTACGGTGGATCTAATCACAACAATGCTAATGGGTCTGATAATTTAGACGTTCCTCTCAATGTCTGGATTACTGACAAAATTTACTAGGTGCATTATTTTCTTGCGCTCATCGAAATGACTTCATTTTGAAAAGGACAATATTGGAGCATAAATGATATTCTTATAAACTTTTTAACTTTTAGACTTACTTTTAAAACTAACACTATGTAAATCATACTTTAATACTCCAAATCATGGCTTTATTACTTTAATTATTCTCTTTTTAAATTAAATTATTAAGACGTTAATTACTTGTACCTTTAAAAGCAAAGTAAGAGATAGTCCGGATAAACTCAACTTCAGTGGTAGGGAGTAATATCTCTATACAAAAGTGAGGTTAACCCTGAATATTTTAATGGTCACCCCTTATATGGGGTCAATTTACGGCGGAACTTCTAAGGTTGTTAGAGAATTATCTCAAGGTTTTAATAATCTTGGTATTACCGTTGATATCATCACCACAAATGCTAATGGCTCAGGAAAGTTAGACGTTCCTCTTAATTTTTGGATTCAAGAAAAATATTACCGAGTGCAGTACTTCCCTTGCTGGCATCGGTATGATTTCATTTTCAGTCCATCTCTAATTAGCTGGCTGTTTAAGCATGTATCTGATTACGACTTGATTCATACCAATACAGTTTTCGCACCGCTTGTTTTCCTCACTCACTGGATATGCAACTTACACAAAGTGCCTTATATAATAACTCCACACGGCATGTTAGAGCCTTGGGCACTATCCTATAAGTCTTGGAAGAAACAATTCTACTATGCTCTGTTCGAGAAATCGGCTCTCCAACAGTCTAGTGCTATCCATGTTTTGGCGAATTCTGAAGCCGATAATTTAAAGTCTCTAGGCTTTCAGCATACGATTGTTATTCCTAATGGTATTCACCGCCAAGAATTTGATAATTTACCCGAACCAGAGCTTTTCTACCAACAATTTCCAGCTACTAGAAACAAAACTATAATTCTGTTTCTCGGTCGTATTGACCCTAAAAAAGGGCTGGATTTACTCGCTCCTGCCTTTGCCAAAGTTCATCAGAAATTTCCTCACACCCATTTAGTTGTCGCAGGACCAGATAGTATCGGCTTTCTTCCTACGGCTCAGCATTACTTTGCACAAGAAGGTGTCCTAGAGTCTGTGACCTTCACCGGTATGCTCAAAGGGGCTTTTAAACATGCTGCTCTTGCCGCTGCAAGTTTATACGTTTCCCCTTCCTATTCGGAAGGCTTTAGTATGTCTGTACTAGAAGGTTTGGCTTCTGGAGTACCCTGTGTGATTACCACGGGTTGCAATTTTCCTGAAGCAGCAGCAGCTAAAGCCGCACATGTTGTCAAGATCGATGCTGATGCGATCGCCGATGCCTTAATCGAATGTTTGAGTAATCCCCAACAAGCCAAAACAATGGGCGATCGCGCCAGACAGTTCATTTTCGAGAACTACACTTGGGAACAATCCGCCAAACGGCTGATGCAAGTTTATAAAGCTATTATTGGTGGGCAATCTATTCCTGAAGCACTTATGAGTTCTGTCAGTTAGCCCAGCAAGCAGATAACTCCTGCGAAAAGGAATAAAGCTGTTGTCCTCTAAGAAACTCAGTCGTTAAACACAATCCATCTGCGGTAAGTTCTGCTATATCCAGTTCTTGAGTTATTGCGGGATCGCAAGCGCTGAAGTTCAGCTAACACGTCAGCTAACATAGCAGTAAAAAACTATGCTGATGAAGACTTTCCGTCGCAACCGCTGGGGATACCGTTTTTTCGGTATAGCAAGCTGTACCCTAATCCTGCTGCTGTTGAGCATCATTCCTCTTCAACTGGCGATCGCATCCTACCAAGCTCCCCACCCTGAAGCCATCCTCACGCTCGGTGGCGGCATTGATCGAGAAAAGTTTACCGCCCAATTTGCTCAAACTCATCCATCTCTAGAAATCTGGGTTTCTACTGGCACAAAACCTGTAAAAGCGCGTACCATTTTTCGCAATGCTGGCATTCCAGACACACGAGTACATCTCGATCGCCGTGCCATTGATACCGTAACTAACTTTACTTCACTAGTCGCTGACTTCAAAAGTCAGGATATTCAGCACATCTACCTAATTACCTCAGACTTTCATATGCCAAGAGCAAAAGCGATCGCAACTGTTGTTTTAGGCAGTTGGGGCATCGCCTTCACTCCTATTTCCATCCCCTCCAATTACCCACCTGAATCCTGGCTGCGTATCCTCCGTGATACTGGTCGCGCCCTCTTCTGGGTCATTACAGGACACACTGGAGCTAGTCTTAAGCCTGAACGCTAATCTGTGCATTACATAGCTTCTCTATTTCAACAGGAACGCAACTTAAAAACACGCTAATACTTCATATACAACCAAATTAATTCATAAAAACTTTATGTAGTTGTGAAATAAGTGTCCTATTACTAGATAATTTAAAAGTATTAAATTATGGCTTGACAAAAATAAACTTTTAAGTTTCTAACCTATTCCTGATTCTTAGCAGAACCTCTGTAAAGCTGTATAGGAAAACACAGAAAAGTTACTAACAGAGGTAAGAAATGTTCTGGCTGTTCAAAATTCAACTCCCAAACTTCAGCCAAAAAAGTTTTAGATTCATAGGAGAAAAGAGTAGCAGTCAGGCAACAACAAACCTCCCCAAAAAACTATCCATCATTACTCAGTTTTATCCCCCTGACTATGCTGCAACAGGTCAATTAATTGAGGAACTAGCCACTCAACTTGCAGCCTTAGGAATGCAGATTCATATCTTTACAGGGCAACCTGGATATGCGTTTCAAGAAACGGCTGCCCCAGCAAAGGAGACTTCAGAAGGAATTTCAATTCAGCGATCGCGTACTTCCCGAATTTGGTCTCGACGGATACGTGGCAGAGCTTTAAATGGCTTATTTTTTTGCCTACGGGCGGCACTGCATTTACTCAAAAGCGCCAGTCGCGGTGAGGTTCTGCTGCTCACAACCGAGCCTCCCTACTTACTGATTGTGGGATACCTCGCCCACTTATGCTTCCGCGTTCCCTATGTTTGTCTCCTCTACGATCTCTACCCCGATATCGCCGTACAGTTAAATGTCGTCCCCGCGCATCACTGGATTGTGCGTTTCTGGAATTGGCTCAATCTCTTGATTTGGAAAAACGCTTCTAAGGTGATTGTCCTCAGCTCAACGATGAAAGAGAACCTCACCAGCAAATGCCCAGAGCTTGAAGAAAAAATTGTCGTAATCCACAGTTGGGCTGACCCCAATTGGGTCAAACCCATGGATAAGCAGGATAATTGGTTTGCCCATAAATTTAACCTGGTAGACAAATTCACCGTCCTCTATTCAGGCAACATGGGTCGCTGTCATGATATGGACACAATCCTAGCCGCCGCTGAACAACTAAAAGATGAACCCATTCAGTTTGTTTTCATTGGTAATGGTGCAAAGCGTCAAGCTTGTATCGACAAAGTTAATAGCTTGAAGCTAGAGAACTGCCATTTTTTACCCTATCAAAAGAAGTCACTCCTTCCCTACTCTCTCACCGCTTGTGACTTATCCTTAGTCAGCGTTAGTAATGGAATGGAAGGATTGGTCGCTCCTAGCAAACTCTACGGCATTTTGGCATCTGGGCGCCCAGTTGCAGTAATCTGTAACACAAATTCCTATTTACGTCAGTTAGTGACTGAAGCCAAGTGTGGTGAAGCCTTTGATAATGGCGACGGAGTAGGTTTAGCCGCATTTATTCGTCGCTTGGCTACCAACTCTCAAGTAGCCCAGACTCTAGGTAATGCCGGACGTCACTACCTTTCAGCAAACTTCACCCCTAAAATTATTGCTAAGCAATATCTAGAAACTTTGTATTCTACAAGAGTTGATAACTCTTCCACTATGCCTTCTCCATCTAATTTGTGAGAAGTCACACTAGGGCGTGTTTTCTTACCTTCCCTGTTAAATCAGATCCCCCCCAGCCCCCCTTAACAAGGGGGGAGAATTCACTCAAAGTCCCCCTTGTTAAGGGGGATTTAGGGGGATCTTCCATTTGTAGTATTCTTTTTTCTATTTGGTATTGTTTGTGCCAAGCTGGTCTAGGGGGATCGAATATCTGTAGCAAACATTGAGGTAATTGATATAACCCACCAGCAAAAACTCTCCCCTACTTCCCTTGTCAGAACTGCTAGGAAACTTTCACTGCGAACGTCTACTTTCTGTTTGACGCCAGCTTGTCTGCCCAACGGGTTGTTTCTGGTAAGCGATACTTAGTAGTGCATCGCAGCACATAATCAATCGCTGTCGGTAAACTGATGCGATGACCTGGGGAGACATAAAGAGGCTTGACACCAGTACGCGATCGCAAAACTGCCCCAACAACTTCTCCTCGATAGCGCAGTGGTTGCCAACTCCCTTTCTCCACTGGCACCTCGTCATGCTTACCCACAAGTAGAGACTTCGCCGCACCAATCGTTGGAATGTCTATCAATACTCCCAGATGGCAAGCAATCCCTAAGCGGCGAGGATGAGCAATACCCTGACCATCACAGACGATTAGGTCAGGTGTTATGCTGACCATTTCCAGAGCATCGAGTATAGCCGGAATTTCTCGAAACGAGAGGAATCCGGGAATGTAAGGAAAAGTAGTTGGGCGTTTGGCGATCGCTTTTTCCTGTAGCTGCAAGTCAGGAAAACTTAACACAGCCACCGCTGCCCGTGAAATCGCACCATCTTCCTCAAAACCCAGATCAACACCCGCAACATACTGCACATCTCCCAACTGGTCTTCAGTAATCACCTGAGAACGCAGTTGGTTTTGGATTGCGATCGCTTCCTCAACGTTTAAGGGCCATTCGTGACGTTGGTGAATTTTCATCTGTTTGTTAGTAGTCAGTTGCTGAGGCGAGGAATCATGCATCTCAAAGTAGTTCACGGAGATGGAAGCACCGTTTTGAGAGCAGCAAACCAACGATTGGCAATCTTCTTCTCACCAGATTCATTGGGATGACAACCATCGTGAGTGTCCTTACCCATCGCTGGATTGAAACCGCTGAACTGATTCACCGCAATGACAGGTGACTCCTGGGTGTTAGTTTCCTGTGCCAGATTCACGATCAGCCTGTTAAGCTGCCGAACTTGCGCTTCTTCCCCACAAGGGATAGTTTCGGCGATTAGCATCTTTAAGCGTGGATTAACCTTACGCAGTGTTTGAATCAGTTGTCGAAGCTCCTCGATTGTACTCTCCAGGCTTTGCCCTTGAACAATATCGTTAGACCCAAGATGAATCAGTACAATGTCTGGTTGGCTGGTGCGAACCCAGGCATCAATTTGCTTTAATATCTCATCTACCCGCCAACCCCAGTGTCCCTCGTGATCTTGGTCAAAGTCTGACAGAGGAGCAGAACCCTGAAAATGCTCTCGGTTTGACCCAACAAAATCAACGTTGTAACCAGCTTGACGCAACTGTATCCAGAGCGGACGGCGATAGCTGTTATGATTGCTGTCCGCTTGCGTAATTGAATCACCAATTGGCATGATGCGGGTTAGATTTTGAGATTGCGCGGCTTGTGGTGTCCGAGTGGGAGCACACCCGATACTCAAGAGCATTCCGGCAAAACAAGTTGGCAGGATGAATCTGCGAATGAAGAGGTTCAAGTTCGACTTGAGCCATATCATAGTGAGATCACGACGAGTCTGTAGCTTAATCGTACTCTGGACAGGATTTAGTACCATTTGCGACGGGTTGACAGGGTAGATTTTCAAAGTAGTTACAAGCCGAGGCGTTGGCGGAGGATGAATTCTGCGATCGCTAAATCCACGGGTGTCGTTACCTTGAGATTCGTCTCCTCTCCCTCCACAATTCGCACAGGTAGCCCACATCGTTCAAACAACGCGGCATCATCCGTAACTTCCCAACCCCCGTTACGTCCTTGCTCATGACACTGCTTTAATTGTTTCACCTCAAACCCCTGCGGAGTTTGGGCTGCCCATAACTGCCTTCGGTCAGGTGTATCTTGTATAATTCCTGCCTCATTCACCACTTTAATTGTGTCCTTTACAGGCACAGCAGCAATTAAACCCGGACAATCTAAAAGGACAGTGGCACATCGGTCAAATAGCTGAGGTGTCGCTAAACATCTTGCCCCATCGTGAATTAACACTCGTTCGGCTGTGGCTGGCAAGGCTTGCAAGCCGTTATAGACTGATTCTTGGCGTGTTTCCCCACCCACAATTAGCTCCACTGGCTTGGTTAGCGATACGTCAGCAAGAATCTTTTTAAAATCTGGATAGTCTGTAGGTTGTCCGATAATGCCAATCCAGTTAATAGTTTTGGCTGTCTCAGCGGCTTGAAGAGTCCACGTAAGTAGGGGTTTACCTAATAGTGTAAGGAGAAGCTTATTGCGATCGCTTCCCATTCGTCGCCCCATTCCTGCCGCTGGAATTAATAAATGCACAATATTCCTCTGTTTAGCTAGTATATGTTCCCTTAAAATTAAGCTGATAAATACGCTCAATCAATTGAGATGCGAATACTAGCCCTTGTCCCCGGTGGAATTGGCGACCAAATTCTGTTCTTTCCTACCCTCGATGACCTAAAACGGTACTACCCCGAATCCGACATCGATGTCATTGTGGAACCGCGAGCTAAAGGGGCGTATCGGGTTTCAGGCTCTGTTAATGAAGTTCTGACGTTTGATTTTAAAGACCGCAACGGCCCTGCGGACTTTGGTAACTTGCTGGGGATCATCCGCGATCGCGAATACGATGCGGCACTAACCCTAGGACGCCGCAGGTCAACCGGACTGTTGCTCTGGATGAGTGGCATTCCTACCCGTATTGGCTACAGTGCCAATGCTGGGAAGTGGTTTTTTACCAGCACGGTGCCGCTAAAAACTCAGCAATATGCCGCCTGTATGTACCATGACCTCATCCGAGGTTTTGGACTCGACTCCCCCTGCCCAGAACTATCCCTCTCGCTTCCTAAGTCAGACATTGACTGGGCAGAGGGGGAACAGAAACGTTTAGGTTTTACAGAAACGGGTTACATTCTCATTCATGGCGGTTCGAGCCAACTCGCTCAGTCGAAAGGCATCGACAAGATTTACCCAGTGCAGCAATGGCAACGAATCATTGACGACATTCAACAAAAACAACCAGAACTACCCATCGTGCTGCTTAAAGGTCCCGAAGATGCCAAATTGATTGCCGCCATGATGCAATCCCGCTCCGATTTGAAAGTTACCTCACCAGCAGATATTGGTAAATTGGCAGCAATGATTGCTGGGGCGAATTTGATGCTGTGTACAGATAGTGCGCCTATGCATCTAGCCGTTGCTGTTGGAACTTACACAATTGCCCTATTTGGTCCAACAGATGCGAAAAAACTCCTCCCAGAAAGTGATAAATGTGTTGCCGTGCAATCCCCAACCGGAGCGATCAAAGATATCAAACCCGAAGCTGTCTTAGAGCAAATTTGGCGTGGCTAAACCAGCAGTATTCCTTGATCGAGATGGTGTCCTGAACATTGAAGCAGGTTATCTGTACCGAGTTGAGGACTTACAGTTAATTCCCGGTGCTGCCCAGGCTGTGCGGCAACTGAATGAGCGGCAGGTGTTTTGTACGCTGGTCTCCAATCAATCGGGACCAGCGAGAGGGTATTATGCCGTTGAGCATGTCGATGCCCTCCACCACCGCCTTTGCCAACTCCTAAAAGTGGAAGCGGACGCTCACTTAGACGCGCTCTACTACTGTCCCTACCTGAGTCCCCAGGCAGGAGGTACTAACCCAGACTTTACGCGCTGGAGTACCTGGCGCAAGCCCAACACTGGGATGCTCGTTGCTGCGGCTTGGGAGCATGATTTGGACTTAAGCCGGAGTTTTATGGTTGGGGATAAGGCGACTGATGTCGATATGGCGCACAATGCTGGTTGTACCGGAATCCTAGTGCAAACTGGTTTTGGTGAAGATGTACTCAGTGGCAAGTACCAGCACCATACTCGTCCGGATTATATTGCCGCTGACTTACCAGCCGCTGTGGAATGGATTTGTCAACAAATGGAAACACAACAAGCTTTCGCCTAGAGCTGCAAAGGAGGAGTATTGAGGATTATTAGTGTTAGTTGTTGAAACACAAGTGATACAACCCAGTTGGATTTTGAGGGAGGGGAATAGCCCTCTTGTTGCTGTAGCACTTCATGATGGTCATGATATCCGAGCGGAAGTGGCTCCACTCCTAGCTGTGAGTGAAAGCGATCGCACTCGTGAAGAAGACCCCTTTACGGCAATGTGGACAACGGTTGTTGATACGCAGATTGTTGTTAAGCGATCGCGTTTTGAGTTTGACCTCAATCGACCGAGAGAGCAAGCTGTCTACCTGAGTCTCGAAGATTCTTGGGGTCTATCCGTTTGGCGCGACTTCTTGCACTAGTTACTCATTGGAGTAAACTTTTGGATCGAAGCAGCAGTCTCTTCGGGTTTTCCCGATGTGGGAAACACTAAAATACTCTTGATTTTGGGATTATTAACCAGTTCTTTTAAGCGATACAATTGCTGTTCTGAAATGGCTACTCCTGCATAGTTTTCGGCATAACCTAGCTCTTGGTTAAAGTTAGCATCGTTATAAATTTGGATGAAAACTCGATCAGCATCCCAATTTTGCCAATCCGCCGCAAAATAACGTTTACCCCAATAAGGATTATGATGGCAAAGGTCGAAACTTACCCTTGGATTAGCTTTCTTTATATCAGCTCTCATTTGCCGCACAAAATTAGTCAAATGGGTCGTGCGAGCAACTTTGCCGGGTAAATCAGCATGATAACCTAAGTAATCATCCCACTGAACCGCATCGATAGTTGGATACTTTTTGACGAACTCTACTGAGATTTTTTTGAATAAATTAGCAACCTCTGGGTTCTCCACATCCAGTACATAATGCTCAATGCCAGCGTAGGTTTTATCGACCCCAGGCACAAGCCATCGTTTAGAAATTGCTTCGTCAAAGATTGGGCTATTTTTATCGATTTTAATCCCCTTCTCGAAATAGGCGTGAACTTGCATTCCCTGCTTGTGCGCCTCATCAATCAACCAATCTAACCATTGTTCTTGGAATTGGTTGGGACAGCTTTTGTATCCAAATGTTTGCTGCATAACATCACTGTTATACATCGTGCAACCATTGCCCCACACTCCATGAATAATTGTATTTATTCCTTGACGGCGATAATAACGAACTCGTTCGCGAATCATTTGTTGGCTAGCATTATTAGTTGCTTGATACCGACTTAAATAAATTCCCCTGATTTCCTTTTTCTCCCAAGGAGTTTGAGGTGATGGTGATTTCTTCGGGGTTACGGCTAATGATGGAACTTGTGGTTTGGTTGTTGGTGTCCCAGTTGGAATAACTGGTGACAGGGGAGAATTGGCAACAGGTACACGCGGTGTCGGCACCGGAGTCAAATTGGGAGTGGTTGGTTGTTGATTATTTGGTAAAAATTGGCTGATACCTAAATTACCTAGATTACCTAGATTATCTAGATGCCTAAAGCCCCAATAACCAACACCTAACAAAACTAGGACTAATGAAAGTGGAATACTCGCACATCCACATCCCTTGTTTTCTTTTTTAGGTGGCATGGCAACTCTCGCGTGATTGTTCAACTCGGACAGCAACCACTCCTCGCAGGAGTAGAAAGCTTCTCTTTGAACTTCAACGGGAAAATCATTGTTTCCGCTTCTTGCGGCTGCACTGTCGATTGCAAAGGGGTGAGGGTTAGAGTAATTGGTGCGATCGCATTTTCTGAAACAGGCAACCCCCATTGTCGTGCTACGAGTTGGGCGAAGCGGGGTAATCTAGCGTTTGAGGTGGTGGATGAGCGGCAAGTTCCCTATCGTTACGGCAAGGGGTGATCTGACTCAATTATCAGCCGTCTCAGTTGTCATCGAACATGATCTCGAACTCTGCCGCTGGCATCCACTTTGCCAGAAAGCGCTTATGATTTTCAGCCTCGGCGCGGCTATAGAAGCGAGCTACTGTATAGTGTTGAGCGTTTGGCAAGAGCCTCACGAGTGTCCAAGGGTAATTCTGCTGATTCCAAATGCGATTGCCTTCGGCACAGCAAAGCTGAACGCCTTTAGCCGGAAAATCTTCTAGAGGTGTGCCAGGGTGCGTCTCTACACTCCGACCACAGCCCCGATGCTCCAATATAGAGTGAATCTGTGATAGAAGTTGCGATCGCTCTGGTGTGCCATCGCTGGGTAATAAACTCCATTCACCCACTGGCGCTGGTAGCCAAGCCAGGGTATAGGAAACTGTATCTTTGCGAAAATGCCAAGACAAGCCGTGTGTGTGCTTACGGCACTGGAAACCGTCAGCTCTTAAAGCCGCAACAATCCTGTCCGCATCAGCTTTGAGGCGAAGCCATTGTGAATGTTTCATTGCTATGATTCTTGTAATTACTAATTACAGAGGGGCGATAAGCCTAAGGGCATGGCTTTGCTTACCGCCTACACTTTGCCAAAGGCGCGATAGCGAAGCGCTGCTGCGAAAGCGCAGATCGCCCTTTATTCATGGAAGACTTGAAACAGTACGAGCTAGTAATTTCCTGATAATCGTCTAGGCATCACCTCCTTACTCCACACATCCACCAGAATTTCAGCCCACTTGAGTGGACTTGAGCTATGAGCCAAGAGTTAAAACTCTTGGCGGACTTGCCTGGTATGAGAAACTACCGATAGAGAAACAGGGAAACTTCCTCTAGGCGTTTCCCCATTATTTTTATGTTCCAATGGGTAAACTTTACCCATCGCTAGGTAAGATGGTAGACGATAGAAACTCAAATAGCAACCCCAATTTACCCAGTCTCAAGCAAGTGCGTGAGCGTTTAGGGATGACTCAAGAAGAATTCGCTAGCGACTTGGGAATAACCCGCAAGACGCTTGGCAATCATGAAAGAGGCGCACACCAACTGAAGCTTTCTCTAGGGCAAATCAAACGATTGAAAGAACTTCTCGAACAAGCTGGAATGTCGATTGACGACTTACCTGATGACATCGACTGAAAAGTCATTAAGCGTCAAACTTTGCCATAGTTGTAAAGCCTTTAGCACAGCTAATTAGAGGAGATTTGGGAAAAGGTTGTGCGATCGCACTTGATGATAGCTCAACGAGTTACGATCAGACCAAGATTCAGCAAGCAGATTATGCAAACCCTGACTGACATTGGTACGCTGATTCTTCGTACACCGGGAACCTGTGGGGGGCGTCCCCGGATTGCTGGTACTCGTATCACGATTCAGTACATAGTAAATGAGATTAGGGCAGGTGTGACTCCCGAAGAAATTCTGGAAAATAAACCACACCTAACTCTTGGTGGAATCTATGCAGCTATAGCTTACTACTACGCCAATAAAGAATTGCTAGATGCGGAATTTGCCGCTTATGAAGAGGAATGCGATCGCCTCGAAGCAGAATATCTTGCTGAAATTAGCTGCCGATAATTCATCCGAAGAGATGGTTAATCAACTAATGATGTCTCGCATACCCGCAACATCATCCCAAGGCACTTCTAGATGTTGCTCTCGAAACTCGCGAGATAACCGTTTCGTTGCCTCTCCCATAATCGAGATTTGGTAGAGAATTGCTGATTGCCTCAGTACATCTGATGCTAACTGTTCTCGATTGAGTCCTTGAGCAAACTGCAATACTAATTGCCCAGCTCTGACAATATCAAGTAGGGATGCACTATCGCGAGACATAGACAACCTGAGCTGTGCCTAAAATTTCTTGGCGACGAATCCAATTGTGGCTTTGCTCAATCGACTTCTTTGTAACTAAGTCAACCTCACGCCGTAAAAGGGTTTCTAGTTCGCGTTTCATCCGAACGAACTCTAGCAAACCCCAAGGAGCATCTGCCTCAAAATTCACCATGATATCAATGTCGCTGTTAGGGCGAAAATCTTCTCGTAATACCGAACCAAATAAGTAAAATTCCTTGATTTGCCACCGTTGGCAAAACTCTGCGATCGCGAAGCGGGACACTATCGCGTCCATCGCTTGCTGAGGTAGTTGGCTCTGTAGTTGTTGTTCCAATTTTATCCGTCCTCGCTAGCTTTCAATGGGGTGAGGCTTCGTTCAATAACCCCATACCATCAACATTGGGATGCTAATCTCTAATTCGATAGTATCGTCTGTCGTAGACGAGAAGCGATCGCTCTGACTGTTCATTCTCTACATCCAGAGTGTGCGATCGCCCCTACGTTAAGATGTCAGTGAGCGGTAGCCAATCATGGTTGTTATGAGCCAACTACAAGCGAAACTACCAACCGATACCTGGGTGAATGCTACCTGGGACGAGTACATAAAGGCGATTGGCGATCCAGCCTTTGAAAAAGCCAGAGGCTACTACTATAACGGACGCATGAGGTTGGAGATGTCGGCGCTTGGTAACCCCCATTCTCGCGACCATTTTATTGTTATTGCTGCGATCGCACTCTTTGCAAGTACTCGAAACATTGATTTGGACGGTCACGACAACTGCACTTACCGCAAGACAGGCTATGAGGAAGCGCAACCGGATGTCTCGTTTTATCTAGGTGCTAACGCGGAAACGGTGCCTTGGGATGCAACCATCATCGATCTCGATACCTACCCACCCCCTGACCTCGTAATTGAAGTTGCCTATTCTTCCCTGGCAGATGATAAAGGTGAGAAACGTCTACTCTACGAATCACTCGGAGTCCGTGAGTATTGGATTATTGATGTTCAAAATGTTCAGGTACTTGCATTTGAGATCCATAATCGAGGCAGTCGCAGAATTGACCAGTCCCAGGTGCTTCCAGGTTTGGATATTGCGCTATTGGAAGAAGCCTTCCGGCGTAGTCGGCAAATGAATCATGGCAAAGTGAGTGCTTGGTTGTTGTCGCAGTTTCAATCTTGAGCGTTCCTATCGTTAATACGAATAGGCAGGGAACTTAGAAGTTTTCGTTTTGGCGGGAGGGTTAGACCATGAGTGAGTTACAAACCAGACCACGCACAGATACATGGGTAGCAGCCTCATGGGAGGAGTATGCCCGCACCATTGAAGACCCGATTTACGAGAAGGCGAAGGGCTACTACTACAAGGGTCACATGAGGATTGAGATGTCAGCAGTCAGTTTTGATCATGGACAGGATCATGTTGTAATTATCCTGGCAGTTAATCTGTTTGCAACAATTAAAGGTATTCCGTTAAGAGGTTTAGACACCACTACTTTTCGTAAACCAGGTGTCCGGGAATGTCAGCCGGATGTGTCTTATTACATTGGTAATAGCGCTCAGGCTATTCCATCAGGTACGGGGATTGTTAATCTTGATGAGTATCCGGCACCAAATTTAGTGATTGAGGTTGCCAAAACTTCATTGTTAGATGATGTGGGAACGAAACGGGCACTGTATGAAGAGTTAGGTGTGGCTGAATATTGGGTGGTAGATGTGCAAAATACCCAAATTCTCGCCTATGCGGTTGCCGATCAGGGAAGTAAACGCATTCAGGTATCTCAGGAATTACCAGGACTAACAATCGCCATTTTAGAAGAAGCCCTCCGCCGTAGTCGAGAAACGGATCAATCTCAGGTGGGAGCCTGGTTACTGACTCAATTTCGCGTTTGAGATCCAGAATCGAGACCGTCGCAGAATTATCCAGCCCTAGGGCGTGTTTTCAAACTTCCCCGTCAGATTTCACCAATCGGTTCGCTGAAAATCCCGTCAAAGGTTGTGTCTGCAACAGGCATGACTTAGTGGGTCATAAGCCGAATAACTAGCTTATGGTACGCTATTCGATCGCCTCCAGTACCAGTAAAGTTGATCGCAAGCAAAAATGAACAGAGCGATCGCGCTTTCCTCACGGTGCATCAATTTCATGCCACCATACCAGATAGATTCGAGTGGTTGAGCCGCATGAAGTACAAATGGATGAAAATTCTTCGATGGGTTCTGATTGGGGTTCTCATTGCTTTAGCGATTTGGCTGCTCAACAAATATGGCATTGAGCAAGTTCGAGAACAGGTTGAGCGCTTTGGCATCTGGGCACCTGTGATCGTGTTCGGACTGCGGTTTACCAGCATCATTTTGCCAGTCCTTCCAGGAACAGCTTATGCAATTTTAGCAGGCGGTTTGTTTGGGTTTGTTCAGGGATTACTGGTGGTTGCTCTAGCCGATTTATTGTCCTGTACATTCAACTTCTACATTGCTCGTCGCTACGGACGTAGTTTAGTTGAACGGTTTGTCGGTCAGCAATTTATGGAAAAAGTCGATCGCCTCGCTCAACGACATTTGGAAGGCAACTTTTTCCTAATGACGGGCTTTTTAATGACAGGACTATTTGATTTTGCAGCTTATGCCGTAGGACTCACCCAAACCCGTTGGCAAAGCTATTTGATAGCCCTAATTGCCAGCATTCTTATTGCCAAGCCACTTTGGGTCGCAGCAGGAGCAGGAATATTTGAAGGCAGCCAGTTATTCTTAGGCTTTGCCCTACTCGGAGCCTTCGGCATCGGCATAGTGACAGCCGTTGTCCAACGCAAGCCAAATCAATGACCAGCAATCAGGATTCAAGAGTAACAAACTTAAAACCAGTGTTGAGGATAACTGCGATCTTCCGCCAAATTATTGAACACCACAGCACACGAAACCAAGATAATTGAACCTTCAAGTGCCGGAGTTAGCAAGAACTCCAGCGAGTTGAATGAAACAAAGCAGCACAAAGATGGTGAACCATCAGAAGAACAACTCAGGGCTTAATTGCAGTGATACGATGAAGGCGATTGTCTGCGGTACGTTACGCGATCGCACTAAGAGTGGATATGCATAGAACCTTCATCCCTGGCATTACTCACCCGGCACTACAGTCTGAACCTGCTTGGTGGTTCGCGTTTGTCGGCAATAAGTTGCTAGTTCGCCCTGAAGGAACACTCAGCACGATTCCCAACCTAATCAGCTTGTCAGAGATTGGCTTGGTGCCCGTGCGGACTCAATTTCTCGGTACCCTGGATAATCAGCCTTGTTATTCGGCGGAATTACCCAAGGATGCGATCGCACCTGATGGCTTGACCTTCCGGGGACTGCGAGAATTGTATGGAATGTTAGACGAAGACTTGTTTGTGCTGAGTGGTCGGGCTATTCAGATTGTGGAATGGGATCGTACTCATCAGTACTGCGGACACTGTGCAACTCCAACAACGCAATTACCCCATGAACGTACCAAGCGTTGTCCTAAATGCGGATTAGTTAATTATCCTCGTCTCTCGCCTGCGGTCATTATGCTCATCTCTCGTGGTGAAGAACTATTATTAGCTCGTGCCCCTCGATTTCCAGCCGGAATGTACAGTGTACTCGCTGGATTCGTGGAACCGGGAGAATCCTTGGAAGAGACAGTGGTGCGGGAAGTTCGCGAGGAAGTCGGGATCGAGGTCAAAGACATTCGCTATTTTGGTTCACAACCCTGGCCGTTTCCGAACTCGCTGATGATTGGATTCACAGCCACCTATGCCAGTGGTGATATTGTGATTGAACCAGAAGAACTGGCAGATGCCGCTTGGTTTAGCAAGCACAACTTGCCGCAGATTCCTCCTAAACTGAGCATTGCCCGAAAACTCATCGACTGGTTTGTCTCGACGCACTAAAGTGATTTGCCATAGTTTTTTACAACACTCTCTGAGGCGGCATAGCTACAGCAATCAAGTCTTCAATCTTTTTAAGATTTGAATCGCCTGCCAAATAGCCAATACCTCGATGCAGGTGGAGGCGAAATTGGGTAGCCAGGGTATCTTTATCAAGAGGCAAGCCATCATTATGACAGCGTTGTTTAAGGGCAATGAGTAGAATATCGGCGATGTCTCCTCCGAAGACACGCCAACTCATTTCTACATTGCTGTCTTGAGGAATGGGGACAGGTGAGGGGATGCTGGGTTCAGCGAGGGAACGACAGAATGCCCAACGGCAGAGGATGTTCCATTGGTCAATTTTGGTGTTGCGTTTGAGTTTGGTGAGTTGGTCTTTAGCGCTTTGAGAAAGCTTAATGCGATCGATTGGGGGTTCCACTTAAATTTTGAAGTACGAGAAATAACGAGCCACTTTGGCTGTGGCGTGAGTCGTATTTTAGGATATATCCCTGTGCGATCGCATCTTGCTTCCATAACCTTCCCACTTCGACTTTACCAATATGAATCAGTACCACAGAGTTGACCAAGTTGGTACAACGAGCGATCGTGAAACTCTGCAAACTTGCCTCCAACTGTTTTGGAGATGAACAAGCGGCAATGGAAGCACAGGAGCAAAAACAATCAAACTTTGAAAATTTGCTAAAACGAGGGCTGACTTCACAATTCTCATATAATTACCCAGGTAATTATGAAATTTCAGTAAAGATGCCTGTTTTTTGGCGTAAAAGAAAGCTTTTCCTCATTCTGTTGACGCTTCTTCAGTAAAATCTTAGGTGTCTCTCTCGTGAGAGTATGGAATTACAGGCTGGCAAATCTAGATTGTGATTGAGTTTTCCGTGATAGTACGGAACAAACAACCTGTTAATTCAGCAAGGCTTTGCCTAGAGTGCTGCGATCGCTATCAAGACGCAGCACAATTAGGGTGCAACTGGGGTAACTACACTCAAAAAAACCAAAGCGTACCACTGTTGTCGATGAACGTATCAAAAAAGAAGAAAACTCAGGCTAGTGAAAGCACAAGCCTTGCTTTAACCACTAGTGGATTTGTAGGGGGCAGATTAACTCGCTCTCCATTCTTCCTATAGATGCCTATGTCACTTGCTGAAATCATCGGCACAGCCGGGGATAATGAGTCGAGTATTACGGCGAATGGCAGTATCCTCACAGGTGTTTATGAAATTTGCCATCAGGGTGCTGATCAAATTGTCAATAGCTATCTGCAATTACTGTAGGATAGCTCGGATATTAGTGTTCAAATTGATTCCAATGGTATTGAATGATGCTTTTGCCTTAGAACGATGGCTATTCCAGAAAAGCTAATAGCAACAGATTTAAACGTGGTTGTACAAAATGTAGTTATCAGCATAGCTGAGGTGACAAGATGACGGTTAGTACGAATAGCACTATCCTCACCCTCATAGGGTCTAATGGTCGAGATACGCTCATAGGTACTAGTGGTCACGATATTATCATCGGTGGTCTTGGCGGTGACACCTTGACAGGTGGGGCGGGTTTTGACCAGTTCGTTTACGAAAGCTTTAGTGACCGGACTGACAAAATCACTGACTTTAACCCCAACCAAGATATGGTTGTCTTGACGGATGTGTTTGCAGAGATTGGCTATCAGGGGATTGACCCCATTGCCGACGGCTATCTGCAATTTGTGCAGACTGGCTCAGATGCCAGAGTGCAAATCGATCCTGATGGAGTCGATGGTTTCCACGCATTCAGAACAATGGCTATCTTAGAAAATGTGACAATAGAGTCTTTATCTGTTGGTAGCAACGTGATTGTCTAGGCTTTAACAATTAGAGTTCGGAGCGTTCTTCAAAACCGCCTCTCCTCCTTCCTAGTTCTGTCTACCCTCTTCGCTCTATCTAAGACATGAGGAGTGGGTAGTAGGGAGTGGAGGAGAGGCGTTTTTTTGCTTCTTTATGCGCTAAGCGTATGTAGTGGATGAGGTACAAATTTCTAGGTTTTCGGGAATTGGGAATGGGGAATAGGCAAGAAACTTAGATGTACCTCACTGATACGAGAAGTGCTATGTAAAGGAATGATGAAGAGAATTGTTTGGGCTTTATAAGGATTTCATAAATAGCTTTATAAAAAACTCACAAAATATTCATGAGAACTTTATGAAATCCTTCAAAATTTTTATCACAATCTAATAGATGCAATTCCCTGAATGTTTAGGATTAAAGTCTAACAAAAATTTAGTATGTTTGCTAACAACCATGAAATGATTACCCGTACTCGAACCCCTAATTATATTGAATTGGTGAAGATTACGTAGTTTCACTAGCAGAGCAATCTCAAGTAGGTCAGTATTTACTTATAAACAAAGCACAGGATTTTTGAAAGCAGGGATGTTACGAGAGATTGGCAGCCTCTACTAGGAGAAATTTTCTTGCATTGGGATATTACGATCGCAATCGGAAATCTTCTTATTGTCAATCTCCAGCTCTAAGCATGAAAGAAATCTATGTTTTTCTCCACATCCTCCATGCATTTCTCTATAAAAGCTGGTATCGTTAGCCTCCTGAGTCTGGCAAGTCTATTTAGTGCTGGTTCATCCTCAGCTGCAGTTCTCAATGGTAGTTTTGAGACGGGCGACTTTAGCGGTTGGCAAACGTTTGGTCAAACTTCTATAGAAACGGTTGAATTTGGTACTAGCCCAACGGAAGGAACTCAGCAAGCTCTGTTAGATACCTTCTGCCCAGGTTCTGAAGAAAGCTGTCAGGACAATGCCGCTGGACTAGCAGCCTTTCTTGGTCTAGAAATGACTGACTTAGATGAGATCGGACAAGGGGAAGTATTTGAAGGTTCAGCGATAAAAACCACCTTGACGGTAGAATCTGGAGATACTTTGACATTTGATTGGAATTTCTTCACGGAGTTCAAGGAGGCAGAAGAAGAATATAACGACTTCGCCTTTGTCACACTCTCGGCGACAGTCCTTGCCGATACATACTCAACATTTCCAGAGTCTCTAATAGACCTAACCAAGTTTCGCTACCAAACGGGATATCAAACTTTCAGCTATACCTTCACGACAGCGGGAACATACACCCTAGGCATTGGCGTCGCTGAGTTGGGTGATGGGTTGGACGAAGCAGGATTATTAGTCGATGATGTGGTGATAGCTAGCACGCCTCCTGCTACCGATGTTCCTGAACCGACTTCTGTCCTGGGTGTACTAGCACTTGGTGTTTTGGGCTTTGCTTCGCGGCGATGGCAGCAATATAGCAAGGATGAGCGTAGCCATTAGGCAAACGAGATAAGTATAGCGGCTATCCACTTAAGACGGGACAGCTTGATAGGGCGATGGGGTGATGGGGGGAGTCTCTATGTACATTTTCCCTACCTCCTCATCACCCTGATTGTCCCACTTTAATTTGGTAGCTATATTGCTTAAGAACGCTTCATCTGTAGTTAAGTTTTCGCCTAAATTCTTAACAAGGCGGTGAACTTCTCGTGGAGTTGACACAATATAGCGGTTTTCCTTTCTTTCTAGATACAGCTCAGGTGTGTGAAACCTAGGCAGAGCAAGGAAAACACCAAAGCTGATAGCTGACGGCTTCCTGCTATAAAATAATGAAGTGGTACTTCCTGGGTTCCACAAACGATTCATAAAGGAAGATAATTGTTCTGGAATGACCACAGTTTTACGAGTTGGCGATCGCACAATTACAGTAGAAGAAATTATTCCCTTATTAGCTGGCTACCAGCTACTACCGCCCTTACTACGGGAAATTATTATTGATCAAGCGATCGCATCAGTAGAGTGTACACCTGAAGAAAAGACAAAAGCCTCTGGGCAGTTCTTTGAGCAAAATCAAATTACTGATGAAGCCGCTCAACAAGCGTGGGCAGCACGGCAGGGAATGACTTTAGTACAGCTTGAAGCCCTAGCGACACGCGGGCTGAGAATTGAAAAATTTAAACAAGCCACTTGGGGGCATAAATTAGAATCCTATTTTCTGAGCCGCAAAGCTCAGTTAGACCGAGTTATCTACTCCCTGCTTCGCACTCAAGACCCAGGAATTGCCCAGGAACTCTACTTCCGAATTGAGGAAGGAGAACACTCGTTTGCTGATTTGGCACGAGAGTATTCCCAAGGACCAGAAGCGCAAACTGGTGGGTTAATTGGTCCCGTTGAGCTGAGTACACCTCACCCCACACTTGCCCAAATGCTGCGGATAACCAAACCCGGTCAACTATGCCCTCCAACACGGTTAGGGGAATGGCTTGTTATTGTCCGCCTAGAAAAATTTATACCTGCTCAGCTTGATGCACCAATGTGTCAACGACTGCTGAATGAGTGCTTCAATACCTGGCTTTCTGAACAACTAAATCAACAATTAGCTGTAGGTCATTAATTGATTTAGTTGCGAGTAACCGCTACTTGTCCCATCACATTCTCCAGCAAAATCCCTTCAACAGCAGAATTTGCGATCGCTTACAGTATTAATGTTGCTACCAACAATACCGGAACCTGTGCCAGAGGCGATCACAAAAACGCTGTAGTAGTTGAAGCATTTTCTTGTGCCAGTTGGTGGTTGTCTCCAACGGGGATAATTTTTTAAGAAATAAAATTATTGACAAAGCTCCAAAAACAATACAACTTTAATACCCTTGTGGCAAAAAAGCCTTCATTGAAATTCATGCCTTTTGACTAATCTTTTCTTCAAAATATTCAAGAAATGACATCAATCCTTCTGTGAAACGACTTGCCTTTAGCATTGAATGAAACCACTTCTTCCGTGAAACTACTGGCTTTTAACCTTTAAAGTTGTGGAAGCGCTCTGTATACATAACAAAATAATTAAACAGAGCTTCAACAAGCGTCACACTTGTTATCCTAGGGTTAAAGGTGACGTGCTAATCCTGCTCTGGCCCAATGACCTATACGACAACTATTTAAGAATTTTTAGCTAGCCTACATTTGATTGCTTGTCATCGGCAGCACGAACAAAACTGTTAACACAATGCCAGTTGCTTGGCTAGGGCATGGGATAAGTAATTGTGATTAGGGAGAAATACCCAATCGAGTTGCTATTCTCTAGGTAAGAGTACGCTCGTTTATTGGCTCATAAACTCCGTCGTTCTACCCCGAACACGCTGAAATTACTGCAACCTGGAGAAAATCATTGGCTAGATGAGCTTGGTGCGGGTAGTACCTTGTGAACAGCGATCGCATCTACACAAGCCTTGTGCATTACCTTCAGTGCGACTGACTTCTTTGCCCTACTGGATTCAGAACCCGAATTTGCTAATGCCTTGTGATCGCAAAGCAGGAGACAGAATCTCCAGTAGCGATTCCCTTCCGAGGAAAACAATAGATCGTCTTGAACGTGGGAACTGGCGACGGGTAATTGGGGAAAAGAGACTTTCATATTGACAGTTCTGTATGACAGTTCATGAAGTCTCTTGCATAAATAGCAAAGAAAAGAGTGATAAATATTACAGCTACATCCCAAAAGTTGACGTTTGCAAGAACTGTAATACCTATCATCTGCTTACCAGTAGATAGTTAGCAGACGAAGGATTTTTCCCAATCCTCGATTTAAACTTTTTGTTAAGAAGTACACGGAGGAAAGCTTTATTTAAAGTTAATAGAGATCGAAGAACGTCTGAATCCTATATATCCTAATCTTAAAGCTAAGGGCTAAATGCTATCTGACCAATGACCTATACGACAACCATTCAAGAATTTTTAGCTAGCCTGCCTCCGTTTGATTGCTTGTCATCGGCAGCACGAGCAAAACTGTCAACACAATGCCAGTTGCTTCGCTACCGCATGGGTCAGGCGATTGTGATGAAGGAAAAAATGCCCAATCAGGTCGCCATTCTCTATGAAGGGCAAGCTCGTTTGTTGGCTTACGAACCCCGTCGTCCTGCCCCAATCACGCTGAAGTTGCTGCAACCTGGAGAAATCCTTGGCTGGGTGAGTTTGCTTCGGGGAGTCCCTTGCGAAACAGCGATCGCTTCTACAGAAGTCATATGTCTCACCATCAATGCGACTGACTTCTTTGCCCTACTGGACTCAGAAGCCGAATTTGCCAACGCCTTCCGATCACATTGCGCCCTAATAGAACTATTCGACCTCTTAAGTGCAGAACTAGAGCGACGAGCCACTGGTGATGCCAATCTCAAAGAATTAACCCTCGAAGCTTGGTCAGAGGCAGTAATCTGCAATTTGTCACGCGGTAGGAGGTATGACCAACTCGATCGCAATCGGCTATGGTTCGTTAGTGGTGGGGGGTCAACCAATTTACCCGTTGGTTCCTGTCTCAATGCTGAAGCCGTTGCTGCGCTAGAAGTGAAAGGGTCAGGAAACACTCGTCTAGTCGGCATTCCAGCTAACCTGCTTTCCCCAAACACCGAAACATCCTTACCTGAATCGCTGGCAACTAGCCTCACTCTCGAAGAAATCCCTTACGCCGAGGCATCCACTGGTCAGAACTTTGTTGATGATGAGCCGCAAGGGAAGCGAAACTATCCTGTTTTTCGCGGTAGAGGCCCAGTTGATTCAACCTTAGCTTGCTTCCAAATGCTCTGTCAGCATTTTGGGATGCCCTTCCGGCGCGATACAATCCGCCGCGTCATTGCCAACCAGCAGTCACGCCACGGCAAACTTTCCCTCCAGCACTGTGGTGCGATCTCTGACATGATGGGATTGAGTGCCCAACTGGTAAACGTACCTGGGGTTGCAGTCAGTCGCCTACCTACGCCAGCCTTGATCTACTGGCAAGATAGCTTTGCTGTTCTTTATGAAAGTAGCGAACGGGAAATAGTGTTAGCTGATCCCACCAGTGGGATTAAGCGCATCAAACCCGGCAAGTTCATCAGCAATTGGGGTGATGAAGGGCAAGTTCTACTACTCAAACCCACTAAAGACACACCGAAGCAGCGGTTTGGACTGAACTGGTTTATCCCTTCCCTGATTCGTTACCGCAAAGTCTTAGGGGAAGTGTTGATTGCTTCCATTTTTGTGCAACTGTTTGGTCTAGCGAATCCGTTGATGATTCAGGTCATCATCGATAAGGTTATTGTTCAAAACAGCATCGATACCCTGCATGTCTTGGGAGTTTTCCTGGTTGTCGTCGCGATTTTTGAGGCAGTTTTAACGAGTCTACGCACCTACTTGTTTGTTGATACGACAAACCGGATTGACCTCGCGTTGGGTTCAGAAATTATAGATCACTTGTTGCGCTTGCCTTTGCGGTATTTTGAAAGCCGTCCGGTTGGAGAATTAGCAACTCGTATTAATGAGTTAGAAAATATCCGCCAGTTTCTCACCGGGACAGCCTTAACCGTTGTGTTAGATGCTGTCTTTTCGATTGTCTACATCGTCGTCATGTTCATCTACAGTTGGGTGCTGACGTTGGTGACATTGGCAGTGATTCCCTTATTTGTGTTTCTTACCTTTGTTGTTTCGCCAATTGTGCGGCAACAGCTACGCACCAAAGCGGAACGTCAGGCAGAAACGCAATCCTATTTAGTAGAGGTTTTATCGGGGATTTCCACGGTTAAGGCACAAAATATTGAATTGCGATCGCGTTGGAAGTGGCAAGAGCGCTATGCTCGTTATGTCAGCGAAGGCTTCCAAAATGTTTTAACCTCTACAGCCGCAAGTTCAGCCAGCAACTTTCTGAATAAACTCTCTGGCTTGCTGGTTCTGTGGGTCGGAGCCTATCTGGTACTTGCAGGGGAATTAACCTTAGGACAGTTGATTGCTTTTCGTATCATTGCAGGCTATGTAACGGGACCCTTGCTACGCTTAGCTCAAATCTGGCAAAACTTCCAGAGTACAGCCCTATCCTTAGAACGCCTCAGTGATATCGTTGATTCGCAGCAAGAAGCAGATGAAGAAGACCGTAACAATATTCCCTTACCCGCTGTTCAGGGTGCAGTGAAGTACGAAAATGTCTCATTTCGTTTCGCGACTACTGGCCCTTTACAGTTGAACAATATCAACCTAGAAATCCCAGCCGGTAAATTTGTGGGTATTGTTGGTCAGAGTGGATCTGGTAAGAGTACTCTCACAAAGCTGTTACCCCGGCTTTATGACGCGGATTCAGGGCGAATCCTCGTTGATGGTTATGACATTGGTAAGGTAGAACTGTATTCACTGCGGCGTCAGATTGGGATTGTTCCTCAAGAAACACTCCTATTTGATGGCACAGTGCAGGAGAATATTGCCCTGACAAATCCCGATGCGAGTTCCGAGGAAATCATCGAAGCGGCTAGGATAGCGGTGGCGCATGAATTTATTATGAGCTTGCCTAACGGTTACAACACTCGTGTTGGGGAGCGGGGTTCCTCACTATCTGGGGGACAACGACAACGAATTGCGATCGCTCGAACCGTTCTGCACTCACCCCAGCTCTTGATTTTAGACGAAGCCACCAGTGCGCTGGATTACGACTCGGAACGACAAGTGTGTCTCAATCTGGCTCAAGCCTATCAAGGACGCACCGTCTTTTTCATCACCCATCGCCTCAGCACCATTCGCAACTCTGACCTGATTTTACTGATGGATAAAGGAGCAATCGTTGAGCAAGGTACTCATGAAGACTTAATGGCTCAAAAAGGTCGCTACTATTGCCTCTATCGGCAACAAGAAGCTGCCGTTTAAGGGAAGAAACTTTGCCTATTATCCTCCCCCCTGCCTCCCCTACTCCACACTCCCCTACTACCTCACACTATCTTGACCGCTATGAACCAGCAAAATGGGTTAAAACTCAACCAAAAACTTGCTTTAGGAACACCATCTGTTTCTAATCCCAGTGTTCAAGTCAGTACAGCAGAACAAAATGTTCGTCCCCAAAGCCACACCAATGGGAACGGCAAATTTGACCAATCTGTAATTTTACGACAGTCCAAAAACTGGTCACGGGCAATTCTTTGGACAATTGTTGGTGTCACAACCTTCGGGATTATTTGGGCAAGCATTGCCAAAATTGAGCAAGCCGTTCCTGCCCAAGGTAAGCTAGAGCCACAAGGTACGGTGAAGGAAATTCAAGCCCCAGTTGGTGGAGTCGTTACAGAAATTCATGTCGAGGAGGGACAGCACGTTGAGAAAGGCGATTTGCTCCTCAGCCTTGACCCTACAGCTACTCAAGCTCAAGTCACGTCTCTGAGCAAAATTCGGGCATCTTTAATTAAAGAAAATCAGTTCTATCGCAGTCAACTGAATGATTCCGCTGCTCCCACAATTACAGAGCAAGAGCTATCAGAACTACAAATTCCACCAGAACTCGCTTCTCTTACGAAGAGTCGCAAAGCAATAATTGCTGAGAACGAACTGTATCGCATCGAACTTAATGGTGATACTAGGGGGGCTAATCTCACTCCAGGACAACGGGAGCGTTTGCGATTTTCTTCAGCAGAACTCAATTCCCGTGTCGCTGCCAGTCGATTAGAAATTGGACAACTAGAAAGACAACTCAACCAGAATCAAGTTCAGCTAGCCAATTCAAGAAGTCGCTATGAGGTTGAGCGGGGCATCCTGAATGAGATTACGCCCTTAGCAGAGCAAGGGGCCGTTCCCCGAATCCAGTTTCTCAAGCAGGAACAAGAGGTAAAAACCCGTCAAGCCGAGGTAGATCAGCTTCTTCAGGAACAAGCACGGCTGGACTTAGATATTTCCCAAGCTAAGCAACAGCTAGAAAATACCGTTGCTCTTTCTCAGAAAGACTTAACAACTCAAATTGCCACAAATGAAAAACAACTTGCTGAAATTGACAGCCAGATCAATAAATTCATTGTTGGCAATCAGCAGAAGATTACGGAAATTGATAGCCAGTTGAGTCAAGCTAAGGTGAATTTGGGCTATCAGGAGCTACGTTCTCCAGTCTCCGGAAAAGTCTTTGATATGAAACCTTCCGCTCCTGGTTTTGTTACGAATACAACTGAGCCGATTCTCAAAATTGTTCCTGAAGATGCTCTAGTTGCTAAAGTTTATCTTACTAATAAAGATATTGGTTTTGTGAGAGAAGGTATGCCAACCGATATCAGGATTGATTCATTTCCTTTTAGTGAATTTGGGGATGTAAAAGGAGAATTAGTTTGGATTGGTTCTGATGCGTTACCACCTGATCAAATTCGTCCGTACTATACTTTTCCTGCCAAAGTTCGGTTAAACCAGCAGTCACTACTCATTAATAACCGTAAGATTGCCCTACAATCGGGGATGTCTGTTAGCACGAATATTCGAGTACGCGATCGCACTGTGTTGAGTATTTTTACCGACCTATTTGCTGATAAAACTGATAGTTTGAAAAATGTGCGGTAAATCATTTCGCTTTAAGCTGTTGCGTCTGTGGCATTGTCTAAGCAGTTAGCTGAGTTTAGGGGAAGAGGAATCAATTATCTTTCCCCTTGATTTTTTTTATTAAACCCGCCGAGAAGACTGCGTACCCTTGTGGTCGCAGATGAAAGGCGGGGCAATCGGAGCTACGGAGATTTGGAAATGCTGTCGATTATATTCAGATCGTTCAAGAACATTGGTTGTCTCTCAAACAAAGCGGATGGAGTGACGATGAATGCGTCATTCTTATGCTTGGAGGAACTTCATCAGAAAGCCTATTACGGACTTCCTGATGAAGCGAACTGTTAGCATCCCAGTCAATCTCCCAAGTGAACGTTTCCTGCCACTCATGAACGAGTGTTCAGAAATATTCAATGCACACATTGACTGGGCATTAGCTAACAGGACATACAACAAAAACAAGGCACACAAGGAGTTGTATCACCTATTAAGGTTGCAGCATCCTTGTGTGCCTTCTGCTTTGGTACAGACCATCCGGGATAATGCACTTGAGGCTATCAAAGCTACCAAGTTCAAGCGCATTCCTAGAAAGAAGCCAACCTCAGCCCTGAGATACGACAAGCGAACAATGACGCTCAGGGGACAGCAGCTAACGCTTAGTTGCATCGGTAAGCGAGTTGCAATTATTCTCAATGTTCCTGATTATTTCAAGGAAATATTTGAGACTTGGGATTTCTGTGCAGCAACTCTTACTTATTCCAAGCCCTCAAAACAATTTTGGGTGAGGTTGGTATTTGAAACCGACGACCCACCCAAACAAGAGGAAGGGAAAGTTTTAGGAATTGACCGAGGCTTATATCACATCGTCTCAACCTCAAATGGTCAATTCTTCTCTGGCTCAAATGTGAGAGCTAACCAACGACGCTACTTATACAATCGCAAAAAACTCCAGCAAAAAGGCACTCGAAGCGCTAAACGTCGATTAAAAGCGATGTCGGGACGCGAGAAGCGGTTCATGCGGGATTGCAACCACTGTATAAGTAAAAAACTGGCTGCACTTAATGACGTAAAAACTTACGTTCTAGAAGACTTGTCAGGCATCCGTAATCAACGCAGAAACAAGAAGGTAAACAAGTGGATATCTTCTTGGAGTTTCTATCAGCTTGAGCAATTTTTGACCTATAAAGCTGAAGCTAAAGGCAAGCAAGTTGGTTACGTGGATGCTCGGTACACTTCCCAGAAGTGCAGCCGTTGCAAACAGCGTCACAGCACGAATCGGCACAAATCTCGATTCCACTGTAAAACGTGTGGATTCAAGGCTCATGCCGATATTAATGCTGCGACGAACATCAAAGATGATTACATTCTCTCTACTGCTCCGAGTGAGTCGGTAGAGCAGGCGACGGTCAATTCGCCGTATGTTTCGACCAGTTTTTCTGGTTAGTTACAAGCTGCGTGGGCTTGTCCCCGCAGCAGTTGACCTATCTGTAGCAGCAATACACTCAAGGGCGCACTGCTGTGCAATCCTATAATCAATTTGTACTTCATTGATTTGAAAAACCTATAAGTCAGAAAAGCGATCGCTTTTCACAAGAGGATAATTTGTCTCAGCCTGAATCGAGTGGCTTAACAATGAGTAAAAATACTATTGACAATATTTATTCAGCTTTGCGGAATTGAGTGATTAGCCTGTGAATCTAAGGATGAGTGAATAAATAGTAGCCATGCATCTACTCTCTTTCTAGAGAATTTCACTGAGGTAAATTTACTGAAAGCTTCGTAACTTCCGCATTATCGCGGATACCCTATATAACGGCTCGAAGTAAGGTTTACTAAAGAAGTTAAATTTTTGCTAAGCAAGGTAGATGACTAATGAGCAAAGTCAAAATATTGAATGTAGACATTGACAATCTGTCAGAGTCCGAGGTTCTGAATCGGCTAGAACATGGTGTAGTTTTTACTCCCAACGTCGATCATATTATCTTGCTGCACAACGACCCAGACTTTGCTAATATTTATGCAGATGCTGACTATAAATTATGTGACAGCAAAATTCTTTACTTTGTCTCTAGATTTTTGGGTTCACCCATAAAGGAAAAAATTTCTGGTTCTGACTTTTTCCCAGCTTTTTGTGAACATCACAAAAACAATGAGGATATTAAAATCTTCCTCTTAGGGGCAAAAGAGGGAGTGGCAGCACAAGCTCAGGAAAAGGTAAATGCGAAAATTGGTCGAGCGATTGTTGTTGGTTCGCACTCGCCTTCATTTGGGTTTGAAAAGAATGAAGCAGAATGCTTGAAAATCATTGAAATAATCAAGAACTCAGGCGCAACAGTCCTAGCCGTAGGAGTCGGTGCGCCAAAGCAAGAAAAGTGGATACAAAAGTACAAAGACCAGTTACCCAATATCAAGATATTTTTAGCGATCGGGGCAACAATTGACTTTGAAGCAGGCAATAAAAAACGCGCCCCGAAATGGATAACTGAGCTGGGGCTGGAATGGTTGCATCGTTTGATATCAGAACCTCGCAGGTTATGGAAAAGGTATCTGATTGGGGGCCCACTTTTCTGCTGGTTAATTGTCAAACAGAAGCTTAAAGTTCCAAGCTTTATCAGTGTTCGCTTGCTGAAGTCGCTCCCTGACCTCTAGAGTCTTGGGTCTTTCCTCCAGGCTTCACTCTTCTCTCTGTTTCCTTAACAGGAAAAATGATTAAACGGTAACCAACTTCGTCAAAAGTCTTCTAATGGAAAACCCTACAATTTTGGTAACAGGCGGCGCAGGCTATATCGGTTCCCATGCCGTTCTGGCGCTGCGAGATGCAGGCTATGAGGTGGTAATCTTAGACAATTTGGTCTATGGTCATCGAGATCTAGTAGAGACAGCCCTCAAAGTAGAAATTATTCAGGGAGATATAGGAGACCGGGTACTGCTAGACCAGCTCTTTAAAACACGGGAATTTGCTGCTGTCATGCACTTTGCTGCCTATGCGTATGTGGGCGAGTCGGTAAGCCACCCAGCCAAGTACTACCGCAACAATGTGGTAGGCACACTCACGCTGCTGGAGGCAATGTGTGAGGCGGGAATCAAGAACTTTGTTTTTTCTTCGACCTGTGCCACCTATGGGGTACCCCAACAGATTCCTATTTCCGAAAACCAGCCTCAGCAGCCAATCAATCCCTACGGCATGACTAAACTGATGGTGGAGCAAATACTCAGCGATTTTGACCATGCCTATGGCTTGCGCTCCGTGCGTTTTCGATACTTCAACGCTGCTGGTGCTGACCCCCAAGGTCGTTTAGGAGAAGATCATGAACCCGAAACCCATCTTATCCCTCTAGTGCTGTTGACAGCGATGGGCAAGCGGGAAAGTATTTCGGTTTTTGGCACTGATTATGACACCCCAGATGGCACCTGTATTCGGGACTACATCCATGTCACTGACTTAGCACAAGCTCACATTCTGGGCTTGGAACACTTGCTTAAAGGGGGAAGTACAGAAGTCTTCAATTTGGGAAATGGAAAGGGGTTCTCAATTCAGCAGGTGATTGAAGCCGCTCGCGTTGTTACGGGTCGTCCTATCCCCGTGACCCTAGCTGACCGTCGCCCTGGAGATCCACCGAGTCTAGTAGGCAGTGGTGAGAAGGCACAGCGTATTTTGGGTTGGCAACCTCAGTACGCAGACTTGGAAACTATCCTAAAACACGCTTGGCAATGGCATCAGAAGCGACATGAGAGTGTTTGAGGTGACTCTATGTAAGCATTTTTAGGAATTAGAAACTTGCAACTCAAAGTGTCTTTTGACACAGACATAGGTACCCTCTCAATAAGAAGCATCATGCCTTCTTGAAGTTGAGAGGGATTGCTATCAAAGGACGGTTTGGGACTTGTACAGACCGTCCCTTAAACCATAGGTGTGTTTTCCAATTAGTTAGCTTGAAGCGAGGAGAGACGAAAAAGCCTCTTCGTCGATTTTATTTTTCTTGATAAACACCCTCCTCTTGAAGATGCCGCTGCTGACCGTATTGTTCAGCGTTCTGTCTTATATTCTCGATATCGCGACTGTTCGATTCAGGTGAGCGCTGCGGATGAAACCGCCCTTGTAAACCATAGGCGACTAGCCCCAGGTATTCTCTAAATGTCAGAAAAGCTGTTGCCTTAAAGCCAAAGTTAGGGGGTAATGGGGTTGTATGAGGAATGACTGTAAAACCATGAGCGCGGAACACAAGTAGTGAGCGCAACATGTGCAGTTTATCAGTAACCAGCAGAATCCGACGAATCCCCTGTGGGTGTAGTACGGCTGCTGTGAAAACGGCATTTTGCCATGTAGTTAAAGAACAGTTTTCACCATCTAGCACTTGAATAGGAATGCCTTTTGCCTTCAGTTGCTCAATCATGCTGGCGGCATCACCCCTACCACTAGTAAAAATCCTCGACGCTTGTCTAGCTTCCAAAAGCTCACGAGCAACATCGACCCGCTGTCTCCTAAATTCTTCGCTTCGACCCAGCACTACAATAGCCTCTGCTACTGCACCAGAATCACTTGGAAGAAAAATAACCAGCCCTTTAGCTGCCAAAGCAAACACTATCGATACAGTGGCAATGATACTAAATAGCAAAAAAAGTATTCTTGGGCTACTTAACCAACCTTTGCCTCGTTTATACTGCCTAATCCAGCGAAGTCCAAGAAAAGTTAAAATAACTATTACTACTAGCAGGAGTTGCTTGCGCCATCCAAACTGCAACCCATCTGTGACGAGAGGCAATCTTGTAAATGTGTTTGGAAGCCAGCGATCGCACAGTTTTGAATCAAACATTTAGGTCATTATCTATTATTTTAGAGAAACAATAATAGATTAATTCCTGCTTGAAATTGTCATTTTATTCCATCAGCAAATAGAGGAGCCAAAGGCGCTCGATGCCTACCACCTCCACCTACACTGTTGGGACTATTATTAGTAATAATGTTTAAAGTTTGAAAGAGCTTCATAAAGTCTTCGTAAAATGGGTTATTACTATTGGCACTAGCAGAGAAATCATAACCATAGGCGGCTTTAAATTCGTCTTCAACTCCCTGTTCCACTGCTATTGCATAATTGTCTGCGCCTGTGGCATCCACTTGATAACCACCATAGTCTTGGAGCGCATGAAAAAGCTTTTTCCCGGCTGGCGTAGTCAAACCAAGGCTATCTTCAGTTACATTAGGCGGGATAGCCAGCAGTGACCCCATTACTAGTTGAGGATTTTTGCCCTTATAGATAGATGAAGCGTGGCTATCTGCTCTATCAGCAGGCCAGCGATATCCAGGTGTAGGACTGGTAGGCTTGTAGTTTAAATATTTTTCCCAAAGTTCTATTTTTAGAACGTGACGAATAGGGTCGGAACCTGTCAACTCTCCCTTGCGTATCGTTCCGCCTATAGCAGACAATCCGGAACCAAGATGACTTCCGTAAATACCTTGACCGTATATATCTATGTCTGGTTTCGGATGATGATAGCCATATACAGAACCGCCTTTGACACAGCGAGCCATAGGTTCTAACTGCATTACGGTTCGACCGTCAGGCTGAAGCAATGCGGCAGCATTATTAGGAGTATAATATTTAGTTTCAGTGTTAATAGCATCAGGAACAATCAAATCATCTGGAATTGGGATAGATTCGTAGGTTGTAGTACCGCTACATCGATTTGTCCAGCTTCCAGGATTGTACAAGGGCCGTAGAGGACTATTGGCTGGAATAATAAATAATAGATCGTTATCTACAGAAGCATAGGTTGCTTTAGGTAGATTAGCTGGAACATACTGAGCATCACTTCCGATTGGCAAGTTCCAGATTGAGTCTTGAGAAAAAGGCCAGAGCCATTTATCACGAATAGTAGGAGTGCTTGCGTTAACAGTAATTAAACTGTTTGGTTGTAAATAGTTAGCTAAACCGATACTTAGAGTTATCGTCAAGAGCAGCAGGAATACTACTAAATACGGTCTGAACTTAGAAGATTTTAAAAACATATATTCTAGCTAATTCAGCATTTTCAGAGTGACTGCATAACTTGAGCCGATAGAAAGAACTCAACTGTTTTCGGGCAGTATTTGCAATACAACCAAACTCCTGAAGGAGGTTAGCGGTTGGTTAATAGTTCTGGCTGTCTAAGTATTTGTGCCAAGCTGCACTAGTACCCATCTCTTAATGAACCACCGAATTAAGCCTTGAGTATGTTTGCTAAATAAATTCAGTGGATGCAGGTGAATTGCTTTCCATATCCTCGGAGCAGCTTGATTAACTTCGCTCACATTTTTGCCATAACGCAAGTATTGCTGGGCACAATACTGGTAAAAATCTCCTAGAGTTTGACCTTTAAGGGATTGAAGTTCTGGTGGAACCAAGCTGTACACTTTCTCAATAGTAAATAAACCATCCTTTTCGATAGCCTGCACTTTAGCCGAGCTTGAATAGGGAGATAGACGATAACGAATTTGGTATTTAGGAACGACAACAAAGGGCCAGTGAAGCGCTAACCGCAAGTAGAAGTCCCAGTCTGCACAAAGCGTACAGGCAGGATCGAACTCTCCTACAGACTCAAGAGCTTTTCTATGAATCAAAGGGTTTGAACCACTATTTAAGAAGTTTCTTATCAACAATTCTGGAAGAACATTGCCTTCAAATAACACTGGGTCATAGGCGCAAGAAATCTCTTCCTGCCCATCTAGAAAATCTGAAGTCCAGCTATAAGCAACTCCTGCAGCGGGATGTTTCTGCAAGGCAGCTAATTGCAGTTCTAGCTTGTCAGGTGTCCACAGGTCATCAGAATCAAGGAGTGCAATAAACTCCCCAGTGGCATGAGAGATGCCGCGATTCCGAGCAACACACATCCCGCCATTTGGATAAGAAAATACTTTTATTCTTTCGTCTGCAATACCTTCAGCTAATTCACAAGTTCGATCAGTTGAACCGTCATCAATGACAATGATTTCAAAATCTGAAAATGTTTGCTTCTGAACTGATTCAATGGTTTCTAGGATAGTACGCTCGGCATTGTAAGCAGGGATTACAACAGATATAACAGGCATAGTAGTAAGTTTATGTTAAATAGACTAGGAAGAACTTTTTGCAAAATGTTCATTGTTTAACTAGATAACTAGGCTCAATCTTACGTTATTTGTACCATTATCCACCTCTTAATAAACCACAAAATCAATGCTTGAGCGCCTCTCCGAAATAAGATTTTTGGATACAAACGAATTGCTTTCCATATCCTCTTGCCAGCCTGATTAACTTCACTTAAATTGGTAGCATAACGTAGATATTGTTGTGCACAATAATGGAAAGCCCAGGCAAAGCTCTGAGGTTTGAGATACTGATATTCCATTGAAATTGCTTGAAATGCTCTCTCAAGGACTGTCAAAGCCGCTGTTTCCATAATCTCAACCTTCGATGACATGGAAGTTGAGGAGCGGCGATACAAAATTTGCCATTTAGGAACTACAACAAACTGCCATTTGGCTGCTAACCGTAAATAGAAGTCCCAATCTTCACATGACTTAAGTGTGGGATCAAACTCTCCTACAGACTCAATAGCTTCTTTACGAATTAAAGGATTGGAGCCGCTAGCTAAAAAATTTTTAACTAATAAGTGTGGGAGAACATTACCTTCAAAAAATATTGGTTCATAAGAATATAAAGTTTCTTTCTGTTCATCCACAAAATCCGAAGTCCAGCTATAGGCAACTCCTGCCTCTGGATGTTGCTGTAAAGCCGCTAATTGTAGTTCTAATTTATCTAGTGTCCATAGATCATCAGCATCAAGAAATGCAATAAACTCTCCGGTGGCATGAGTGATACCGCGATTACGAGCTACCGGAAGCCCTCCATTCTCATAGGAAAAAATCCTCAGCCGCTTATCTTTGATACCCTGAAGTAACTCTAATGTTCCGTCTGTCGAACCATCGTTAATGACAATCAGCTCAAAATCGGAAAAGGTTTGTTGCTGAACTGAGGCGATTGTCTCTAAAATAGTGCCTTCAGCATTGTATGCAGGAATTACAACGGATATAGCTGGCATAAGAAACCTTACTTATTTTATGTGTGCTAATGATTCCGTGAAAAATCAGAGAATATCGGCTACTGAGCTGAAAAAGACTTCAAGAGTTCTTGTGCAGCAGATGGAACTTGCAAAGGATCTTTAACAAATCTACAAAATGGAATTGAGTAAGTCCAAGTTTGATAAAAGCCCTCATTCTTATAGTAAGAATTAGGTAAAAATACATGAGGAATATTCATGAGAGTACAGAGAATATGTCCATGTAATCGATTGGTGATTATTAGACGATGTGGCTTAAATTGATAAACGCCATTATGCATATAACTCCATGATTCCCGATGTATAGAAGGGTTGTAAATTGTATTAAATTTAGTGGAATATGAATGGGAATTTTTCCAAATCTGTCGGGAGATCCATTCTCTAGGAATAACTTTCCCTTGTCTCAAGCCTTCCAAAATCCTAGCTAGACGCCACATTTTTACGGCATTTTTATAGTAATGACTTTGGTATTTAGAAGAACTCCAGTCTTCTATAACTAAATCAGACAAATTAATAGAATCACGAGAGAAGGCTTGATTTAACTCTGCGTCTTCTCTACAGTGGTAGAGGACAGACTTTCCTCTGTCCTGCTTGAATGACAATCCAGGAATATTTACTAACTGAAAAGCCATATCTGGCGCTTTGATTACTTGGCAGTTATGAAAGTGGTCTTGAGCAATTTCATAGCTGTAGTTATCGCGAACAAATATAGTCAAATTAGGATGGGAGTTAAAAATATTTGCCGTTTCCAGCAAATTAGCTTGATTAGCGAAATAAATACTCTGTGGTAAAATAATAATTGGACGATCTTTGTACTTAGAAATAATCTGTTCTCGGAAGTTTTGAAATTTAGGCCAAAGATCGCCCAAATTACCACCACCATGCAGTAAAATAGGACTTTTACCGACTTGTTTCTCCATTTCTGATGCAGAGAAATTTTCAACACTTGAAGCATAGTTGATTTGTGTTTTTAGAACATCAGTTAAGTAAAAGACTTCACCTAACCAGATAAGATGATCGCCAATATTGGGATGATCTGGATGATCCAATAGGGCACACTGTTCCAAGTTATTCAGCACTTCTAAAGATTTGTGTAAAGTTGCTTTTATTTTTTCTGGCTCTGATTGGTTCATCATTTTTATTTCTTTATCTGACATAATTTACCTTCCTTGGTTGAATACAAAAACCGTCTATTGCCCCTTTTATGCAAATGTTCTTAAAGAACATTTTTCTACTCTCTTCCCCCTATCCTCATAGGGAATCATAAGCCCCACAACTGCCAAGAGAAATCTTTTAGTCTCCCGCTCCCACTCTGTCCGTCTTCCCTGCATCCTATGAACGAAAGAGACATTATTTTTTTGCTAAGGCATATTTAATAGCCCAGATATGATAAATAGGTGTCAGTCCTTGACAAATGAGGACTGATACCGCTACCCAAAAGATTCCCCACTTCACACTAGCTAATACGAAAAGCCCGAAGATCATAGTGTAAGTTAAAATCCAGTAAAGATTGATATGGGTTTTACCCACAGCGTTCAGCAGTACGTAAGTAGCATTACCAACGGGAAGCGGCAGAGCAGAGAGACAGATCACTACAAGGATTGGAATTGCTGTCACCCACTTTTGCCCGAAAACAATTGGTACATAGAACGGTGCTAAACTTGCCTGTAGCAGAATAAGTGGGATTGCAATCAGGGAAGTCTTTTTAAGAGTACTAAAAAATCGTTCCCTAAGCTGGTTGGTATTACTACGTACTTCACAAAGATAAGGAAATAAAGCTGAAGTAAATGTATTTATAACATTCAGACTGATTCCTAATCCAGCATTAAAAGCGAAATAGTATACTCCTAGTGCATCAATTCCTAGGAACTTTCCAACTATTAAGTAATCTATGTTCGCTCTTAACTTTCCTACTAGCTCAATAGCGAGTAAATTGCCTCCAAATGTAGTAACTTCTTGCCACATATCAAGACTGAAAGTTTTAGGAGGTCGCCAAGAATGATTCATCCAACTGATTACAATCCAAACGGGAGTTGTGAAAACCATAGCAAAAACTATTGCCCAAACGCCCATGTCTAGAACTGCCAGAATTATAATGATAGTATTGCTGAAAAATGACTGTGTTGCATTGCAAATAGCCGTAACTTTTAGTCGATTTTCCCGCTCTAATAAGGCAGTGTTAACTAGGAAAAGCGGAATCATTAAGTACGTTAAAGCAGCAGTACAAAGAGGCAAAATAAGTTGTGTGTTCTTATAGAAATGAGCGATAGGAAAGGCAGCAATACACTGAATAATAAAAATTGCTACACATAGAATCCAATTCAGCCAATAAGCTGTGTTAGCAATAGCTTTGACATTCTCTTCGTCAGCCTGAACAATTTTTGCCCCAATTCCACCTCTAAGGGTGAAAACATTGGCAAATTCAAAGGTGATATAAATAACAGCCATTAGCCCGTAGTCTTCGCTGCTGAACATACGAGCAAGCGTAACCGTTGTTGCCAAGCGAAAGACACGATTGGCTAACTCCGCTCCGCCTAACCAACCAACATTACGAATAAAGGGGTTGGACAGTAATGATTTTAACTTGCTAACTAGCATTGAAATTAAAGTTATAGAGTATAGAGTACTAGATGCCAGTAGCTAGCCTTAGTTGGCGGCGTAGAGTACGAGTTAATTCCCGTAGATTGGCGTAGCCGCCAGGTCCAAACCAGCGAGTTATTGCTATTGCTAAACTGAGGCGTAAATAGATGGGTGTATAGCGTATTTGAGGATAGTGTAAAACCGCTTGATGACGGTAATCCATCGCTTCTCTATAGTTCATGTCACTCTCTAGAGAACCCCAAGCAGCAAAAAGATTCATCCAGCCGTAAGTTTGATTCCTTAGATACAAAAGTTCTAGAGGAACGGATTGAAAAGTTTTCTCGATAACCTGGCGTAACTCCTGAAGCGTCTTGTTCTGATTTTTGCTCATGCTACTAGAATGACGCCGATAGAGTGTTAGAGGTTCTTTAACTGCTGCAAAAGGATAGCGAGCAGCAATGCGAACCCACATATCTCGGTCTGCACAATAGCTTAAATTTTGATCAAATCCTCCAACTGTCTCAAAGCAACTACGGCGAACCATTGCTGAACTACAGTTGGACATCATGTCTTGCACAAGAAGCTGCTCCCAAACATTGCCTTCAGCATGGGAAGCAACTAACACCTCTGTAGGCTCACCCTTTTCAGTAACTAAGATTGTCCAAGTGTAAACTAGACCGACTTCAGGTTTTTCCTCCAGGCGGCAAACTTGCTTTTCTAGCTTGGTTGAATCCCAAAGATCGTCGGCATCTAGAAATGCCACATATTCACCTTGTGCTTGAGCAATGCCAGTATTGCGAGCTACACAAACCCCCTGATTGGGCTGTGAAATCAGTTTGACTCGTGGATCTGTTACTTGAGTTGCCCATTGCTCGATGTGATCTTTGCTGCCGTCATTAATGATGAGTACTTCAAAATCTGTGAATGTTTGCTTAAGAACACTCTCCACTGTCTCTGGCAGGTAAGCCATGGCATTGTAAGCCGGGATGATGACAGAAACTTTTGGCATACTGAAACTCCTTTAACACCAACAATCAGTTCCAAAATTTATTACACAAAAGCCATCTGTTATGGAAGGAGGATGAGCAAGGCTCATCAACTATTTTGCTGTCTTAGAAGAAAGTCACGTAGCTGAGAACCAACAGCTTCAGGAGAAAAGTATTCCTCTATTCGGCGGCGAGCGCGTTTGCTCAGTTCCTGACGCCAAGGTTCATCGTCCAGTACACGCTTCAGCGCTAATGCCAACGCAGTGCTATCTTCCCGTGGTACAACTAGTCCGCCAGAAAATTCACCATTCTCCAGAATGTCAGGTACACCAGGTGCATCTGCTGCGACAACTGGTAAACCACTAGCCATTGCCTCAATCGGCGCAATTGGAAAACCTTCCTGACGCGAAGGGAGCGTATAAACATCAGCCGCAGAGAGATGCTGTTGAATAATAGTGCGATCGCTAACAAACTGATTGCGCCACATAACTCCCCGTAGCTGCATATCTGCGATACGCTGGCTCAACGTATCTGCATCGGGACCACTTCCCAAAAGTAGAAGTCGTAAGTCAGTATCGGGGCGATCGCGGCAAATCTGATCCCAAGCATCCAGCAGAATATCTAATCCCTTGCGATGCATATCGATCCGCCCGTGATAAACCACGACTTGGGCATCTTGGGGAATGCCAAGAGCTGCTCTAGCTTGGTTTCGCTCAAAAGTAGGCCAATCTGCCACATCCAATGGGTTGAAAATGCGGGCGATTTTGTTGTCAGGCACTCCATAACAACTCTGTACCCGCCCAATCTCAGTCTGGGGTCCAATAATTAGACCAGTACAACCCCAAAATGCCAGTCGTCGAAACGGATATTCAAGCCAGCTATGGATTTCATCCCCTCCCTGAAACGTTGCAAAGACTGGCAAACCTGTAAGCCGTCCCAAAAGCACAGAAGTATCAAAGCGAGGATACTCATATTCCTGACATAGTATAGCGCTACAGCCTTCACGCTTTAGCTCTTGAGCAAGCAGTCCTAAGGGTGTAGCTTGATAAGAGCCTACACTTTGAGCCAAATTTTTCAATCCTGTGAGCAGGGAACGGCGAGTAGGACTGGCGTCGGAAATATCTTTAAATGACTGGTCTTTGCTGCCACCATACAAACTGAGTGCTCTACGCCGTAAAGCACGGTAAGCCAAATAACTTTTGGAGGCAGGTATTACACAGATTGTGGAACCAGTTGGTACATGTTTGAACCGTGAGGGTTCACTCACTCTCGCTGAAATGCAGAAGATGACTGTGCGAACACCCACTCGCTGTAGAGCTTGGGTGTAGCCATACATCCAATTGGCAGTAAATTCATTACAAAAAGTTTCTAAAGACCAATTGATGTGATCCAAAAAATCATCAATCAGGTCCATACAATGCAGGAGTGCAACTGTTGGCTCAGCCTGGGGAGGTTGGAGCTGATGTTCCTGCTTATTTGAATTGCGCTGTTCGGTAAGTTGATAGTCCAGCATGAATTGAGTTCTTACAATTGAACAATTATTAGTCGCTAAGTTGTTGAGAAGAAGTCGATGTAAGCGAATAGATCTATGAGAATTTGTAATTGACGCATCGGTACTAAATTCCTCCAACCTCTAAATAAGTTGGTTGAGCAGCCTCAAACTTATCTAGGCAGAAGATAATTTGGCAAATTTCAACATCTGGCGGCGTAGAGCGTGAATGACTGCTAGTGCTTTTCCATAACCCTCAGTTCCAAAGCATTGCACCAGAACAATCGCCGCACTCAGAGATAGATAGTCGCGGGAGAAGCGCAGTTTAGGGTAGTGAGCCATGGCTTGCTGGCAAAAATGAATCGCTTGTTGAGAGTTCCGATCTCGACTCTGTAGAGCTTTCCAGGCAAGACAAAGATAGGCATAGCCGTAGCTGCGCTGCTTTAGGTGCAGAAATTCCGGTGGTGCCGAGCAGAATGCTTTTTCAATCACTATTTGAAAAGCCTGCTCCATTACCTGACAATTCTTCGACATGCTATTAGGTAACTGCCGATAATAAGCAAGCGGTTCTCTAATGACCGCAAAGGGATAATAGACTGCGATTCTAAGCCACATATCCCAGTCTTCAATTGAGCGCAAGGTACGATCGAATTCACCGACCCGCTCGAAACAACAGCGACGCACCATTACCGAGGGACAAGCAATAACATTGCGCTCAACCAGTTGCGTCCACACCTTGCCTGCTGCATCAGAAGTCATCACTCTGCCTGTAGACTGGCTTTGCTCATCCACCAAAAGCATCCAAGTATGGACTAAGCCTACTTCCGGATTATCTTCCAGACAGCGTACTTGTTTTTCTAATTTGGTCGCCTCCCAGAGATCGTCCGCGTCCAAGAATGCTATATATTCCCCTTGAGCTTGAGCGATGCCTGTATTGCGTGCCCCAGGCAACCCCTGGTTTTCTTGCGAAATCAATTTAACACGCGGATCAACTAGCCCAGAAGCCCATTGCTTAATATGATCCGAGCTACCATCATCAACGATTAGCACTTCAAAGTCAGTAAAGGTTTGCCTTAGAGCGCTCTCCACTGTTTCTGGGAGATAGGTCATGGCATTATAGGCTGGAATAACAACAGAAACCTTCGGCATTTTTAGTCTTACCTAATACTTGGGCTAATAGCAATTTCTGACTGATAGGTACGCAATGGCTGCAACTTAGTGTTAAAGATTATCTACTTTTGATTTACTTGATACTGAAGCTAGACCCAAGATCTTTAATTCTTCCTTATAGATAGAAGATGAATCCATGCTTGCTGTACGAATGACTCGTGCTGGATTTCCAACAACTACAGCCCCTTCAGGAACATCTTTAACAACAACAGAACCAGCTCCAATAACAGCATTGTTACCAACTGTAATTGAACCAATAATCACAACGTTTGCCCCAATATCTACATTATCCCCAATTTTTGGTGAAGCGCTGTATGAACCGTCTTGTAGTCTTTTGTTGCCAATAGTTGTGGAATTTCTCAAAATGCAATTACCGCCAATTATGGTTTCATGATTAACAACCAAACCCTGACCATGTTGAAGCTTTAAATTGGGTCCAGCTTGGGTATCCCAAGGCAATTCGATACCTAATACCCACTCTACTACTATTTGATAGAAGAAACGATAAAGAATGAAAATCCAAATAAAAATACTTGGTAAAGTTTTGAGAGATTGTGCAAAACGAAACATCAATAATATCAAGCGAGACTTAAAGCTAGTATCTTTATTAATTTGCCAATCTTGCAAAATGTAATTGATAAAGTTAATCATTTTTATACTTCCTCTCTGATTTCAATACTTACTCAGCCCAATACATTCATTGGGAAAGGTTAGTTCTCAACATCGACTACTTATTCATGACCGAAGCGGCAACTCATGGAACGCTCCGTCACGGCTCTCATCGTGGGTTGTTGAGCACAGAATTTTCCACCGTTTGCGGCTCGTTCCAGTTCCAACCAGCTACCGAAAACAGAGTCCACCAGTAGAAAAAGAGAGTGGTATGACTCCAGATGTTTTCGGTAATCATCCCCACAGGAATAGCCAGAAGAATCGCCAACAGAACCAAACACAGCTCGCGCTGTCCACTGCCGGGAGGTGCCTGCCGAAATAATCGGATAAGGTGTACAGCCTGAGCACCGAGAAAGAGCAAAAAAGTTACTAGCCCCACAATTCCTCCTTCTACCAAAGCACGGACGTAATCATTATGGGCATAAAGTCCATTGGCACTTACCTGGGCGCTTATCCCCAGACCGTAACCGAGGATGGGAAAGTGTTGCCATTGTTGTAGTAGGTCAGTCCACTGAGCAATCCGCCAGTTGAAACTGTTGCCATCTCCTTTTGAAAGCAAAATGGCACGCCATATATCGATGTCCGGGTTACCAAGTGGTGTTTCAGCAATCGAGCCTAGGCGTTCCTGACCAAACTCCGTACTGCCAAACAGGAATATAACTATGGCAAACAGAAGTATTCCACCAATCAAATTGATCGGACTCAATGTTGGAGCTATTAAAACCACAATAAAGGTGGCAAGCATCATCAAACCAAATAGAGATTTGGTACTCACATATAAAAATGCAAGTAAGCCTAGCAAAATGAGCCAGAGCCAGCGTTGCTTTGACTGGTTTAGCCTCCAATAGGTCAAGCCCATAAACATCAATAGAAAAGTAACAAAGGTATTAGGGTGACCGAGTGTCCCTCTGATTCGAGATGATCCTTCAGCTCCTGAGCCGGAGAAATCTCCTGCAGCAGGGGCGAACATGGGAGGTAAGAGCGAAGGCACGACCATCTGCAACAACGCTAATGCAATTGGTAAGACGAGAGCCCAGAACAGCGTATAAACAACGTTCTTAGGTGAGATTCGACCTTTGAGCTGCATCACCAGCAAGTAGCTCATTAGCCACGAAAAAATACGAACCCATTCACGGATGCTGTCTGGCAAAACCGAACCATCCAGCCCCAAACCTCCCAGAGGCAAGAGTATTACCCATAAGCCTTGTAGTAATACCCAGCCAGCAAAGAACCACCAGAATCCATCAGTACGTACTCTATGACCTGTCAGTAACATAACAGTTACATAAAGCAAAGTCAGAGCATCCAGTCCAAGGGCGAACGCAGCTGGTAGCTGTTGAGCGGAGAAAATATCCAGAGAGCTACGCAGGATTAATAGTCCCAGTACGGCTTGTTCAAAGCTGGTAAAGAAATAGACAACCGCCGCTACCGCGACTACAGCTAAGACGGGTAACAAGGGCTTACTACCGGCGAGTAACCCGACAACTAGACCAACCCCCACACCTGCCACTCCAACCCAAAGCGACAAACGAGAGGAACGACTTTTGGGGTCATTAGTTAGCATTGTCTTAAAGCCTTCAATAAAACAGACATCTAACGTCTTGCAGAATTGTTAACAGGACTTCCCAGATGGGTAAAATACTTCAGGGGCTTGGATACGGGTTGGTAACCTTTAACGGGATCGCGGTAGTGCTTTTGGAAACGATTCGTCATCCCATTAACAACGACCCCCAGTATAGGTACGCCATTCCCTGTCAATTCTGATACTGTCTGAAGCAGCGTCTCTTTTGGCGTGAAGTTGGGACGTATAATCATCACTAAACTGTCGCTATAGTGACTTAACGTATTTGCATCTGCACAACTGCTAACTGGTGGAGTGTCTACGATGACCAGATCGTAATGATTTGCTGCTTCTTCCAGAAGAGACTTCATGGACGGTGACTCCAACAATGATGCAGGGCGATCGCACAGTTCACCACAGGTCAATATCGAAAGATTGTCGATGCCTGTCGGTTGCACGGCATGAAGAAGAGTTATTTCTTTGTCAATTACATCTGTAAGACCGGGTTCTTTGGGTAAGCCCAACAAGCTGTGCTGCCTAGGTCGATGCAAGTCTGCATCAATAATTAACGTCCGCCGAGACAACATGGCTGACACGGCAGCTAAGTGCGAAACGACCAGTGACTTACCTTCTCCAGAGACAGTACTGCTGACAACAATAAGCCGCAACTTATCTTGAGTGCGAAAATTCAGCGTCTTGAGGAGTCGGCGGTACGGTTCAACCAACCCAACATTATCCAGAAATTGTTCAGGTTGCTCAAGGTTGAGCGCAGTTGCAGGGATGTCAGGCAATACTCCCAGCTTTGGCAGTTTCAGCAGTTCCTCCACTTCGGAGTCATCACGCAACTTGTTATCCATCACCTCTAGAAGCAGGATAATACCAACGGCTAAGATGCTTCCAAATGCGATCGCAACCACCAGCACGACTTTACTATTTGGTCCAGCAGGTGACGAGGGGGGTTGAGCCTGCTCAATAACTCGGACATTACTAACCAGTTGGGCTTCAGCAATCCGCGCTTCCTCCAGTTTGCTTTGTAGCAACTTCAAAGAGGCGGCAGTTTCTTCTCGTTGACGGACTAATGCACTAAGCGGTTGTTGCTTGAGTGGTAATTGAGCAAGGCGTTGCTGGAGCTGGGTTCGATCAGCTCGCAAAACTCCTAGCTTTTCTTCAAGTGCCGAGCGTTCAGTTTCAGCAGCAATATATTGAGAGGTGAGAGTCTGGCTCAACTCATCAGACGCTATATTCGCGGGAGGGACGGTTTGATTGCTGGGCAACACACGAGAAACTTTGTCATTGTATAGAGTCCGCAGAGAATCTCGCTCGTTAAGTAGCGATATGACGGCTGGATTATTCTCTGTAAAGCGTGAACGAGTGTTGCTCAACTTTGCATCCAACTCTGAGAGCTTAGCCCGTAACTCCTTAAGTTCTTCATCTTGACCAATGCGTCCAGCAACATAAGCATTCTGCGCCGTACTATTGTCTGTTACTCGCTGAAGTTCATTGACCCGTGCTTTTGTCTCTTGAAGTTGGGCAGACAGAACACGCTCTTGGTCTTCTAGCGTGGCTAAACTCTCCACTAAGCTTACCGTTTGCTCCTCAAAAGAGATAATGCCACTGGCTTGCCTGTATCTATTTTCAGTAGCTTCAGCCGCTTCAACCTCTGTACGCTTTTTAGGTACCTCACTCTCCAAAAATTCCCGCACGGCTTTAGCCTCAGAACGGATTGCTTGAGTACTCTCGTCAACCATCACTTCTGAAACGGCATTAAGTAACTTTGTTGCCAATACAGGGTCTTTACCTTGATAGCTCAGTTCAAGAATATTCGTAGCAGGAACAATTTTTACTTTCAAACCCTCACCAAGCTCTTCCATTGCTTGTTTGCCCTGTGGACTCTCTGCGCCTTGTGGAAAAACTTTGTTAACAGCTCCCTTGAGAACACGTTGCGATCGCACGAGTTCTGCTTGATTAGCGATTGGACTGGGACCCCCTGGTGTCCCAGAAGACACTTGGCTGAGGTCACGACCCAATTCGGAAACACTCACCTTTTTATCGTCAAGCATTAGCCGTGCTGTCACTTGGTACACAGGTGGGGCGACGGACAGATAGGCAATTGATGCCCCAATTACGGAAGCAAAGGTAGCTAGGGCGGGCCAACGATGCCGCTTCAAGACTGATGGTAAGGATGAAATGCTTTTGCCCATTGGATATACTTCTCTTGCTTAGGGAGGCAACATAGAGGCTTTACTGAAACATGGAATGAATAGTTAAGGTACAGGCAAGATACCTGTCTTAGCATCTGGACTAAATCATCCCTTTATTCAACAACGCCCCTTTAATCTAGAAGGTTCCCTCCTCTACTTACTCTTGATTGAGGATAAACATGAGTGACATCCTTCAGACCGCATCGCCAAGTTTCAGTTGCTTACCAACTGCTACAGTGGTCTGCACAGTACCTGCACTTGAAGTCTATTTTCTTCCAAAAATTTCAGTAGGTCTGCTTGAAATATTGTTCGACGTACTGAGCGAAGTAGACGAGTTGGTGAGTGTTGTATAGAGTTTCAAGTTTTCAGCAGTAATATGATCCCAGTTGTAGTAAGTCTTGACATACTTTTGGGCACTCTGGGCCATTAGCGCAACCTCTTGAGGGTTATTGATCGCCCAGTCCAAGGAATGGACACAAGAGTCTACGTCTCCAGCTTTGAAGAGAATCCCCCGTTGTTCATTGAGCAATTGCTGATGCGGAGGAATATCGCTGGCAAGCACTGGGACACCTTCCTGCATCGCCTCCAGCATTGCCAGAGGTAGTCCCTCCAAATCAGAAGGGAGGGTAAATAATCCTGCCCCTCGGACAATCTCTGCCAGACGAGATCCCCGCAGTTCACCTGCAAATACCACGTCTGGATTCTTTGCAACCTTGTCTAATAGCTTTGAGACGTACACCTTGGTATCGCTAACGCCACCAGCAAAGACAAGTTTCCATCCATCTGGTTTAAGAGCTTCAAAGGCTTCGATAAGCAAGTCGGGACGCTTTTCAGGTACAAGTCTGCCCAGGAAGAGCATGTAGCGTCCCTGTTGCAAACCTAGCGAGGTGCCGTAAGAAAAAGTTGGATCTGACTCAGCATAGCTTGCTGGAGCGTTAGGAATGTACAGCGTCTCCCTGCCATAAGTGTTTGAAAAGTAGGATTGGAGGTCTTTTGATACTACAGTTATCCCGTCGGCAAATCGCACTGCAGCTTTCTCCCCCAGACGAATCATGCGAGTAGAAGTAGATCCCCATTTAGCACGTTGCCAGTCTAAACCTTGGCAGGTAACAACAACTTTTGCGGAGGAGGCAATTTTGGGCAACCAGGTAAATAGAGATGGACCCAAGGCATGGAAATGAACGATATCGTAACGTGTTCCACTAGAAGCGATCGCTCCGAATGCCGAGCTAAAAAAGGCATCCAACCCTCTTAAAGGCAAAGAGGGTAGGGAGATAACTCGGACACCTTGAAAGTCATGACGGTCAAGCCAGGAACAGTCCGTGTAAGAGGAGCGGGCGAACAGATCCACCGAGTGACCCTGTGCAACCATGCGGGGATAAACTTCTGCACAGTAATGCTCGATGCCTCCCTGTTTAGGGGGTAAACCTTTTACACCAATTACGGCTATTTTCATATTCCTAGGGGATATCTTCTAGAAGGTCAAGTACTAAGTGGTATCTCAGAATCAGGCACGTTAACCAGAACTGTTAGCTCACAGATGCTAATCAGTTCCACCCACCCCAATTGATAGGGAGTAGGAGTAAACGAGCTACTTCCACAACATCGTGATTCGTCTGCACAGCAACCTCGCGCAGTGTATTGCTCGTTTAGGAGTTTGGTCAAAGTTCAGTAACCCTTTTGTGTCCTGCTTTTTTGAGTTGCTCTGGTTATTTGATGAGAGAAGAGTGTTAAAAGAATTTTTGGCAAGCAGAAGATTTTGTCAATCTTGCTAAAACTCCTAAAATCCTACACTTGCTTGCCCCACATCAATCAAACAAGTTGTGTAGATACCCAATGACATAGATGATGCTACCCAGGTGGAGATAAAAGTGCCATTGTTGTCCCTTGGGGGTTGTTAATACGAGTTCACCGCTAAATCGAATTGGCTTCACGGCAGTCAACTAGCTAAGAGATAAAGTAAAAGTTTCTCATGACAGTTAAAAACCGTGTTTTCTTTCCTCCAAATTCAGGGTTTATATTCTGACAGATTTACAAGCGTTTGGGGACATTCCTCTACGCTCCATATTACGTGATTTCCTCTTATTATTACTAACACTCTTCTTTCTTAATGTCACTTAAAAATAACTAAGTTTACATTGTCTTCATTTTTAAGTGATATCTTTTTATTGAGAGAATTTTCACTTCATCTCTGGATTGATTGTAAAAAGTTTTATCCTCAATGATTATCAATTTAATCTCTGAACAAATAAATATATTAACTATAAATTTAGACTCTAAAAGCTGCGAAGGCAGCAGTTATTTTATTAACTGCTTACCGCAATAGTTAAACAGCAGTAAGGTTTAACTTTCAATATAAATTACTCCGTTTTAGCAATCAACCATTGGGATGCACCCAAAGCAACTAGTACAGCGCGGTGGAAATAAAGCTACTATTTACGCATCAATGAAACACTTGCAATGTAAGCATTTTGAATGCGAGAATTCCAAGGCAGCGGTACTAGCTTTATAGAGGACTGACCACTGATTGCTCATGACTGAGTACTAAGTGTTCTTTGCTCTCCAGCTACTTCCTGGAAATATGTAAGTTAAATCTGTGACAGCTTACAGCTTATACAGATGCGAGGGAGCGCTGCTCCCAACGGAGCCACATTTCGCTGTAGACATCTCTCACGACAGTGCGGGCATTATACGGCTGAGCAGCCTGTACACAGGATTCAATTGGATAATCCTCTGGATGTAGCAGTACCTTGCGTAAGGCGTCTGCGATCGCATCTGGAGTACGTTCTTCACAGACAATCCCACTGTCAGCAGAAAGCAGTTTCGGGGTTTCACCACATCGCGTAGTCACGACAGGTGTCCCGCAGGCGAGAGCCTCAAGGACAACCAAGGGTAAGCCTTCGTAGGCGCTAGTCAGAACAAAGGCATTGCAGATGCGATGCAAGTCTGCAAGTTCCGCTTGCTTGACTCCTCCGAGCATTGTTACCCGTTTAGACAACCCAAGTTGATTAATCTCAGAACGTATTTCATCAGCCAACTCTCCCTCGCCTGCTATGAGGAGGTGAATATTCGGCTCATTCAAAGCAGCAATAGAGCGGACTAGTAAAATGGGATCTTTCTGGGGATGTAGGCGACCAGCAAACAGGACGAAATGTGTATCCTTCGCTAAACCTAGCCGCTGTATAAGTTTATACCTCCCCTCCTCACGCTCCTCCAAAGCAAATGGGTAAAAAATCTCGTTGTCAACAGTGTTTTTGACGTAGGCAACACGCTCAGCAATCGTTGGATAACGCTGCCGATAAAGTTCTAGCGACTCAGTATTGCACGAGAAGACTTGAGTAAACTGATTAACTAGCATACCTTCGAGGGCAAAATAGGCGGCTGGAAATCGTCGCCAAAGGATCGCATTTTTATTACCCACAGATTTCATCTGCGTCTGAATATCATTGTGGATAAAAAGAGTTTTATCTCCCTGCCAATGAAGGGCTGCTACGGTTGGCTCTAGTCTATGAAAGTGCATGAAGTCGGAGGCAAAGGAACGCCCTAGTAGGGCAGCCGTATACTTTATTGTGGTCGGAACCAAGCTCCTGACGTTATCGTCTTGCAAGGTCAATACAGGAAGAAATTGAACGGCTCTCCCCGCTAATTCTGCTTCTTGCCACTTACCTATAGGTTGGGTTGAATCTTTTCCTGTTCCTACAAGCCGCACCTCAAACTCACTAGGAGCGTACTTGATAAAAAGGCTGATGATTGTCTGAATTCCGCCTATAGTACTGTGCCAAGGATTGAACTGGTAGAAAATAGTTAGAACAGGTTTACGCATAAACAATGATTCGGGGCAAATTTTGTGTAACTACCTATATAAAGTTCCCTAAGATGCAGCTAATAAAGAAACAATTCAGAGTAAGGCGAAGCATATCAGTCGTGTAGATAGCTTTTATGAGCTTTCCCACGTTTTTTGCTAAGAATGCTTCACGTTTACTTTCATCAATACCTACGAATATTCTCTGGTGGTATTGACACAAGAGAATTAAGCTGTCGTTCATTTAAATTGCATAAATCAAACGGGCATAGTGCCTATCCCTCAAGAAATATCTTTTCTTGAAGTATGCAATTAGATGATGGTCAGCTTATCAAAACTAACTTCGTGAGTAGCGCTAAGACGTTCAGCTTTAGGTAGACGTTTTACCCAAAGAGAAGGAGTCTCATGCGATCGCTAGCAGAACGGTAGCACCCAGTTAGTAGACGACGAAATATCTTAGATAAAGTTTCAAGGTGTTTTACGACTCAAGAGCGAAGAAAAGACCTTTGAGATTTTTTCCATCTTTGAAAGTGTCAGGCTAGGACATATGAATCAAATACATGCTGCGTCAAAAACGATACCATGCACCCTCTACCTGCACCCCTACTAGCTTGCTTCAGTAAAAAAATCCTTTACTTTCTGCAAATGTAGTTTTTCTTCATTTAACTATAACGTCCTTAGTACTGAATGATGATAAAGATTTGATAAATACCTCTAATAAAGTCTGCTCCAGAATTTATGTAACCTAGTGGATGAACCCCCACCTCTGATAAATTTTCGCTCTAGTGACTGTTGGGTTGGCTCATGGCAGATGTCAGCACGTTACCAAGTACCTTGATTAATGTTTCATTCTGCTCAGGAGTGCCAATCGTGATGCGTAACTTATCGTCTAACCGAGGTTGGTTGAAGTATCGGACTAAGATTCCACGTTGCTTAAGGGTTTCGTAGAGGTGTTGAGCGTTGCCTGATGGTGACTGCGCTAAGAGAAAGTTAGCTTGTGATGGTAAGACATAAAAGCCCAATTTCTCAAGCTCTCTAGCCATCTGGCTTCTGGAAGCCTTAATCTTCTCAGCATTAGCATTTTTGTGACTTTGATCTGCGATCGCAGCTGCTCCAACAGCAGAAGCAACAGCATCCACGTTATAGCTATCTTTAACCTTAATCAATCCTTCCAGCAGCAATGGGTTTGCCACACCGAAACCTAACCTCAACCCAGCCATTGAGTAGCCCTTAGACAAGGTTCTCAAAATGATCACATTGTCGTGCTGTTTTACCAATTCCAGTGCATCTGACTCGGCGAAATCTACATAGGCTTCGTCCACAACCAACACACCAGATAACTGTCTAGCTAGCTTATCCAGCAGTTCTACTGGCACAATAGTTCCAGATGGACTATTCGGAGAAGCGATAAACGTTACGGCTCCTTGAGCGGCAATTAATTGCTCAACTGGTAAGCTGTAGTCCTCGTGATAGGGGACTTCCACAAATTCTGCTCCTTGAATTTGTGACAAGGTGCGGTATAAGACGTAAGTGGGCATCGGATAAACCACTTGTCGCCGTGGCTCAGTGCAAGCACGAACAATCATCGTCAAAAGGTCATCACTACCATTACCGACAAGAATCCAATCAGCAGGTACTCCCAAGACTTGACTCGCAGCTTGGCAAAACGCTTTTGCCATGGGATCAGGGTAGCGCCGCAGAAGCTCTCCCGGCAATTCCTGTAGTACCTTCAATGCCTCAGGAGAGGGGGGATAGGGATTCTCATTCGTGTTTAACTTGATGACTTTTGCCTCTGGTGGTGGCTGCTCACCAGGCGCGTAACCGGACATATCATTAATATTTGGGCGAAAGTAAGTCATGAGATGACAAGCTAATGGTTGAGGTTTTTACTCAGATCTTGGTTTTACCTCAGAACTTACACCATTCTCGGTAAGCTACCAATCCCGCCCGGAACTTCCCTGGCGGATGATGCGAACGGTGCAAGCTCTCAGTTTACTGACAGGTTAGCGGACTTTACTTTACCCCATCTTGATTAGCGGGACTTAAACAAAAATAAAGATTAAAGCAAGTTATAATGTTTACGAAGCAAGCACTTCACGCTGAGGTTTCTCCCAATGAAAGAGACAACTCCTGCCGCCATGCCCCATGCTTTGACAGATGGTGTAAACGCTTTGATGATTTGTTGACGCATCAAGCGCAAAAACGGGAGTTTAGAAACTATATTGGGGGATTATTAGGGGAAAGCGAACGAAAAAACCTATCTCAAATGGCGGATAACGCGGTGGGAGTGACGTACCACCGATTGCACCCTTGGTGCGCCTGATTTCGGAGGAAACCTCCGAGGCGGCGCATCCGCTTTTTGACGGAAGCGCCCTGGAAGGCTCAAGAGGTAAATGAGCGCCGTTTAGAGGTGATGAAGAGGATATCGACCTGGCATTGTGCTGATTGATGCAGGCTATGGCAATAACACAACGTTTCTGAGCGAACTAGAAAAGAGGAGACTAAAATATTTAGGGGGATTAGCCAAAAACCGCAACGTGATAATTGAAATACAGGCAAATAAGCGAGAAGAGATCCGATTAGATGATTTAGCTGAATCATTACATATGGAAGCTTTCACTCCGATTCAACTCAATCTAGATAAACCCAAAACCGTTTGGGTGGCTCCTGTTGAAGTTGAACTCTCACAGCTAGAAGGAACGAGAACAATTGCTATCGTCATGAATGCTTGCTCCTTCCAACAAGCCAGTGATCTTGATTATTTTATTACGAATGTTGATGGCTCAACGGCGACAGCCGAATCGATAGTAACCACCTATTCTCAAAGAAACTGGGTAGACGGTTTCTATCGGGAAGCTCTCGTGCTGGTTGGGGCTATCCGAATATCAAATTAGAGACTCTCCGCAGTCTGCTAAGACATTTTATTCTTGTATTTTGTGCTTACACTTTCATTGTATGGCACACCTTAACAGGAGGATTAAGACGAAGGTGGGCATCCAAACCTTTAAACACTTTTGTTGATGCATGTTTAGGCGTTTCGCACAGCCATGTCTTTCCGTTTTGTTGAGTGGTTGAACCACAATCGTGACGTATTCGCCGCGAACATCGCTTCTTTAGGCTTTGTTTGGTCTTGAAATTTGTTTAAGTCCCGATAACAAACAACAAACAACAAACGACAAAAAGACCCATGGCTTTACACTTAATCTCTAAACAACACCGTGATGATTTTCGCCGTCGCTTCTTCCGGCTAGCGAGTGTCAATGTCCTCTCCAATCTCATGGTTCCCATCGCGGGTTTAGTGGATGTGGCGTTTCTGGGACACTTGGCAGAAATTCGTCACTTGGCTGGAGTTGCCTTAGCCACTGTTCTGTTCAACTACATCTACTGGACGTTTGGTTTCCTACGCATGGCTACCACTGGGACGACAGCGCAAGCGGTGGGACGTTCTGATGAAGATGCAGTGTTACTGGCTCTTTTGCGTAACGGTGTACTTGCGTTGGGCTTAGGGTTCATCATCCTAGTCTTGCAGTACCCGTTACGAGAACTTGGCTTTGCCTTGTTGAGTGCAACACCAGAAGTCAAGGCTTCGGGAATTGCCTACTACAATGCTTTGATTTGGGGCGCACCTGCAACATTGCTCAACTTTGTCTTGATTGGTTGGTTTTTGGGGCGTGAACAAGGTGGTAGGGTTTTGCTGTTGTCGGTAGTCGGGAATGGCACAAATATTGTGCTGGACTACCTGTTTATTGTCCGGTTGGGGTGGGAAAGTGCAGGCGCAGCTATTGGTACAGCGGCGAGTCAGTACTTGATGTTGATTGTTGGGGTAATTCTTATCTATCGGGAACACTGGTTTGGGAAGGTAAAGGCAGTAGTTGGACAAATTCTCGATCCATCTGCTCTGAAAGCTGGCTTTGCTCTCAATGGTGATATCTTAGTGCGTACTTTTGTCCTTGTTTCGACCTTTGCGTTGTTCACCAATCTCAGTTCGGGTTTCGGAACTGTTGTGCTAGCCACTAACACGTTACTTTTACAGGTAGTGACTTTAGCTGCTTACTTTATTGATGGACTAGCTTTTGCGACTGAAAGTTTTGCCGGAATCTTTCGCGGCAAAGGTGCGAGTGAGCAACTAGTTCCTTTAGTACGAATCTCTGGGGGAAGTAGTTTAATCATGGGACTCCTCTTCGCCCTTGTCTTTAACCTGTTTCCAATTTCTCTATTTGGGCTTTTGACGAACCATAAAGAGGTAATTGAGCCGATTCGCAATTATGTCGGGTGGTTAGTTCCTATTCTCGGCTTCGGATCGATCGCATATATGTTAGATGGGTACTTCTTGGGCTTAATGGAAGGGCGTATCCTCCGAACTTCAACAGTCATAGCAGCTTTAGTCGGGTTTGCTCCAGTCGCACTGCTGGCTTGGTGGTTCCACAGTAGTCAGTTGTTGTGGTTGGCTCTATCGTTGTTCATGGTAGGAAGAGTCGTTACCCTTGCGGTGAAAGTACCGAGGACGTTCAATAATTAGGTTCAGGAATTAGATCAGGAGGCATCAATGCAGCGAGTTACTGAACCGGAAGTTATGGATACTCAGGAAGAAGCGATCGCCTATGATGCGATGGACTTCACTGAGGTTAATACTGCCTTTGCTAAACGGGCGATTGAACTCGGTTCACTATCAGGCTTAATGCTTGATGCTGGGACTGGGACTGCACGCATTCCTATCCTTATTTGTCAAGAGCGTCCACAATGGCAAATTATCGGCATCGATCTTGCTGAATCTATGCTGCAAGTAGGTAGAAAGAATGTTGAGCAAGCTGGCTTACAACAACAAATTACCCTAGAATCCGTTGATGCCAAGCAGTTGCCTTATGCCGATGCTCACTTTGATATGGTGATTTCCAATAGCTTGATTCATCACCTACCCGATCCATTACCCTTCTTAAAAGAACTGAAGCGTGTTTTGAAACCCAACGGGGGAATCCTCATTCGTGATTTACTTCGACCAATGAATGAGGACATTATGAATGGCTTAGTGGATAGTATCGGGACTGAGTACGATGAGCATCAAAAAATGCTGTTTCGCGATTCTCTCCACGCCGCTTTTACCTTAGATGAAGTGAACCAGCTTGTTTCAGATGCGGGTTTGGAGGGTGCTAAGCTTTATCAATCTTCAGATCGCCACTGGACACTAGACCAGCTCGGCAGAAATAACCCACCAGCCTAGCCCGCATCTGGGAAACCCTCAAACTTCCATTGAAAGGGTTTAGCAAATGTGTGATTGTAATAAGCAATAAAGTTAATAATTTTTTGCTTGAGGTCTTGGGTTGAGGTAAAGTTACCTCGCTTAAGCAAGCGCCGCATCAAAATGCTAAACCAACATTCAATCTGATTGAGCCAAGATGTATGTTTGGGAATATAAACAAAGTGAATTCGATGCTTGGAGTCAGATAAGAAAGCTTTTCGAGTTTTCAACGAACAAGAGGATACCTGTTTTTTGCTTGACTCCCAAATCAGTCACAATACGGCAGCGTTCTGCTACCAGACGTACCAAGGATTCGGATTGATGAATGTTGAGTTGGTCAACAATGAAAATCCAGCCAGCTTCCGGGTCAGTGTCGAGAGTTCGAGCAATATGGTTTTTGAAATCTTCTTCTGTACGAGTAGCACCGATAGTTGGGTTAATTAGCTGACATGAGAGCGATATGCCAATTAGCCAACAGAGTTTGAGTGCCATGTCGAATGTACTCGAACTCTATACGCTTTATTGCTTCAGCGGCTAACTCAGTTGGAGTCCAATGACTGACAGGATAGCCCGATGCTTGAGGACTTTCACTTTTCTAAGCTACAATTTGAACGACCTGCTCTGTACTGAAGTAGTTAGTAGTCCCAGTCCGGTCGCGATCGCTTAAAACTCTGCTAATTAACGCCATCAACTCTCGGTCACTGCCATTTTCTGCTTCTACAGTTGCCAGTTGAGGAGTCGCCGCTAGCCATCTTTCTCGCCATAAGCGCACTTGACCCCACACGAAAAAGCAACTCTTGAGCGAGCTGGTTGTTACTCGCTCCAGTGGCAGCCAACAAGAGCAACTGCGATCGCCTCACCAGGCGATAAGGGAACGCGAGAGCGACGCACTATCTGTTTGAGTAGGGTTTGTTGTCTTGAGGAGAGGATAATTTTTTCCGCTTGGGGGTTGGGCATGGACTCTAGTTGTCAACTTGCTTGTCTTTTGAGCATTTGGTTATTGGCAGTTTACCTCAATTTTCACCCCTGTCTAGGCTGGTGGGTTACTTCTGCCGAGCTGGTCTAGTAGTCATCTGCCCTAGTCTGACAATTTACAAGAGATTGCATAAGCGATCCGAAACAATCCACAATCGCTTCCAAGAAACTGTAGACGTTAAACATACCCGCTTCCAGCTTTCTTTCCCCAAATCTCTAAGGGCTTTTTATGAGCATGAAATTAGCTGTGAGGATTAACGTAACCTTGTTACAGTATCCAGTATTCAAATGCGAACAAAGCAGACATTAGCTATTGAGGATAGGGTTAAACCAACAGCAAGCCACAAGATAAATTTGTTTCTAATTATAAAAAATGCCCTAATCTATACGATTAAGGCTAAAGCTTACACATGTTTTTTTGAGTGATGTTTACGCTGAGGCAAGGCTGATATCAAGTTGCATTCAAACACTGCACCTGAATATATAGCATTTCTCTGTTACGCGCTTGTACAGCAGAGAAACCTAACCCCCAACCCCTTCCCTGCAAGGGAAGGGGAGTAAGAATCAAAGCCTTTCTCCTTGTAGGAGAGAGGTCAAAGTGTACCGCATCTAACCGAGAACCTCTATAATGCAATGCCTCAGCTACTAGCTGAATGCCGATGGCTGACCGCTACAACGTGACAACCCTACACTACACGAAAGATAAACGGGTAGCGATAAGACTGGTTAGGATTGCCTAAAGACTGGAGGATTGCCAGAATTGGCGGTACCCAATGGAAAAGGAAAAATATTGGTATTAAGATTATCCCCAGCAATCCTAAGGTCAGGAAAACTAACACGCCAACAATCACTTCATATACCCACACATTGAGGTGGAAATTGATAGCTTCTTTAGCGCTTTCTTTGACAACTGGGTCATCTGATGTGAACAGTATTCCTATTGGTATCGCAATAGACAAAACCAAAGAACTAAAAAAGATTGACCCATGACTTAGCGCTGATAATAGCTTTCGCTTGTCTTGGTCGTATTCCATAAAAATGACTCCCTAATCCCATCAAAGCTTACTTAGCCTCTACCCACGACTGTATCACGCACCCTTATAAAGATAGGTCGTAAATGCCGTCCAGAATTGGGGAGGCTAACGCGAAAGAGTCAGAATCTAATTTATTAGACTTTTTAAACTAAGGGAGATCGAGGCGTCTTGCTACTGAACGGGAATCTCAATCACAAATATAATGATTCTTGAGAGTTCCCTAACGATGCTTTTTGGATGTCCACTGAAATTGAAGCTGAACTGCAAACTGCTGTTGAACATCGACGCAACTTTGCAATTATTTCCCACCCGGACGCGGGTAAGACAACGCTAACAGAAAAGCTCTTACTCTATGGAGGTGCGATTCACGAAGCGGGTGCCGTCAAGGCACGTAAATCCCAGCGCAAGGCTACTTCTGACTGGATGGAAATGGAGCAACAACGGGGAATTTCAATTACCTCGACGGTGTTGCAGTTTGAATATCAGGATTGTCAGATCAATTTATTGGACACGCCTGGTCACCAAGATTTTAGTGAAGACACCTATCGGACACTTGCTGCCGCCGATAATGCGGTGATGCTGATTGATGCGGCTAAAGGTCTGGAGACACAAACGCGGAAGTTGTTTGAAGTCTGTCGGCTGCGGAGTCTCCCGATTTTCACGTTCGTGAATAAACTTGATCGTCCCGGACGCGAACCGTTGGAACTGCTAGATGAGATTGAGCAGGAACTAGGGTTGCAGACGTATGCGGTAAACTGGCCGATTGGGATAGGCGATCGCTTTAAGGGTGTTTTTGACCGACGCAGCCAACAAATTCACCTATTTGAGCGGAGTGCCCACGGTAGCCGCGAGGCAAAAGATACGGTCATCGATTTAGGTGACCCTCGGCTTGAAGAGCTTTTGGCTCAAGACCTCTATTATCAGCTAAAGGAAGATTTAGAACTGATTGAAGGTATTGGTCCGGAACTGGATTTAGAACTGGTTCATCAAGGCAAAATGACACCAGTATTCTTTGGGAGTGCGATGACAAATTTTGGTGTCCAACTGTTTTTGGATGGCTTTCTGAACTATGCGCTTAAACCAGAAGGTCGCCTTTCCTCATTAGGTGAGATTCCCCCAACTTATCCAGAGTTCACAGGGTTTGTCTTCAAGCTACAAGCCAACATGGACCCGAAGCACCGGGATAGAGTCGCTTTTGTTCGGGTTTGTACGGGTAAGTTTGAGAAAGACATGACGGTGAATCATGCCCGCACTGGTAAGATAGTGCGTCTGTCAAGACCTCAAAAACTCTTTGCTCAAGACCGGGAATCGATTGATGTTGCCTATCCAGGTGATGTAATTGGATTGAACAATCCTGGAGTTTTTGCGATCGGTGACACGATTTATAACGGCAAGAAATTGGAGTATGAAGGGATTCCCTGCTTTTCTCCAGAACTATTTGCTTATCTGAGAAATCCCAACCCTTCCAAGTTCAAGCAATTCCAAAAAGGGGTTACTGAATTGCGGGAAGAAGGGGCAGTGCAAATTATGTACTCCGTGGATGAAGCGAAGCGTGACCCAATTCTTGCGGCTGTTGGCCAGTTGCAATTTGAGGTGGTGCAATTTCGCTTACAGAATGAGTACGGTGTTGAAACTCGGCTGGAGATGCTACCTTACAGTGTTGCCCGTTGGGTAGCGGGTGGCTGGGAAGCACTGCAAAAAGTGGGGCGTTTGTTTAACACGGTAACGGTGAAAGATAACTGGGGACGCCCTGTGCTGCTGTTTAAAAATGAGTGGAATTTGCAGCAGGTAGAATCTGACCATCCAGATTTGAAGTTAAAGTCCTCAGCACCTGTTTCGGCAGGGCAAGAACCTGTGTCTTTGTGATGAGTGAAGAAGAGCGATCGCGTTTTTGTATGAGATGCGATCGCTCGTGAACATCCCCACTAATATTTCATCTGGTTATGGTTTCTCAATTACAATCCCAAACGGAACAAGCACAGGTCATCTACCCAGATAGCGATGGAAAGCCAATGGCAAATAATACCAAGCAATTTCGCTGGATTGTAGTGATTCAGCAAAATTTGGATTGGCTGTATGCAAATGACCCAAATGTGTTTGTTGCAGGGGATTTGTTTTGGTATCCAGTAGAAGGAAAGCCAAAGATTGTGAATGCCCCAGATGTGATGGTTGTGTTGGGGAGACCTAAAGGCAATCGCGGTTCCTATCAGCAGTGGAATGAGGACAATGTCGCGCCGCAAGTAGTGTTTGAAATTCTCTCTCCTGGCAATACCCAAGAAGAAATGGAGAGAAAGCTACTGTTTTATGATCGCTACGGAGTCCAGGAGTATTACATTTATAATCCTGACAACAACCAGCTAAGGGGTTGGATACAGGATGAAGAGGGGTTAGATACGATTGCCTCACTCTCGGACTGGATAAGTCCACAGTTGGGAATTCGCTTTGATTTGTCTGGAGAGGAGTTACAGATTTATCATCCAGATGGAACGAGGTTCTTATCTTACACGGAGATTAATCAGCAGTTAGAGCAAGAACGACAACGGGTACAACAGGCAGAAGAACAGCTAGAGCAAGAACGACAACGCGCTGAGGCAGAACGACAACGTGCTGAAGCAATGGAAGAGTTGTTAAGGCAGTATCGCGATCGCTTTGGTGAATTACCTGAGTAAGTGAAAGTGCGATCATTATCTTCTTAACCTATCCGCGCAGGTGTTTCCAGCCAAAAATTCATGTAACTCTTTGACAGGAACCGGAGCATTGTAGATGTTCTCTTGTGATTCATAAACATCTTGGAACGATTCAATCGCCTCTTTGAGCTTCGTGATCGCATCGTCTTGTGTATTTCCTTGACCTACTAATCCGTTCTCCAAGCACAACGCCACCCAGTAGCCCGCACTTCGTCTTAAAACAACTGTGTAAAAGTCCATTTGCGTCTACTCCCTTTAATCGGCGGCATCAATTGGGGTTTCTCTAGTCTAGGGTGTAAACCCTTTAACTTACGATAGCAAGGGCGATCACAGCTTATCCAAGAAGTGCGCTCGCTTCCGTGAATTACCGGAGTAAACTAAACTGAGAGCGCACTCCTTCATCTTTTTTCTGCCACCAATGGTGTCAGTTTTTTATTAGCTTGATAGGTCAGGTTGAGTTTCAAAGCAGTTAATCAATTTCTGGATGTTGCGGGGAGATGTATGCAGCGTTCCCACTTCGTCACTCGCTAAGTCTAGATAACTGGTGTTTGAACTGAGGACGTTGTGACTGCCTACATAGGCGAATTTGTGATCGCAAACAGGACTTACGCAACTGTCACAAGCACGGACGCTGCTACGCCGCGCCGTGTACCA
>NZ_JCACKQ010000128.1:0-3241 GCF_059505465.1 Symplocastrum torsivum | reverse complement strand
CCCGGCCTGCTCCGCCGGGAGGCGGCCGCCCGGTACTGCGGCACCGGCGTCTCGACGTGGGACCGGTGGACGGCCGCCGGGCTGACCCCCGAGCCGGTCAAGCTCAGCGGGGCCGTGCTCTGGTGCCGGGCCGAGCTGGCCGCGTGGTGCCGGCACCGCTGCCCGGACCGCGCCACCTGGACCCCGATCTGGCAAGCCCTCGTGACCGCCCGCCGGACCGGCCGGGCGAAGTGACCCCCGACACCCACCCTCACCAATCACACGACGGGCCGGGCGCCCTGGCAAGCACCTCCGGCCCGTCGTGATCGGAGCAATCTATGGATGGCGCAAATCCCATCGGAGCGGACTGCAAGCCCGGTAGCGACGCCCGCGACCGCATGCCCCGTGTCACGGCGGCGCACCCGTGCCCCGTCTGCCGGAAGCCCGACTGGTGCCTCGCCGCCCCCGACGGCTCCGCCGCCATCTGCAACCGCGTCGAGAGCCCGCAGCGCTGCGGCGACGCCGGTTGGCTGCACCGACTGGTCCGGCCCGAGCCCCGCCCCCGGGCCGGGCCGAGGACAGGTCGCGCCACCCGGGTGGACTGGCCGGCGGAGGCCCGGCGGTACGCCGACGCCCTCACCCCCGCCGTGCGGGACCGGCTGGCGGCGCTGCCGCTGCTCGGCCTCCGCGACGGGGGCCGCGGGCCGGTCTACGTCATCCCGGAGGCGGACGCGACCGGGGCCGTCGTCGGCCTGAACCGCCGGTTCCCCGACGGCTCGAAGACGATGCTCCCCGGCGGGAGGCGCGGCCTGATCCTCCCGGCCGGGTGGCGGGAGCGGCCCGGCCCGGTGTTCCTCGTCGAGGGGCCGACCGACGCGGCCGCCATGACCGTCGCCAGTCTGACCGCCGTCGGCCGCCCGTCCAACACCGGCGGGGTGGCCCACCTCGCCGACCTGCTCGGCGACCTCGACCCCGGCCCGGCCGTGGTCGTGGTGGGCGAGAACGACCGCAAGCCGACCGGGGACTGGCCCGGCCGCTACCAGCGCGGCGGGTTCCTCGTCCACGTCCTCGACCAGCCGGCCGAGCCGGACCCCGACGCCGTCGTCCGCCGCCCGGTCGGTGCCCCGGTCGTCCGCGAGTTGGCCCGCCCGCTCCTCCGGGAGCGGCTCACCCGGGCGGCGACCTGGCGGCAGTGGCGGGGGAGCGGCGAGAACGCCGAGCTCGTCCCGGCCCACCCGCCGGACGGGTGCGTCGGGGCCGTCCACGCCCACGGCCACTGGCCCGCCGTCCGCCCCCTCGACGCCGTCCTCACCCACCCCGTCCTCCTCCCGACCGGGGACGTCCTCGCCGCCGACGGCTACCACCGCGGGGTGCGGGTCCTCACCCGCCTCCCGCCCGACCTGACGGTGGCCGTGCCCGACACCCCGACCCGCGCCGACGTGACCGCCGCCGTCGCCACCCTCCTCGACCCGCTGGCCGACTTCCCGTTCGAGACCCCGGCCCATCGGGCGGCCCTGGTGGCCGGGCTGCTCACCCCGCTGGCCTGGTTCCTGATCGACGGCAACGTCCGCGGGGTCGGCAAGGGGCTCCTCGCCGACGTGGTCGCCCTGACGGTCACCGGCCGGCGGTTCCCGGTCATGAGCTACACGAGCGACCGGGAGGAGTTGCGCAAGAAGATCACCACCCCGGCGATGGAGGGGGAGCGGCTGGTGCTCCTGGACAACCTGGCCGGGGCGGTCGGCAACGACGTCCTCGACGCGGCCCTGACCACCGACCGGTGGAAGGACCGGGTGCTGGGCGGCAACCGGGTGTACGACGGGCCGCTCCAGGTGGTGTGGTTCGGGACGGGGAACAACGTCCAGCTGGGGGCGGACACGTCCCGCCGGGTGTGCCACGCCCGGCTGGAGTCGGCCGACGAGCGGCCGGAGATGAAGGAGGGGTTCCGGCACGCCGACCTCCGGGGGGCACGTCCGCCGCACCCGCGGTGGGCTCCTGTCGGCGGCGCTGACGATCCTGTTGGGGTGGGTGCGGGCGGGGCGACCGGTCCACGGGCTGCGGCCGTGGGGGAGTTTCGAGGGGCGGTCGGGGGTGGTGCGGGAGGCGGTGGTGTTCGCCGGCCTGCCGGACCCCGGGGAGACGCGGGTGGCCCTCCAGACGACGGCCGACCGGGACGCGGCCGCGATGGCGGACGTCCTCACCGGGCTGGCCCGGCCCGACGACACCGGGCGGGGGCTGACCACGGCCGACCTCGTCACCCGGCTCCAGGCGGCGGAGAAGGAGCCGGGGGACGAGGGGCTGGCGAACCTGCGGGCGGCGGTCGAGGATCTGTGCGGGAAGCTGTGCGGGCGGACCCTCGGGTACCGGTTCCGGCACTTCGCCCGGCGGAACTTCGGGGGGCGGATGCCGGACAAGGCGGACGCCCCGCACGGGTCGAGCCGGTGGGTGGTGCGGGACGCGGCGGCCCGGGCCGGCCGGGGGGATGCCCACCACCCCCACCCGGCCGGGGATCGCACCGGTGGGATGGTGGACATGGTGGGGATGATCCGGCCCGGTCGGGGGAGGAGAGTCCCCCGCCGGCCCGCAGCCGGAGGAGCTACGCCAACGACGACCGGCCGCACGAACTCCGGGGGTGACCCGTGACCACCACCGTCACCCCGGCCACTCCTGTCACGGCCGCGGGGCTGTTGGCCGCCGTCGTCCCGTGCGAGCCGACCGTCGAGGACGGGACGACGGCGTTCGCCCTCGACCCGCCGGCCGCGCTCGACCCACGGCTCCGGGTGCTGCACACCGGCGTCCGGGCCGTCCTCACCGGCCGGCCGTGGTACGGGTGCGGGTCGGACCGGCGAACCGCTGCGCCACGGGTACTCGACCCGGCCGCCCGCCTCGACCACCCGGCGCTCTTTGCCGCCGGCCCGGCCGGCCGCTGACCCCGACCGCCCTCGACCGCCCCCAACGGCCCTCGCGCGAACGCCACGGGCCGGTAGACTCGAACCTCCGCCGACCCGGCGGTCACTTTGGAAGGCCCGACATGGCAACGCTGTTCAAGCCCACCCGCCCGTACCCCCTCCCGGCCGGGGCCGAGGTCGTCGACAAGGACGGCCGCCCGCACGCCCGCGTCCGGGAGAAGGGCCGGGCCGTCCTCTACCCCCTGAGCGAGGACGGCACCAAGTACCTGAAGCCGGCGGCGAAGTGGGCGGCCGACGTGCGGCTCGCCGACGGCACCCGCAAGCGCGTCCGCTTCTCCCCCAACCGCGACGCCGCC
>NZ_JCACKQ010000127.1:0-3245 GCF_059505465.1 Symplocastrum torsivum | reverse complement strand
TAGGTTGTGCCGGCGATGACCTACTCTCGCGCTGGACGCACTACCATCGGCCCCGGGTGCTTATCGGCCGTGTTCGGGATGGGAACGGGAGTGTCCACCCGGGCATGGTCACCGGCAGTTCGGGTGCGGGGGGGCGGCCCTACCGGGCCGGCCCCCCCGCGGTGTACGGGGGCACGCAGTGTGCGAGGAACGCGGTGTGTGTGTCCGTCCAGTGTCCGGTCGACCGAGGCCCGAACCCCCGGGTCACGGGGGGAGGGGCGGTGCGGCCAAACGGTCGGCTGTTAGTACCGGTCGGCTGAGCGTGTCGCCACGCTTGTACGTCCGGCCTATCGACCCGGTCGTCTCCCGGGAGCCTTCGTCTTTCGAGGCGAGACCTGATCTAGGGGGGAGTTTCACGCTTATATGCCTTCAGCGTTTATCCGTTCCGCACGTGGCTACCCGGCGGTGCGACTAGCGTCACAACCGGCACACCAGGGGTGCGTCCCTCCCAGTCCTCTCGTACTAGGGAGGAAGCCCCGCGAGTCTCGTCCGCCCGCAGCAGATAGGGACCGACCTGTCTCACGACGGTCTAAACCCAGCTCACGTACCGCTTTCATCGGCGAACAGCCGAACCCTTGGGAGCTTCTCCACCCCCAGGATGCGATGAGCCGACATCGAGGTGCCAAACCTCCTCGCCGCTATGAACGCTCAGAGGAGATAAGCCTGTTATCCCCGGAGTACCTTTTATCTGTTGAGCGACGGCCCTTCCATCCGGGACCGCCGGATCACTAACCCCTGCTTTCGCACCTGCTCGCCCCATCGGGCTCGCAGTCAAGCCCCCTTCTACGTTTACGCTCGGTGCCCGATTGCCGACCGGGCTGAGGGGACCGTTGGGCTCCTCCGTTACCGTTTGGGAGGAGATCGCCCCAATCAAACTGCCCACTTAGCACGGTCCCCGGCTCGGGTTCACGAGTCCGGGTTAGAATTCAAGCACGGCAAGGGTGGTGTTTCATCGACGGCTCCCCCCGACCCGAGAGTCGGGGTTCACGGCCTCCCACCTACGCTACGCATGCCGGGCCTAAACCCAATACCAAGCTGCAGTTAAGGTTCACGGGGTCTTTCCGTCTAGCTGCGGGTAGGTCGCATCTTCACGACCACTACAGTTTCACCGAGTCTCTCGTGGAGACAGTGGTCCAGTCGTTACGCCATTCATGCAGGTCGGAACTTACCCGACAAGGAACTTCGCTACCTTAGGACCGTCATAGTTACGGCCGCCGTTTACCGGAGCTTCAGTCGCGGGCTTCGCCTTGCGGCTGACCCCCTTCCTTAACTTACCGGCACCGGGCAGGCGTCAGTCTGTATACCGCGGCTCACGCCTTCGCACAGACCTGTGTTTTTAGTAAACAGTCGCTAGACCCTTTTCGCTGCGGCTGGCTCGCGCCAGCGCCCCTTATCCCGAAGTTACGGGGCCAATTTGCAGAGTTCCTTCACGAGAGTTCTCTCGAGCGCCTTGGAATACTCATCCCGCCTACCTGTGTCGGTTTTGGTACGGTTTCCGGCAGCAACTTCTTGCCGGCGGGGTCCGGGATATCGGGGTCTTAGTCGCCCTGAGGCAATCTGGTAAGCCTACACCCTTTCCCCACCGGGTTTACACTGCCGGGAGCACAGGAGTATTAACCTGTTCCCCGTCCGCTACGCCTCTCGGCCTCGCGTTAGGCACCGGCTGACCCTGGGCGGATTTACCTTCCCCAGGAACCCTTAGGCTTACGGCGGACGGGATTCTCACCCGTCTTATCGTCTACTCGTTCCGGCATAGTCACTTGCGTGCGCTCCACGGCCCGTCGTCCGTACCGCTTCGCCGCACACGCAACGCTCTCCTACCGCGTGTATCGCTACACACCCGCCGCTTCGGCGTGACGCTTGAGTCCCGTTCATTATCGGCGCGGAACCCCTCGACCGGTAAGCTATTACGCACTTTTTAAATGGTGGCTGCTTCTAAGCCAACATCCCGGCTGTCTCGGGGGTTCGACCTCCTTTCGCACTGAGCGTCACTCGGGGGCCTTAGCGGGCGGTCCGGGCTGTTCCCCTCTCGGCGGCGGAGATTGTCCCCCGTCGCCTAGCTGCCGGGCCTTGTACAGGGGTATTCGGAGTTTGGCTCCGACGGGTAGCCGGGTAGGCCCCCGTTCGGAATCAGTCGCTCTACCCCCCCTGCCAACTAGCCCGACGCTAACCCTAAAGTTATTTCGGAGAGAACGAGCTATCTCCACGTTTGATTAGACTTTCACTCCCCCGCCCGGCTCATCCCCGAGTTTTTCAACACTCGTGGGTTCGGCCGTCCAGTGGGTGTTACCCCACCTTCGTCCTGGCCGGGCGTCGGTCACGTGGTTTCGCGTCTGCCGCCGACGACCCAACGCCCCGTTGGGACTCGGTTTCCCTGCGGCTGCGGGCCAAAAGCCCTTAACCCTGCCGCCGACGGCAAGTCGCCGGATCATTATGCAAAAGGCACGCAGTCAGGCCTGCCCTCGCGGGCGTAGCCCTCCTACCGCTTGTAGGCGTGTGGTTTCAGGTTCACTGTCCTCCCCTCTCGGGGTTCTTCCCATCGTTCGCTCGCGCTACTCTACGCTATCGGTCGCCGGGGAGTATTTAGCCTTGCGGGATGGTCCCCGCGGATTCGGACCCACTTCCACGTGTTGGGTCGTACTCAGGATCCCACCCGGCTCCTCCCGCTTTCGCGTACGGGGCTTTCACCCTCTCCGGCCGGCGGTTCCACGCCGTTCCGCTTGCGGTCAGAGTCCTACTGGTGGTCCTACAACCCCGGGGGGTCGCCCCCCCGGTTTGGGCTCGTCCGCGTTCGCTCGCCGCTACTGACGGAATCGAGGTTTCTTTCTCTTCCTAGGGGTACTGAGATGTTTCAGTTCCCCCCGTTGGCTCGGGTACCCCGGGATCAGAGCTCGCTTGACAGCTCCCCCGGGCTTTTCGCAGCCTGCCGCGCCCTTGAGCCTCCCGGCGCCAAGACATCCCCCACACGCCCTTACTAGCTTGGCCGCACCGCCCCCACCCCCGGGCTCTCCCGGCAAGGATGGGGGCGGCGTCTTCCACTCGCCACGACACACCGACCTCCCAGCGGCCGGCGTCGGGCGGATGAGCTTCCGCTCCCAAGGCCTCGGTCACCATCACCACTGCCCAGATACACACTTCACTCGCGTCCGGCCCCGGGCCCGCCCCGCACGCCACCGCCCCGGGTCACCCCGGGCCGACGCCGCGCC
>NZ_JCACKQ010000126.1:136344-181420 GCF_059505465.1 Symplocastrum torsivum | reverse complement strand
GGGTTTCCCGAACCTGCTTAAGCTGGTCACTTATTTCTGCCAATATGGTCTAGTATTCCGTTCATTAAGACTGAATATTTACAAGCCGCTCTTTTTAGCTAGAGCAGGTACACACTGAAAGCTGGTCTCAGCTTTAGGCACTAACTAATTGTCTCGCCCCAAAACACTCATGGCAAAAGAACTGGCAATTTCTACTCACGGACTCACTAAGCAGTTTGATCGTCATATCGCTGTCAATGACGTTGATTTACAGGTAGAGGCGGGTACCGTTTACGGATTGATTGGCCCAAACGGTGCAGGTAAAACCTCTTTGATTCGGATGTTGGCGGCAGCGGAGGAACCAACAACTGGAGAGATCTATATTAATGGCGATCGCCTTTTACGGGATGATAGCAATCCAACCCTGAAGCGGCGCTTGGGTTATCTCCCTGATGACTACCCACTTTATGATGACTTAACCGTCTGGGACTACCTGGATTATTTTGGGCGACTCTACTGCTTACGGCACAAGCAACGCCGCCAACGCCTACACGAAGTCTTGGAACTGGTACAACTCACGAATAAGCGCAACAGCATGATTTCTACTCTCTCACGAGGGATGAAACAGCGCCTTAGCCTTGCTCGCACGATTATTCATGAGCCAATTCTGCTGCTGTTGGACGAACCCGTGTCTGGACTTGACCCGATCGCACGGATGCAGTTTCGTGAAATTATTAAGACGTTGCAAGAAGCGGGGATGACGATTTTGATTTCGTCACACGTCCTCAGCGATTTAGCTGAACTCTGTACGGCTGTAGGCATTATGGAACTCGGCTATTTAGTAGAAAGTGCCTCGTTAGATGAGTTGTATCAGCGTCTCGGTCGTCAGCAAATTTTCTTGTCAGCACTAGGTAAGCTAGATGCTCTGCAAGCGGAACTCAAAAAGCATCCCTTAGTCGAAAACTGTGAGAGATTACCAGAAGCGGGGCGTGTGCGAATTGACTTTAAAGGAGGTCAGGAGGATTGTGCTAGATTATTGCGATCACTTGTTGCTGCCGGGATTCCTCTAACAGAGTTCCATTGCACCCAGGAAGACTTGGAAACAATTTTTCTCAAGCTGGGTCATCAGCAGGCATCTTGATGTATTGGATCAGGCAACCTTACCTGCTCAAAATTTTGAGTTATGCCCGGAACCGTAAGCGTGTCCTCTTGTGATTTTGAGGCAACTCCTAACTTATTCAGGTTCAAAGCTAGTATCGCTTCTACATACGGAGACTAAAAATACATGGTTGTGAATTTTGTTAACCAAGTGGGTGAGTGGAATCCCCAATGGTTTAGAGAACTCAAAGGACGGCTCAAGCCTCGCAACATCCTGATTGCTGTCGCAATGTCCCTCTTGGGTCAACTACTATTGCTGATGGTGTTCTCAGCTCAGCTACCCGTTGCTAATGGTAAAAATGTAGTTCAAAACCGCTTCTGCACTAACGTCGCCCGAGAGTATGCTGCTCCTACCTGCGTTGCTGACGGTTTGGGTGGTTTTGTGATTAACTGGTCGCTGTGGTGGACAGACGTATTTGCCTCACTAAGTATCACCGCTATCTTTGCCTTACTAGTGGTCGGCACTTATATGCTAATCAGTGACCTCTCGAAAGAAGAACAACGAGGTACGCTGAACTTTCTGCGTCTTGCCCCTCAGTCTAGTCGCAGCATCTTAACAGGCAAGCTTCTGGGAGTACCGATTCTGCTCTATTTGGTGAGTGGTTTAGCTTTGCCGTTACATTTTGTCGCTGGGTTGTTGGGTCAAATTCCTCTCACTCAGGTTTTATCATTTTACGGTGTCCTGGCGGCTAGTTGCTTGTTGTTTTACAGTGCAGCCCTGCTATTTGGTTTAGTGGGTACCTGGTTAGGAGGTTTCCAAGCTTGGTTAGGTAGTGGTGTCTTGCTGCTGTTCGTGTTTGGCATGGCTAGGGTTGGTGGCAATGTCGTCATACACAACCCATTAGACTGGCTGAATCTATTTAATCCCACAATATTGGTACCGTACCTGATTGATTCCTATTCTCTAGATGCTGCTAATAGCTCCCCTACTGGAGGGTTCAGAGAACTACAGATGTTTCATCTGCCAATTGGGGCGAGTTTTTGGAGTCTGGCAGCTTGTATGGTACTCAACTACGGGTTGTGGACGTTCTGGGTGTGGCAAGCACTTAAACGTTGCTTCCATAACCCCAGCGCTACTCTTTTGGGTAAACAACAAAGCTACTGGCTGACGGCTTGCTTTGAAGTCGTGCTGCTTGGATTTGCTCTGAATCCTCAAATTTCAGAATGGAGACCACTTTCAAAAGGTCTATTTGATAATTATCAAATGGTGCTGGTATTCAACCTGCTGCTGTTTTTAGGTCTAATTGCAGCGCTAAGTCCACACCGTCAAGCGATGCAGGATTGGGTACGTTACCGCCATCAAAAGCGTTCTTCCCGCAAAGGAGGCATTGTTGCTGATTTAGTTTGGGGTGAAAAAAGCCCTGCTATCTTCAGTGTGATGTTGAATTTATTGATCGCTTCTGTAAGTTTGCTTGCTTGGATGGCGCTATGGCCGATTAATGAGTACAAGACTTTAGCAATTTGGGGGCTGCTGGTAACAGTGACTCTAATCTCCGTCTACGCTGCCCTTGCTCAAGTCATGCTGTTCATGAAAACACCGAAGCGGGCACCTTTAGCCGCGACAAGCGTCGCTAGCTTAATCGTCCTACCACCAATAGTTTTCAGCCTACTAGCAATGACACCAACCACAAACCCTGGTATGTGGATGTTTTCCGCTGTCCCTTGGATCGGTTTGGAGACTGTTAGTGGAATCAGTGTCTTTCTAGCAGTCATCGGTCAGTCGCTAATGCTGGGGCTTTTGAGTCTACAGCTAACACGACAGCTACAAAAAGCAGGTGAATCTACAACGAAAGCCTTACTCTCCGGACGTTCTCCACTGGCACTTAAGTAAAAAGAGTTTGTGCGTTCCAGGTAACTCTTCTTGCTCTTGGTAACTTGATCTCTAACCTCCTACCGCCCATTTTGAGCTATGGGCGGTTTTTTATATAGCAGTAGCGACGAATGTTATTCTCTTCCTAATTCCACATCATCAGAACGTGAAACTGTATAGAACCCATTTGACATCTTTTGCTGGGGTGCTTGGCTTTGAAGTAAGCCGTTACTTTGCGATCAATGATAGAGCCTGCTTAACAAGACTGTTTTTTGCAAGAACAGGGATAAAACCAGGTGACTTCTCTTCGGCATGGACATCCCAAGGAATCCGCCGCCGCCGCGACCCGTGGTGACTAAACCTCTCTTGTGGTGACTAGCATTTGACCGGAAGGGCGATCGCGACCACGAAGCTCCCGACGACTCTCTTCCACATGGACAACCCTACATCAGTGACCGCTGTCTTCAGGACAGTCCTGTTTGTCCTGGACAACTGGCTCAAGGATTGGCGATCGCTTCCTGACCCCTTGAAAATGACCTACAAGCAATTGACCTTGGTGTTCCTGCCTACCCCTTCCCGTGGCTCTCGTAGGTTGCTAGAACAGAATCCGGAAACTTCTCAACGTCTCCCTCTATCAGGTTTCTGCGATGCGATCTGCTTTGCAGCAACGCTTCGCGATCGCTTTCAGCCTCTACTCATCCCTACTCAATCTTCCAATTAGGCGTATAACCAGAAGTAACTTGGCTATACATTTGCAAGACCGATGCAGAAATACGTCTTGAGAGTTTTGCGATCGCCCATAGCGCTCTTGTAAAATCATTTTCAATTGTTGAGAATTCGCCCAGGAAAAAGTTTATGACAGATATGTCCGGTCAAGACCCCTCGGAAATCATAATGGCAACGGTTGATGAAGAACGAAAAGGCGCAACTTTCAACGGTACGGTCATCCTTGGTATAGCTCCTGAGGCTGGGGAAGTCCTTTTCTTTAGAGACTTTTTAATTGAAGATTATAAAGGCGAACTTACCGCTTATCTGGCAACAGATGGCGATATAACGAAAAGCATTGATTTAGGCGAACTCGATCATAAAAGTCCCAGTTTTGGGCTGCCAATTCCGCTGGGAACGGATACCTCACCCTACAATACAGTCGTGTTGAGCGACAAAAAAAGCAAGAAAAAAATCCTGACGATCAATCTATAAAATTTGTAACTTAGCTCGTAGTTCAGCCAAATTCGATTGCCCTCTTGTATAGAACCCATTTGACATCTTTTGCTGGGGTGCTTGGCTTTGAAGTAAGCCGTTACTTTGCGATCAATGATAGAGCTTGCTTAACAAGACTGTTTTTTGCAAGAACAGGGATAAAACCAGCTAGCTGCAAGGCTTTTAGTTTCAGGAATAGATCTCAAATGGGTTCTATAGAAGGTTGCGGCTGTTTTAGAGCGCGATCGCCTTCAATCCTTTTAGAAGTTATTCCTCAAGTATTGCCTATTTTTCAGATTAGCCATAGGACTTTATCTTCCGGCACAACATACTGTTTGCACCTCTCTACTTTTAGGTAAATCATAAGGGCGATCGCGTAATTCAAGAACGTGAGAGAGCTTGGCGAATCCAGCGCTAATATCAAATAAGGAGAAATTCAATGAGTGAAAAAAGGCAGTATCAAGAATTAAGCTAAGCTGGCAACAATACTTTTCATGAGCGCCACCTAATCCACTCTTTTCTCGCAGTTGCTCTCTTGCTTTAAAAACTTTTTGTAACCAAACGAGTTTTTGCAGCATCAACTCTAAAGCCACTCCAGATACACTCAATCCAGTCATTTCTTGCATCGGTAGTGGCACATTTTGGTCAAATTTAAATAGAGCATCGTTCGCTTCACATAAGGGACATAGTTCTTGCACAACTTGCATTTGAAATAGGTGTTCGAGTTGTGCCATTTGCAGAACACCTTGATTTTTTAGATATAAACCTAGTGGTTGATTGGGAGGAGAAAACTGAGCTAGTTTAGTAACGGCTCGGTTACTCACCCACTGGTATTGAGTAATCAGTGAAACTAATCCGTTGTGATTTAACTGGTTAGCTGCTGCAACAAGGTTCCCTTGAGATACCCAGATGTAATGAAATGATATCAGTGTCGTTGGGGATTCCGGCAATGTACGAAGTGTTAGTAAACCCGTTTTCTTCCCGTTCTCAAGAAACTGAAAAATTTCTTGTAAGGAAAAGTCTGAGAGTGAACCTGTAATTGACATGGTGATACTTTCGTCTTGAAATTGTTGCGTAAGTCTCAAGCTACAGAGTGTCTTCTTGGAGCGAAATTGAGAAGCAGGAATAAATAGTTTAAGTAGATGTAAAGCTTGTAGACTTTTAGCCTTATGTAAGACGAAGGTTGGCTAAAGCCACAGCTACAGGCAATTGGGGGCTTGAGTTGGAAGCGGTAAGGAAAAAGCGATCGCTTTTCCTCTAACCGATTCAAAATTTACCAAAAGCATTATCTCATTGAGCAACGCCTTGCAAGGATTTGCTACAGAATGTTTGCATAATGAGAGTGAAGAGTAGCTATAAGCGGTTTCCTAGAGAGACGAGGTGCAGCAGGAGGTGTGTGAAACAAGAGCAGAGCGAGGAAAACCAAAAAGCTGATAGCTGATAGCTGACGGCTTTCTGCTATAAATTTAGTGAGCTATTTTGCTACCAGTTGTTCTTTCATCGCCTTGAGATCAATCTGGAACTTCTGAGAAATCTTTTCGATGATCTTTGCTTCTTCTGGTGTCGTCGTCCCATCCTGTTGAACAACTCGCTCACATTGGGCTAAGAGTGGCATAGCAAAATCACGGTTGAGTTGAGCAAGAAGTTGATCCAATGGTGGCGGAGATTTGATGTTCGCTTTAATCACCGCTAATGAGGCAGGACTAATGTTCAGTGCTTCTAATTCTGGCAAAATGTCTTCCCAGGATTTTTCTGGATTCTCAGCACAGATGACATGAACCAAAATCTGATCCATGATGATTTGCTGTGCGATCGCACCTTTTAAGTAGTCTTGACTCGCCTCCTTGGAAGCGGCTAAGGTTTCCTCTGTCGCTTCTGAATTCAGCCTCGCTTCATAAAAGCGGCAAGCCGCATAACCTACTGTATATAGCATCACTGCATTGGAACTTGCCCCAATCACCGCACCAGCTACAGGCGTATTTTGTAATAACTCTAAACCTACCTTTATCAGCCTGTTTCCACCCAGAGCTAGACCAAAAACCGTTAAGACTTCACCTTTACGTGCTGGGTCGCGAATGTCAAGCCCATAAGCGGCTGCAATTTGATACACCATTTCCGCCTGTAGTGCAGAGGTTGCGGTTAAATCAACAACAAACAAGGCAGCGGCTGCCCCTGGCACCAAACTCGTGAACAATCCGCTACTTCCGGCATAAATCGCTTTCTCCACCATAAAGCGGTGCGCGAGTTGTCTTGGCGTTTCATTGGGATACTTTTGCTTCAGCTTCTTAACCGCTGTCTCCGCTTTCATCAAATCAACCTGATCGACGACTTTTCGCAGAATCGGAGTACCCGCGACAAATTCTGTGATTTGGCTGAGGACTTGGTAACTGTGCTTTGCTGCACTTCCGCCCACTCCTACTGCTGTTTTGACAGCAGCTTTACTTGCTTGGGACGCATTATTGCCAATTGCCCCACCAACACCTGCGATCGCACCTCCTACTCCCGATGCTGTCTCCACTACCGCTTTTCCGGTGTGAAAGACAGTATCACTGACTGCCTTACCTACGCCAGTCGCGGTATCGACCAATACCTTGCCTGTCCCCAACGTTGTATTACCAACAACCTCACCTACACCTGCGGCTGTCTCCACCACCGCTTTCCCCGCCTGAGATGTGGTGTGGCTAATAGATTCACCAATCCCGCCAATCATTTTGGCAAAGGAGAAAAATGAAAATGGTTCTTCGGTTGAAGATTTACCCTTATTCAGCGACGCTGAGACATCAACTACTACAAAGGTTTGATGCCAATCTGGAATATCATCGCCCGGTTGACGCCCATACACATTCACTGTCTCGACTCGTTCCAGTTGTAAGCGGGTAATTACGTCACGGATCAGGGCGACTGTCTCCTTTTTATTGGGAGTTTCGACGGCTTCAACGATGATATTCAAGCCATCGTTTTTGATAGCCGCTTTCGCCGTCGCGCCTTTAGGTTCCAAAGAGCGATTGAGTAAAGTTGCGATCGCATTAGTATCTCCTCGTTTAGCAAGTTCCTCAAGAGTAGGCTGTGACATAGATAGTGAGTAATGCGGGAGCAGTGAGGGGTAAGTCCGTATTAGTTGGAAACAAACTACACTATTAGCTCTCTTAAATTGCTCTCTCCACAGGAACAATTTTGTTCTGGAGGCTTTTGCACTTCACTAAAGGTGTTAGTGGGACTTAGACACAAACTGAGACAAGTTGTTGAGCGATCGCATTTTCTACGTTGATGGGAGGATGCGATTGCTTTTTTCTTTAACTACTCTTTTTAGAGTACAGTTAAATACACAAATTACATTAAGTAATATTAAATAGATTAAAACCTATACGGCGACTAAGGTTGTAATCGCTTGTCTGCTCTTGGTATTTTTTTTTACTAGGCAACTCAGTACACAACCCAAATCTCAAGTCTTACCCTTTAATTAAACTCCTTTTAAGGTTCAAAATGCGTATACCTATGTATGATAGATGTCACCGTATTTTTATTGCTCAGAGTTGAGTAGCTCAACACAATCCTTAGAAAATAGTTTATAATTCTTAATAGACACACGAAACTAGGTTAATTACATGCCTGATATTGTTGATACTGCTGTTAATGCTGGTTCATTCAGCACCCTAGTTGCTGCTGTCAAAGCTGCTGGTTTAGTAGACACCCTCAAAGGTGCTGGTCCTTTCACCGTCTTTGCGCCCACTGATGAAGCATTTGCAAAGCTTCCTGATGGCACAGTCGATGCCTTACTCAAGGACATTCCAAAACTTAAGAAAATCCTGACCTATCACGTTGTTTCAGGTAAAGTAATGGCGGCAGACGTGGTGAAGCTGAAGTCAGCTACTACGGTTGAAGGTTCAGACGTGAAAATTGACGCTTCCAACGGTGTCAAGGTGAATGATTCTACAGTTACAACGCCGGATGTTGCTACTGATAACGGCGTTATTCACATCATTGATACAGTGTTGCTTCCTGCATAAGCCAACACTTAAATAGAACACTATCTGTGGGGCAGCAACTATATGCAGTTGCTGCCCCATAGTTGTCTAGATAGGTTTTACTCCCTCCCGGTAATTTTAAGATCGGAACAGAGGAGCAAACACATTTAGGTAATTAAATTTTTGATCACTGAATCTGAGACAACTTAAGAGGTTTATGAACTTAAGCGACAAGCAACCACTGATACATCAAGCGCAATACGCAAAGATGTTACGTCCTCTCCTTCCTACTGAAGCATTTGCTCCTGACCCGAATAAGTTGATTATTCTGTTCATTAATCTGGCAATTTTGATACTCGGTTGGGCGATCGCAGCAGATTTAGATCGCTGGCAGCCAAGTCTTTTATGGCTATATTTACCTCTAGCTATAGTCATGGGCAATAGTGTTATTGTCTTGCTATTTAGCTCTCATGCTTTAATGCACGGTAGCGTCATTAAAAATTCTTGGTTGATTCAGACTATTGGCTTGCTGGGGTTAACACTCTGGTGGATGCCACCAACCTTATGGAAAGTAATTCATAATCGAGAGCATCACACTAAAACTAATTCTTTAGCTGATCCCGATCGCAATTATTTGTATGAGCAACCAAAAACATGGGGGAAGTGGATTCAGGATTTATTCGTACCCTCTTCTGAAGTCAATCCTCTAGGGCTAATAGTAGGCATGCCAACCTCATGGGGAGTACATGGTTTTCGCAATCTCACCTCTGTCCTGTTATTTAATCGCAAATCTGCCAATTATGTTCCTGCTGCTTTTACGGTTAGTGATAAAGAATATTGGGCAATTGCTAAGGAGTTTTTGATAATCTTAGCGATTCACCTTAGTATTATCGCCTATTTGGAATTTGATTTAACAAAACTTCTACTTAGCTATTTCCTCCCGATTGGAATTGGCTATGCTGGAGGAATGTTTTATATTTTTACAAATCATATGCTTTGCCAGATGACTAGCACTAATGACCCGCTAGTCAACACTATTTCTTTGCGAGTTCCTAAACTATTTGATCAACTGCATTTAAACTTTTCCTATCATACAGAACATCACATTTTTCCAGGAATGAATTCTGATTATTATCCAATGGTTCAAGAACTATTGAAAAGTCAGTATCCTGAGCGATTAAACTTATTGGATGCTGGGGATGTTTGGCGATTGCTCATGCAAACTCCTCGGCATTATCAGAATGACGAGACTTTCACAGATTGGTCAGGAGAAAAGGCTGTTCCCTGTCCATTGAGCCAGGAAGCTAAAGGTTTGATAAAGCCAAACGGGATTGATTGTACCTAAACACTATCGATAGCCTACCGCTACGAGAGCTTTTTTACTGCCTAGACATCCTCTTGCCTGAACGTTGAGCGCAAAACAAATTGCTCTCTTGGCTCATGCTTCGATGGTAGATCTTTAAAACTTTGTCTCGCCAGTAGCACCCTGTTAATCTTCTTGCTAGAATGTGTTGAGGTGTCTAGATCTACGGCTAAAAACAAACCACGATAATCCAGCACACCCCAACAAAACTGGTGTTAACCAATCCCCCCAGCGCACATATAAAGTCTGCGTTTGCCGCCGATAAACCGTATGTGCATGGATTTCATAGGAATTAATTCCAGAAATCCATAGGGTTCTGCCATGGGGGTCAACAATGCCAGAATAACCAGTATTCGTTGCTCGAACTGCCCACCTATCTGTTTCAATTGCCCGCATCACATCCTGGGCATGATGCTGGGCTGGCATTGTTTCACTGTAGTGGGCATTGTTTGAGGCAGTAAGAATGAACTGACCACCAGCCGCCGCCTGACGTCGGAAATGTTTTGCAAACGCTGACTCATAACAGATACCGACAATTGCCCTACCCAAAGGAGTCTCAAAGATTTGGGCTGGCTTACCCGCAACGAGATGAGCATCTAAAGGAGAAAGTCGGTTAACCAGACCTCCCAAAAACTGCTCAAACGGAATATACTCTCCCAAAGGCACCAACTTCACCTTGTCGTAGCGGCTAACTGTCTTACCTGTGCCTCTAACAGTAAACAAGCTATTGGTAATGCTACGTCCCTCTTCTCCAAAGCCTCCTACCCAGGCAAGAACACCCTGATCCAAAATAGCTGAATAGAAGGAACTTTGAGTGCGAACCTGCTCACTCCATGAGAAAGGCAAAGCCGTCTCAGGAGTTAGAACTGCATCAACACCTTCTGCTGCCAAAGCCTCGTAGCCAGTTGTATATCCTTCAATTGCTCGACGCCAACCAGCCGGAAATAGCTTAATTCTGTTGGGAATATTGCCTTGAATAATCCCTACTTTCAGTGCAGCTTGGGGTGCTTGAACTAATGGGCGACTGTACAGACTGAAGCCAATGAGGTGCAAGAGAATCAGTAGCCCTAGTGCCATGCTTATGTAGGTGATGGGGCAATAGGGCGATGAGGTGATGGGGTGATGGGGTGATGGAGTTGCTGACTTGCCTAGAGATTGGTAAAAAATTTCTCTCTTGTTTCCCTTTTGGCTTACTCGTTCTCGCCCTTGTTCTCTGCTGTGCTGGTAGCTAATCCAAGCTTCAGCAATTAAACCATTGACAGCAACAATTGCTGCTGTCACCGTTGTCGGGCCAGACAATTGACCCAAGTGCAAAATTATTAGGTTATGAGGGCTTTGAGTATAGGATAGAGAACTCCACCACAAGGAACCAGAACTCCAAAGAGCCTCTAAGCTACACCAGAGTGCTGTCCCGATGAGTACTCGAATCACAGCTAAGAGCTTAGATTTTTGATTGAGCCAAAATAGAAAACCTGCCCAGATTGCAACCAAGGCAGCGCCCCAGAGGGTGATAAATATCCAGCAAAAAAGTGCGATCGCAATACTAGCAAGCCACGGCACCCCCATCCAGTCCATCGGGTGAACGCCAGTAATCCAAAACAACGCCAACCCATGGTAGCCAATGCCCCAAAGCAAACCGTACAAAGCACATTGGCGAAGCTTCTGACCATTAGCTACGGCAAACCATAAGGGAACTAGAGCAATCCAAGCTAAAGGCCAAGCCTCTACAGGTGCTGGTGTCAGCCCCATCAGGATGCCACCAAATACTGACAAAAGTAAGAGGCACACCTGCCAAAGTCGCTGTGAGATTTTCATTAGCTTTTCCCGCCTGGAGACCCCATTCTTGATTCTTCCGTCAACAGCCCCACCTATAAAGGGATGGGGCTTGTCCCTAACCGAAGTTATCGGTTGAGACAATAGGCGCATTGACTGACACCCTAAGTTTAAGAAAGTCTTCACGAATTCGGAAGGAATTCTTTAGGTCTAGTCTTAAGAGCGTTAGCTAACAAGCAACATCCTAACTGGACTCAACAACTCAGGTAACGACGAAGCAGCACCTCAAGCTCATCAACAAGATAAGGCTTACTGACATACTCATTGCAGCCTGCCGATAAAATACGCTCTCGATCTTCTACTCTTGCCATCGCCGTCACCGCAATCACTGGAATATTTACGGTTAGAGAGTTTTCCCGGAGGCGATGGACAACTTCCATGCCGTCTAAATCGGGTAACATCATATCCAGCAAGATGAGAGACGGTGTCTGATGTTGCGCTAAGTCTAGAGCCGTTTGACCATCCGCAGCCGTGATAATCGTGCAACCAAGTTGCTCAATTAAGAAGGAAAGAAGTAACAAATTGTCTTCATTGTCATCGACAACCAAAACTAATTGCTGTTGAGCAGCAGACTGATCAGTACTGCTGATGGGACGTTCCATATCCAAGTTCTGCTCCTGGGAAGTCATCATAAACAAAGCGAGACAATCCTCAACAGGAAAATGGACAAGGCATTCACCAAGCGGCAGTGAGGCGCTTGGTATAGACTGGCTTGTATTTAATCTGTGCTGATTCTAAGTTGATGGATTTTATTGAGATTTATTAACTAAATCCCTGTCTGAAGACATATCTTAACTTTAAATCGACAAAAATATAAATTTTGTGGCAAAAATCAGCTAATTGCTGAGTTTCTATCCCAAAAGCATGAAATTCCATTAATTTAGCTTGTTACCTCACTAACAATCAAGTGTGAAGCAAGGACGAATGAAAACTCTCATCCTTTGCCAGCAGCAGATAACTCTTAGGGCGGCGGCAAGCACTCTCGTAGAAAATCGCCAGAAAGTCTTCGACGATTTTCTACGGCTCAGAGCAGTTACGCACAAATTGTTGAATAATTTTAAAATATGCCTTTAGATTGTTTTAGTCCTTTTAAGCAACCCCTTGTATGAACTACGAGTCTTCAAAGCCTACGCGAGGGCAGCTAGAACGTTTGCTTTCTCAACGGCTCCAGGGTTTATACCGTGAGCAGTTAGGACATCAGCCTAGTAAGGTAACCTGTCAACTCTTTGATGAGAAGCTGGCAGTTATTGTCGAAGACTCAATTACGCCGCCTGAGCAATTGTTAGCGAACACAGGTCAAGTTGAGTTAGCCCAAAAAGTTCGCTCAGACTTGGATAAGGCAATCCAACCTCAGCTAAAAGCGCTGATAGAGGAAGTCCTGAGTGTTGGTGTCCTAGATCTTCTGAGCGATGCCACACTGGAAACGGGGCGTACTGGCATCATTGCTGTCTTGGATATCACTCCAGAAGTTCGTAATCCTGAGGCGATTCCTAAAATTAAGAAATAGCGACCTTTTGGCAGAGATGGCGCTGAACTGTGGCTTCAATATCTTCTATGAAGTAGGGCTTGATAATGTAATCATTGAAGCCTGCTTTTAGAAGACGCTCTTGGTCTTCTTTGAGCGCTAAAGCTGTAACCGCAATCACAGGAATCGACTTAGTACTGCTGTCTTTCCGAAGCTGAGTTACAACCTCAATGCCGTCCATGTAAGGCATGAGGACATCTAGCAGAATTAAATCGGGTTGATACGTTTGAGCGAGTAAAAGCCCTCTCATTCCATCAGTCGCAGTTACCACAATGCAACCAAGCGGCTCTAGTGCGTAAGCTAAAAGCAGCAAATTGTCTTCGTCATCATCAACGACCAAAACTAACTGTTGTGTGGCGCTGGAAAGTTGAGTGCCAACAACACTGAGAAGCTTTTGCTCATAAAAAGGGGAAAATTCCAAATTACCCATCCTACCCTCAGGGAACTCCTACGACGGTCACGTTCCTCTTACCCTAAGAGTGGACGAGGCACTCTTCAAGCGGCTGTACGGCGCTTGTTATTGGCTGGTTCGTAGTCAATCCGCCAGGTCGTCAAGTCTTTGCTTTGGGTTTAAGGAAAAACCTCTTCAAGCTAGCAGGGCTGCCTTTGCATTCGTCATTGTAGTGCAAATCTATAACAAAATAAAGAATTGTTTAAGAATTGCTACCTTTGCAAAAGTATTTGCTGAAGCCTATTTTACAGAACTTGTAACAACCTTGACGGTGTGAGTTTTGTGAGAGCATCTGTAAAGCAATCTACATAATCCAAGGCTTTGAATGTTGTATGCACAGTAGACTGGGAGAGCAAGGTTAGTCCCATATACTTTGGGAGTGGAGAGCGAGGCAATGGGTATCGCCACGATTAACCCAGCAACCGGGGAAACACTAAAAACATTTGAACCACTTAGCACAGAATTAATTGAAGCTAAGTTAGCACTGTCGCAACAGACATTCGAGCAATATCGTAAAACACCAATGAGCCAAAGAGCGGCATGGCTCTACAAAGCGGCTGAGATTTTAGAGCGTGATCAGGTTCACTTCGGTGAGATCATGACGACTGAAATGGGTAAAACCATTAAAAGTGCGATCGCGGAAGTCCAGAAGTGCGCCTTAGTTTGCCGCTACTATGCTGAACACGCCGCAGAGTTTCTCGCTGATGTGAGTGTCGGCACTGATGCCAGCCAAAGCTTTGTGCGTTACCAACCACTTGGAGCGGTTCTCGCCGTCATGCCGTGGAATTTTCCCTTTTGGCAGGTGTTCCGCTTTGCAGCCCCTGCTTTAATGGCGGGAAATGTGGGTTTGCTGAAGCACTCTTCTAACGTACCGCAATGCGCGTTGGCGATCGAGGACGTGATTACAGAAGCCGGATTTCCAGAGGGAGCGTTTCAAACATTACTCATCGGTGCCAGCCAAGTTGAAGCAATTATTAATGATGAACGGGTTAAAGCCGCAACCTTAACAGGGAGTGAGCTTGCGGGTGCCAGTCTAGCGGCAGCAGCAGGTAAGCAAATTAAGAAAACTGTCTTAGAACTAGGGGGAAGTGACCCCTTTATTGTCCTAGAAAGCGCTGATATAGAGGCAGCCGTTGCAACGGCTGTTACCGCACGGTTACTCAATAATGGTCAATCCTGTATTGGGGCAAAACGGTTTATTCTCGAAGAGTCGATAGCTGATGAATTTGAGCGACGCTTCCTTGAGAAATTCCAGACTCTGAAAGTCGGCGACCCAATGGATGAGAATACGGATGTGGGGCCACTAGCAACTCCCGACATCCTCGAAGACTTGGATAAGCAAGTGCAAGAGTGCATAGAAAAAGGATCAAAAGTTCTGATTGGCGGACAGCGATTAAGCGATCGCCCTGGTAACTTCTACCCACCAACAATTTTGGCAGACTTCCCACCAGGAACCCCAGCAGACCAAGAGGAGTTCTTTGGTCCCGTAGCACTCCTGTTTAGAGTTAAGGACATTGATGCAGCGATTGAACTCGCCAATTCAACACTTTTTGGATTAGGCGCGAGTGCCTGGACAACCGATGAACAGCAAGCACATCGCTTAATTGATGAACTCGAAGCCGGGGCAGTCTTTATCAATGGTTTAGTTAAGTCTGATCCGCGTCTACCTTTCGGCGGAACCAAGCGTTCTGGATATGGGCGAGAGTTAGGGATTCAGGGCATCCATGAATTTGTCAACATCAAAACAGTCTGGGTGAAGTAATAGAGGCTGCTTTGCGAGGAATTGAAATTGGGGCTAGGGTTGAGATACTAGCTAGCCCCAAAGATGCCTTTGGCAGCGAAACAAATAAATATTCAGGGAGATTAATAATGGGCGAAATGAACACAGCAGAACTGTTGGTGCATTGCCTAGAAAACGAAGGTGTGGAGTATGTTTTTGGATTGCCTGGGGAAGAGAACCTGCATGTCCTAGAAGCGCTTAGACATTCTTCCATTCAATTCATTACAACTCGTCATGAACAGGGCGCAGCCTTCATGGCAGATTTGTATGGACGCTTAACGGGTAAGGCAGGAGTATGCCTTTCGACATTGGGCCCAGGCGCGACTAACTTAATGACTGGCGTTGCTGATGCCAACCTGGATGGGGCACCACTAGTGGCAATTACGGGTCAGGTTGGAACAGACAGGATGCACATTGAATCGCACCAATACTTAGATTTGGTCGCAATGTTTGCACCTGTAACAAAGTGGAACGCTCAAATTGTTCGCCCTAGTAATACAACAGAAATTGTCCGGAAAGCGTTTAAAATCGCTCAAAGCGAAAAACCGGGAGCGGTTCACATTGATTTGCCCGAAAATATCGCGGCAATGCCCGTAATTGGTCAACCGCTCACCAAAGATAGTCGAGAAAAAACCTATGCCTCTTTCCGTAGTTTAGGCAAAGCCGCTGTCGCTATTTCTAAATCAAAAAACCCCTTAATCCTGGTAGGAAATGGAGCAATTCGTGCGAGTGCTGGTGAGGCACTGACAGAATTTGCAACCCGGATGAATATTCCTGCTGTGAATACCTTTATGGGGAAAGGTGTCATTCCCTACACCCATCCTCTATCGCTTTGGACGGTAGGATTGCAACAGCGCGACCATATCAATTGTGCTTTTGACCAAGCCGATTTGATCATTGCGGTTGGTTATGACTTAATTGAATATTCACCGAAAAAGTGGAACCCACAGGGCAATATTCCGATAATTCATATCGGAGCAGAACCCGCAGAGATTGATAGTAGTTACATTCCCTTGGTGGAAGTGGTCGGTGATATTTCTGACTCGCTTAGTGAAATTATGAAGCAGGCAGATCGACAAGGCAAACCGACACCATCTGCCGTTGAATTACGAGGGGAAATCCGGGAAGACTACGAACAATATGCCAACGATGAAGGCTTTCCGATTAAGCCACAAAAACTAATTTATGACTTGCGACAGGTCATGGGGCCAGAGGACATCATCATTTCCGATGTTGGCGCTCACAAAATGTGGATAGCACGTCATTATCATGGTGAGCGTCCGAATACCTGTATTATCTCCAATGGCTTCGCCGCAATGGGCATTGCGCTACCAGGAGCAATAGCAGCAAAACTTGTGCATCCTGATCGGAACGTTGTTGCTGTTACGGGCGATGGGGGCTTCATGATGAATTGCCAGGAACTCGAAACAGCATTACGGGTAGGAACCCCATTCGTCACCTTGATTTTTAATGACGGTGGCTATGGTTTGATTGAGTGGAAGCAACAAAATCACTTTGGCGTAGGTGAATCAGCGTTCGTTAAATTTGGCAATCCGGATTTTGTCAAATTTGCCGAAAGTATGGGATTAAAAGGCTACCGTGTGACTTCCACTGCTGATTTGATTCCTACTTTGAAAACAGCACTCGCTCAAGATGTCCCAACAGTAATTGATTGTCCAGTGGACTATGGCGAAAATCTCCGCTTTACCCAAAAAGCTGGGGATTTAAGTTGCAAGATGTAATGAGTTGTTAGTTATTTGTTATTGGTTGTTGGGAATATGAAAATTACAGACAACCAATAACTAACAACAAGTAACGAAATATAATGAAAATTGCTACCTGGAACGTCAACTCAATTCGCTCTCGCCTTACTCATGTCGTGGATTGGCTACAAGAAACTAACGTTGATGTTCTTTGTCTGCAAGAAACCAAAGTTGTGGATGCTGATTTTCCGCGATCGCCTTTTGAGTCATTAGGCTATCATCTCTACATTGCTGGGCAAAAATCTTACAACGGAGTTGCTATCCTCAGCCGGACGGCAGTAGAAGACATCAGCATCGGCTTTGCACCTGTGCTGGGTACCGATATAGGAGATTTAGACGAACAAAAGCGGGTTATTGCTGGAATCGTCGGCAACGTTCGCATCGTCAATCTCTACGTCCCCAATGGTTCAGCAGTGGGTAGCGAAAAATATGAGTACAAACTTCGTTGGCTTGCTGTGCTGCGTGAGTACATCCAAGCCCTGTTAGTAAAACAGCCTAATGCCCTGTGCGTCTGTGGAGATTTCAACATTGCCCTAGAAGATAGGGATATTTATGACCCCAAAGGCAAGACAAATCAGATTATGGCTTCCCCTACTGAACGCCAAGCCTTACAGACAGTCTTAGATTTAGGGTTAGCCGATGCCTTTCGCAAATTTACCTCCGAAGGCGGTCACTTTAGCTGGTGGGACTATCGTACCCGCGCCTTCAGCCGCAATTTAGGGTGGCGCATTGACCATCACTACCTCACTGCCAACCTCTATGAACATTGCACAAGTTGTAAGATCGATGTAGCACCCAGAAAGCTAGAGAAACCTAGTGACCATACCCCAGTGATTGTTGAATTTAGCCAACAATCTTAATATCTTATAGCCCTTCTCGATTAGATGAGATACACTCTGACCTCTCTCCTACTCTTGAGTGAGGCTTTGATTCTTACTCCCCTTCCCGGAATCGGGAAGGGGTTGGGGGTTAGGTTTTTTGATGTACACGCGCGTAACTGAGAAATGCTATATCCGAATAGTTGGGTAATAGTTGAAACCGCAAATGGACGTAAACATCCCGCTCCCCTACCACCTACCACCTACCACCTAACACCTATTTTCAGGACAAAGATTGAACGATGTATTTAGTTACTGGAGCAACAGGAGGAATTGGACGTCGCATCGTGCGGCTACTAAGGGAGCGGGAACAACCTGTACGGGCGTTTGTCCGATTGACTTCTCGCTATGGAGAATTGGAGCAACGAGGTGCCGAGATATTTATCGGTGACTTACGGGAAGACAAGGATATCCAGAAAGCCTGTAAAGGCGTTCAGTACATCATTAGCACCCATGGTTCTGGAATTGATGCTCAAGCTTTAGACTACCGAGCCAATATTGAACTAATTGACCAAGCAAAAGAGCAAGGTGTCCAGCACTTTGTTTTCATCTCCGTGCTAGGAGCAGATAGAGGGTATGAGGATGCTCCAGTCTTCAAAGCAAAACGGGCAGTAGAAAAGTACCTGGAAGCAAGTGGTCTGAACTACACTATTCTACGTCCCTCTGGATTAGCCTCAAATCTCATCCCACTAGCAGAACAATTTCGGCAAACTGGGATTTATCTACTCAATGGCGACCCCAAGAACCGGACATCAATTGTTAGCACTGATGATTTGGCGCAGATTGCTGTTGATTCTTTCACCATCGAAGGGGCACGCAATCAAATTTTTCCCGTAGGGGGGCCAGATATTCTGAAGCGTGAAGATATTCCTCGCATCTTTGGCAGAATATTTAACCGAGAGCCGATTGTAATCAACCCACCTTTGTTGGTGTTGGATGGGATACGAAATGCGATCGGTTTTGTAAATCCCCAAGCTCGAAAAGGTCTTGGTACCTTCCGAACTTTGCTAGCGAATGAATTTTTCTGCACCAAAAGTGAGATTACTAATTTAGAGTTAATTTACAACCTGAAGCTGGAATCTTTAGAGAGCTTCGTGAGGCGCTATCTAGGGGATTAATATCAACAAACAAGACGGTGTAAGGCAGCTTACGCAAAATCGTTGAGCTGAGGATTCGGCTATTGCTTTTTTCACAAGAGTGCAACTGATGCTCTAAGCAATTAGAGCATCAAAACTGTTAGTTCAGAAGGAATCAAGGGAATCCTATAAGTAAGCTTTTTGAGGTTTATCACTCAGCTTAGTTAATACCCTAAACTCTCTGAATTTTAACAGTGAAGACATCATGACAAGTGAAGCAGGAAGTAACAAGTTGTTTCCAGAATTCAGCCTACCAACAGGAGTATCCCAAGGTTCCAAAGGAATTAAGGATTTTTTAACTGAAACTATCAATAAAGCGGTTGGCACAGTTGCTGAAGCGGCTGACAATGCTAAAGAGACTCTCACCCAAACAACTGGGGTAGCAGTAAACCAGGTTACGCAAGTAACAGAGCAGGCAATTGGCTCAGTCACTCAGACGGCTGAGCAGGCAACAGGAGCGCTAAGCGAAACAGCTTCAAAGGCAGTAAGCACTGTCAAAGAGTCAGCACAGAGAGCGGTTGGTACAGTTGCAGAAACGGCTGAAAAAGCCAAAGTCAGTCTTAACGAGGCAACTGGGCAAGCAGTGAACCAAGTTACGCAAGCGACACAGCAGTCGCTCAACTCCCTTTCCGAAACTACTGAGCAAGCAAAAGCTTCTATCAATGAAATGGTTCAAGGAACCGAGACTTTAACAGGTGGCGTTGCTGATGCTATTCAAGTTCAACTGAGTAAGATGATTCACAATTGGCTGGCGGCTCATCCAGTCATCTCTTGGGCAATTAGCCATCCCCTGCAAACCTTGGGGATAGTGCTACTTGTAATTTTCTTGTTGCGGGGACTTCTCAAACTACTAGCTCAATCAATAGAGAAAGTCTGGCTGCTAATTCTGAAATCTCCCTTTCTACTTGGTCAGTTCTTGTTCAGAGGTAGTAGTAAGTTAATTAGTTTGAAGGGAGTTAATGCCTCGCAACCAGTTTTACCTAAACCTGAGCAATTTCTAAGTCTAGAATCGCCTAACCAGCAAGTACAGTTGGCTCAACTCTTGAAAAGGATAGAGGAAATTAGCCAAGAGCAGAGCCAACTGTTGCAAAAAGTCACAGCAATTTTAGAGTCAAACAAGCAGGTGAATTGATTGTCCTAGCTTCAATTACCAGCAAACAAGGAATACCCTACAAAGGAGCAGGTTCTTCTACTTGCCAAGGAATTGGTGCTGCTGATTCTTGCCGTTCCAGATACTTACTCAAAGCGTAAGCCATATCGCCACGAGTCATTGGTTCTAGGGGATTAATCTGGTTTGTTGTTGGATCAACATTGACAAAACCCTCATACAGTGCAGTAGCGATCGACTTTCTTGCCCAAGCTGGTATCTTCTCTGAATCAGGATGGCGGGAAAGCAAGTCTGTAACACTTTCCTCTGGGAACTGGAACACCCCATAAGCTTGAGCCAAAATCGAAAAGGCCTCAGCACGAGTTACCCGTTGATTTGGGAAAAAGCGTCCCTCTCGGTACCCAGTCATCACATTATTTTTCAAAACTAGCTGGATGTCGTTGTACGCCCAGTGAGAAGGAGGGACATCTTGAAGTGGAACTCCAGTGTTGTTTCGGGATGCCCGCTTATCTAGCTCAAAGGTTTTGACCAAAATTGATGCGAGTTCCGCACGATTGAGAATCCTTTCTGGACGGAAATTGCCATCTGGATAGGGACTCATTAATTGTGCCGCCACTACTTGTTCAATCGGGTCAAGGGGTGCTGTTTCTTGGGCTACTACAGGAATACCTTGCAGCAAAAATACTAAAGGTAGAATGCCAACAATGCGACGCATAATACTTGTTCTAGCTGCTTCATGCAGCGCTACGAGTGTTACAGAAATCTTGACGTTACCAGAAGCCAAGAGGTTCACTTGTACAGCTAGCCTTCTTAGCAAGGAAGCATCTTGCCTGGGAAAAAGGGTGAACGATGGACAATCATGCCAACATACCAGATCGTAGGTGGCTCCAATCACAGATGCCCTCACTCAACTGGGTCACCCTAGTCGTTGAGTCATCGACTCTCCCTTCAACGGTGATTACTTTGGAAGCTGAAACTTCTCCCCCTGCCTCTTTTCAGAGGATGGGGAAGTAATCTTAAAAGCGATCGCTTCAACTCAAATACCTAACACAACTTCTTGCGTAAATTTAATCAGTATGACCCGATCGGTTGATGGACATCCGCTAAACGCCGAGCCTAAACTGTGAGACATCAACAGTAACAACAGGCACAACTGTGGGGCAACAACCCTTATTGCTAGTACGACAGTTGGATTTATGCTGGTCTATTGCTAACTATGGTGAATTTTTGAGGCTTTCCGGATACTCTTTTCAGCTTGAAGGACACAAAAGATAGGCAAGACAATCTATTTCATTAGAGCCTATCTGAAAACTCCTACAGTAATGAGCCAATATCTCTGTACATCGTACATCTATGGTTTCAACACTCAATCCACATTAAGGCTAGGTTCTCAGCGTTATCTGCGACTTTAGTACTAAAGGAGCCTTGCGTCGCGCCTATTAGCTAAAGGTTAAAACACTGAATTGCTTGCCCCGTTGCCTTGTTTACAACTTTTGTGAAATTCTAACCATGGCTCAAACTCTTTTCGTCAACCCATCAACTGGCAGTGATAGCGCTGCTGGTAGTCAATCTGCTCCTTTCAAAACAATTACTAAAGCACTCAGTCAAGCCCAATCCGACACCACCATTCAACTCGTTGCCGGGAACTATAACGCGGCTAGTGGCGAAACTTTCCCCCTAAACATTCCCTCTAACGTCAAAGTTGTTGGCAATGAAGGGAACAAAGGCAATGGCCTTTTGATTGAAGGAAGTGGCGAGTACAATAGCCGCACCCAAGCGGGTCAAAATGTGACAATCTTGCTTGCCAATGCCGCTGAACTCCGAGGAGTAAGTGTTACCAATCTGGCTAAACGAGGCACAGCCGTTTGGGTTGAATCGACTACTCCCACGGTTGCCAACTGTACCTTCAGCAATTCCAAGCGTGAGGGTATCTTCACCACTGGTGATGCCAAACCTACCATCCTCAATAACGTATTCATCGACAACGAGGGCAATGGCATTTCAATTACCCGTAACAGCCAAGGCGAAATTAGAGGAAATACTTGCAAACAAGCGGGTTCCGGTATCACCATTGACGGTACCTCTGCTCCTAAGGTGATCGATAACAAGATTTCGGAAAACCGCTATGGAATAATCATCTCTGGCGAGGCTCGACCCGTACTGCGTAATAACCTGATTGAAAAAAACACAGAAGATGGTCTGTCAGTTACAGGCAAAGCTGTACCCGATTTAGGCAAAAGCAATGACCCCGGCGGCAACACCTTGCGGGATAATACGAAGTTTGATGTCAATAATTCCACCAGTACCAAGCTGATTTCAATCGGTAATCAGTTAAGTGTCTCAAAAGTCAAAGGCGCAGTTGAAGTTGATGGCACTTCAGTTGATAACCCTGACAACGGTTCACCAGATGATGGCGACGAGAATCCACCCACAGGCTTTAAAGATATTCAAACCCATTGGGCAAAGCCTTTCATTGAGGGATTGCTTGCCAAAGGGCTAATTAGTGGCTTTAGTGATGGCACCTTTAAGCCAGATGCCAAGATGACCAGAGCGCAATATGCGGCATTAGTCGTCAAAGCCTTTAATCCTACAGCAGAACGAGCAGCCACAACCTTCACCGATGTCGCGGCTGATTTTTGGGCAAAGGATGTAATTCAACAAGCCTATCGCGGTCAATTCCTCTCAGGCTTCCCAAATAACACCTTCCGACCGAATGATAATGTTGAGCGTGTTCAAGTCATTGTTTCACTGGTGAGTGGACTGGGATTAACCTCAGCACCCGATGCCAACGTCTTAAACGCTTACGATGACAGCAACGCGATTCCTGGCTATGCAAAGGATGAAGTGGCAACGGCGACCAAAAAAGGGATTGTTGTCAATCACCCACAACTCAAACAACTCAACCCGACCAAAGATGCTACCCGTGCTGAGGTAGCCGCAATGGTTTATCAATCTCTTGTTGATGCCAAGCAGGTGAGTGCCATTAACTCTCCCTATATCGTCAGCGCTAGTACAGATGGTGGAACTCCACCAGTAGGGTTCAAAGATATTCAAGGTCACTGGGCAGCTAACTTTATCACAGCTTTAGTCAACCAAGGCTTGATTAGCGGCTTTAGTGATGGCACCTTCAAGCCAGATGCCAAGATGAGCCGCGCAGAATATGCAGCCTTAATCGTCAAGGCATTCAACCCCACAGCGAAACGGGAGGCGACAAAATTCGCTGACATCACTGATGATTTTTGGGCAAAGGATGTGATTCAACAAGCCTATCGTGGTCAATTCCTCTCAGGCTTCCCAAATAACACCTTCCGACCCAAGGACGAGGTTCAACGTGTCCAAGTGATTGTTTCCTTAGTGAGTGGATTGGGCTTATCAGCAGGTGATGCAAATGCGTTGGCAGCTTACGATGACCGCACTTCAATTCCTGACTACGCTAAGGATGAAGTTGCAACGGCAACGAAAAAGCAGATTGTTGTGAATCACCCGCAACTCAAGCAACTCAATCCCACTAAAGATGCGACTCGCGCTGAGGTGGCGGCGATGGTTTATCAAGCTTTGGTCGATGCGAAACAGGTGAGCGCCATAGACTCTCCATACATTGTTTCTGCTTGACCAAGTTCCTTCGGAACGGGAGTACGGAGTGGAGGGTAGGAGAATTATTGCTCCAAATTCAAAGAAGCCCCGTTACTGTTTGTTTGCTTATTTATAGCAACCGTCAGGGATTGAGCTACGGCTCAGATGAGCGTGCTACATTGCTTTTGTTGGCATCTCAGCGTGGCTTTTTTCTGGAAGTAGGATGAAAGCCCACAGATGGTTTGTTTAATTTTGCTTTCGTTTTGGTAGCGGTAGTGGCTTGATGCTCATTCGAGGCAAGGTACTTCCGATTTTGCTCTCGAACGCGGGCAGCCTCATCGTTATAGAAGAAGGAAAGTAGCGCAAATCGTCTGCCACGGGTGACAGGAGTAACTTCATGTAGCAGAGAACAGGAGAAAATTACGGCTTCTCCCACTCCTGGACGAAATAGCCGAGTTCCATACTCCGGGAACCACAAACACCCTCCTTCGTATTCTCCCGTGTTGAGATTGAGCGTCATGGCAAAACGCCGATGGGCTGTGCCTTTGGTGGTGTTGTCTCGATGTCGGTTGAAAAACCCCTGATTCTCCGATTCATAACAGGCGATAACATGGCGCTCAAAGCGGGTGATGCTGAACTGAAAGACCTTTTCAATCTCAGGTTTCACTCGTCGAATTACAAGGTCATTCACTGCTTCACGTAACCTCAGTTCGCCATCTTCTAGATTAAAATCCCGTCGTTTCTTGAAGCTGTAGTCCGATACCTCAACGGTTTTACCGTCCTTCTCGCGCATAAATCCAGAGTCTCGACCACCATTTGTTTGAAACCGTTGGATGAGGTGCTGGCAAAACGCTGGCTCGAAGACATTGGGAATCAGCAGCACTGGAGCCTGACGCACTGCCATTTGATGAGGTTCACGGCTAGGCAAGCTAGTGAGAAACGCGATGACTTGAGCGACGTGTTCTATTGGGTTTTCTGCCTCAACTGAAAAAACACGAAGGATGTGCAAGTTCTCGTCTAAGACGAATGTGGTTGGTGTGACAAGAACTTGCCCATCATCGCTCTGGCACACTCCATACAGGCGGCTGACTTCCCCTTCTAAATCCCAGAGAAACTTGCAGTAGGTTGGATTATTAATAACGTCCGCGAGGTAAGTGTCCTCCGGATCAACGCTAATGCCAAAGAACGGAACATTTAAGATGGCAAACTGTTTTTGGCGATCGCAAAACTCCTTCAGAACAAGCGTAGAGTTGGTATGTTTAGAACTGCCGAAGAAAAACAAGACGGTTCGATACCCACCTACCGTATCAAAATGATAGGTGGGGTTGGAGGTAGAAGGCAAGGTAAACAAGGGAGCAGGATCGCCGACGCTCAAAGCTACCATAACGTTTACAACCTTTGCACTAACTTGCTGAGTTCTCTGTGATGGTTACTGCTGGTTAGGGCTGTCAAGAAATTCCACCCAATATGAGGTGCAGCCAATACGCCCCCTAAGTGCGCTCGCCACTTGTTCCAGGAACACATCGCCCGCGAAAATGGAAAAACATTCCAGAATCGGTTCACAGAGCAAACGATTCCGTTGCCCAATGCTGTCACTTCATGCCACCAACCTGCTGGTATGAAGAGAATTTCTCCTCTGCTGAGAATACCTTCTTGGCAATGAGGAAGGGCTTGTCTAAATTTTGGAAATGCGTTGAAATTGGGATGCTCTGGATAAACCTGGCTATATACAGCCCGCAGTTGCAAACCGTAGCGTAGTTGCTTGAAAACAGGAATGGGGTAGAGGTTGTACGTTTGGGGTGGAGGGAACAACAGGATTTTCTTGGCTCCGTGCAGTTGCATCAAGACACCGTCCATGGCATCGTAGTGAAGGCAAGAGGTGTGTCCTCCTGGACCGACCCAAAGATTAAGGGAGGTTGCAGGCAATCTCAGCCTTAGCCATGCTTCTGCACGTCTCAATGTAGATGCATCTGCTAGTGACGTATCTTGAAGAGAACACCGAGCTAAATAGGCATCTTGCTCGTAGGCTTCTCCACTCCTCAGCATTTCAGCATACTCAGAAAACAGCAGGGTGCGAGCTTCTACACCACTGCCGGAACTCGTCCACTGCCGCTTATCTTGCTTGTATCGCTCTCGCCCGTAATATCGAATTGGAAATTCTTGGTTCCCTATATGTTGGCAGAGGTAGTGAAGATTCCAGTCTGGTTCGCGATCGAGCAAACCCTTGATGATAACTGGTATATCTTTGCGTTGATAGTGTTCAACAAATTCTTCTGGTCTCAAGGACGAGATATGGACTCGCTCTATTGGGGGCGGTAAAGTATCGAGAGCTGGCTGTCTAACTTCTTCCTGATGGTTGTCAACCTTCATAGACTGAGCGATACAGTAGCATGGCAATTCCTGGTGGGTATCTTCATCTAGAATTGTTAGCTGTCTCGCTGCTCACCTCCGTTAGATTTTGATAGGCTCCAATTCGATAAATTTACTTCTTAGACGGGAGAGTTTCGGAAGAATTTCGGGAGGATTTCGGGAGATTTAGAGCTGTTTCATTCGATATCCCAAACCATGTACGGTTTCAATAAAGTCCTCTGACGCACCAACGGCTCGAAGTTTTTGACGTAAGGTCTTGATGTGAAACTTGACGGCTTCCTCTGTGGGAGAATCGTCGATTGTCCACAACCGCTCGATAATGCCCAGCCGTCCTAGCACCCGGCGACCATTGAGGACTAACAATTCCAGAAGTGCATATTCTTTGGGTGTCAGTGTGATGGGTTGGTTTCTGTAAGTGACTTCGTAGGTGACAGAGTTTAACCGTAGATCTCCCCAGCCAAAGCTTGGTTTAGTTGCAGAACCGCCTCGCCGGAGTAGGGCGCGAACCCTAGCCATTAACTCATCTAAGTCAAAGGGCTTCACCATGTAGTCATCTGCCCCAGCATCCAAACCGATAATCTTATCGGCAATGGTGTCACGGGCAGTGAGCATTAGAACTGGAATGCCCCAGTTGCGATCGCGTAATTGTTGACAGAGGCGAATGCCGCTCATTCTAGGGAGCGTAATATCTAGCAAAATCAAGTTATACTCAAATGCCTCAATCCAGTTCCATGCGATTTCCCCATCATGGGCAACATCAACCTGGTAGTGACGGTTTGTCAGTGCCTCAGTAAGCATATCGGCTATCTGCACGTCATCCTCTACAACTAAAATTCGCATTTCAGTCTCAGAATCACTGGGAAGTTACACTCTAAATTATTAATTGCAAGTTAGACTCCAGTAGCAACTTGGTATGAGGTGGTCAAGCGAAGGGAAGTGGGCAATTGGCGGATTTGCGCTAGTCTTGATGCTGATGGGAACGCTCAGTGTGACTTCGCACCAGAATGCTGCACAGTTGGTGGAAAGCGCGAATCAAGTAAGGCAGACTAACGAGCTTTTAGATGTATTAACGGATATTTCGGCGGCACTTACCGAGGCAGAATCAAGGCGATGGGGCTATATTCTCTTTGGCGATCGCAAAGAACTAGATGAATATAATGCTGCCGTTAAAAGTTTAGATGATATTTTTGATAAGCTCCGACAACCTTTAGCCGATACTCCAATTCAAAAACAGCGCCTCGATCAGTTAGAAGATTTAATTGCCGAGCGAGTGAAATTATTTCAACAGTCAATCGAAACCTATCAAGGTAGACAATCTCAGATTGTTTCAACTGACCCCTTAATCAAACGAACAAAAGAAAACTTAGACGAAATCCGTAAAATTATTTCAGAGCTAGAAACAAAGGAGGAAGAACTCCTTGAAATTCAAGTTGAGGAAGCTCAAGCCAATTTACAAATGAGAATGCTCATTGAACCAGTTGGTACAGTCCTGACTTTTGGTATTCTCTCCAGCGTGTTTGTTATATTGTATCGGCAGATGCTGAGACGACAGCAAGCCGAAGCCTTCCAAAGAAAGCTAGTGCAGGAAAAAGAATTGAGCGAACTCAAACTTCAACTTTTCTCAATGGTGTCTCATGAATTTCGCACTCCCCTCAGTTTAATTCTAGGCTCTGCTCAATTGTTAGGAGAGAGCATAAAGCATCAAGTTGAACCTACTAAATTAAAAAATTTGTACCGAATTCAATCATCTGCAAAGATGATTACTCAGTTGCTCAGTGACATTTTGACTTTGGCTAGAGCAGATGCAGGAAAACTAGAATACAGTCCAGACTGGTTAGAAATGCAAACGTTTTGTCTTAATTTAGTAGAAGATTTTCAGCTATTTAGTGAGTCAAAGTGTTCGCTCAAATTTACCGATAAAGGTAGTTGTGTACATGCCTATGTCGATGAAAAACTGCTCTACTCTATTCTCAGTAATTTGTTATCAAATGCCATCAAATATTCTTTGCCCGATAGCCCAGTACACTTCACGCTCATCTGTGAGCCAGAGAGAGTCAGTTTTCAGGTGCGAGATGAAGGTATTGGCATTCCATCTGAGAATCTTGCCCAATTATATGAACCCTTCAGTCGAGGGAGTAATGCCAAAGCAATTCTGGGAACAGGATTAGGATTGGCAGTAGTAAAGAAATGCTTGGATTTACAGGGTGGAGCAATTACGGTCAACAGCGAACTCGGAGTTGGAACAACATTTACTGTTACTATTCCCCAGGCGATTGTTTCAACATGACTACACGGTTATAGCGATTTTCAGTTGAATAAGGTTACCTTAAGCCAGCCCAATGTAGCTTAATTAAGCTGCCGATAATTCCAAGCCCGCCACAAAAGTGTGATCGCTAAAACAATCGTAGGTGTCACTATTGCAATCAGTGCATTAACAGCAGTTGCCTCAACAGGCAAGCTAGAACCACCATACTTAATCAAAGTTGATATTCCTCCTGAGAAGATTAAAACTTTGAGGATGAAGTTCACTTGAGTACCCATAAAACCTTATTAGTAGAAAGTTAGTACTAACGCGATCACTCTTGCCTGATGTAGGGTAGGGTGCGATCGCACAAAATCAGAAAATCCGGATTGGATGATCAAGATACTGAAGTCATCTCCCATACCAGCACCACTGTAAAAGCATCATGAAGCTGCAAGACTTTCTCGAAAAAAACCTGAAATACACAATGGAAGGCATTGCCTCTGATAAAGAGCTTGCTACCCAAATCCAAAGTCGGCTAATCACCTTTGGACTTTTAGATCCACCAGCAGATGGTAAGTTTGGTCCGATCTCAGTAGCTGCCCTTAAGCAATTCCAAACCCTGATGAAGTGTAACGAGCCAGAACTGCTCGGAGCCGTCACTGCCGAAAAGCTAATCGAAACCAAGCCAGAAAATATACCAACCCCTGAACTCAAGCTAGGTAACGACTTGGCAAGCCGCATCATTAGGTATATGCAAGCTAAAGGTTACCAGATTTTTCAGGGAATTAGACAATACAACATTGTCTACATTGAAGGAATGAATGCTGATGGTACCCTCAACAAGGATACTCCCAACCAGTTCAATGACCGTCGGCTGGTCATTCAAATTCTTGATGGTGTTCCGGCGATTATCGGCAACTGGGAAGCCACGACTGAACCAGGCAACCGCTACACTGAGCGTCCAATGAACCCAGGCGGGGCAGCTAGAATCAAGTTTGGTCAGTATAAAGCTTGGCAGGTAGGAATTCACGGAACCTCTGACCGTCATGAGGGGCTTGTACAGACTGGCGGTGAGCTTAGTGTTCATAGGGACTTGAATAAAGATTACCAACGCTCTGGTGACAAGCTAGATACGGGATACTTTGCGATCAATCAGCACTGGGGCTACGACTTACCCTACACCAACGTCTACTTTGCTAGTGCGGGTTGCTTAGTTGGACGTACCCGTCAGGGACATCGGGAGTTTATGAGCCTGATTAAAAAAGATCAACGCTATCAGCTAAATGACCGTTACATCTTCTACACAACGGTGATTTACGGGCAGGATCTGATAGATAGCCAAGGTACAGGTGGCTCAGCACAACTCTTAAAAGAAGGCTCAAGTGGTCCCCTCGTTAAGCAACTGCAACAACGGTTGAAAGATAAGGGATTTAACCCTGGTACAATTGATGGTGTTTTTGGCTTAGGCACAAAGTCGGCTGTTAGATCATTCCAGAAGGCGAATGATTTGGTAGCGGATGGGATTGTTGGTCAACAAACTTGGAAGGCTCTGGGAATGAGCTAAGAACATTGAGAGTAGAGATTTTACTCGCGATCGCACTTTGTCTTGAGAAAAAATAGGGTGCGATCGCTTCACTTAAGCCGTTTACCGACAACCTCAACCAAAAATGTCATCATAAAGAAGGACAAGAGGCTGAAGTTGTGTAAGATATATAGCCTCCAACCCTAAGCCTTAAGCCCTGATTCCAATGAAAGAGCTTGACCCGTTAGACAATCCAGAACTTCAGCACCTACAACTGTATATCTACCTTATTCCAGTACTTGGCTTTTTTCCTGCCCTCTGGACGCTGTACTGTCGTCAAGGTAGTCGGGAACAACAAGCTGTAAGTCGTCTGTCTGTTACCTTGGCTTTTGGTTGGTTGGTCAGTTACATTTTATTATCAGCAGGGGTGCCGTTCTCAGAGTTCTGGACACTACGCCTGTTATTTATGAATACCCTGCTCACTTCGGGCTACTTCTTAGTAAGTCTTGGGTTAATGGTGCGTCTGTGGCAACGTCGGTCACCGCGCTTACCAGGGATCAGCCGTGTTGCTGAAGGAACCGTGCGTAAGCATTTATCTTAAGTTAAAGCTTCTAAGCATTTCGGCATTGGCTGCCGCCGCAGTGAGGCAGTGTTGATGTATCTATCAAAGCGTCGATTACTCAAGCTCTATCTCGCGCAGGGTGATGGGTCTTAGCCTAGTTAGTTTGAGTAATTGGGGATAGAGAGTAGAGAGACTGGGAAATCTTACCCAGCTAACGCCTCACTAGTTCCCAGTCCCCAAAGCAACAAGTTATATTCAGTTGTGCCTCTTTGCTGAGTAATTCCCTGGTATGAGCAGCAAACTGTCCAAAAAACTGCTATGAGTGTTCTTGATTAAACACTTTGTATCAGGCTCAGGGTGAAGCATTAGTACATTGGTGAGTTATCTTTTCTAAATTCCCATCCTTAAATTGCACGTGTGTGAGGAAGCCAAGTGGCAGCTCGAAAAACTTACGACAAATCCAGTCCGGGGCAACAAACGACTAACCCTGGTCGGAAAACGCCTTTGAAGGTCAAGCAAGGGCATTGGCTCTGGCTTTGGTTAGGCTTTACTGGCGTGGCAATGTTGTCCGCCACAGCAGGAGCCTTGCTAGCGGTATCCCTGTCCAGTACGCCCTTACTACAAAGTAAACTTAGCCCAGATGAAGCCGCTATTTTTCGCAAGGGTGGGAGTATCTCTCGCAGTAGTATGCGGCTTCCAGAGCTGACTCGACCAGTCAACATCCTGATTTTAGGAACTAAAGTACTCACCTCTGACTTACCGAGTCCTCCAGAAGAAGATGTGGGCTACCACGCACTAGTCAACTCTTTTGATGGGCTTTCCGATACGATGCTTCTCCTGCGGTTTGACCCAGAGGCAGAAAAGCTCAATGTTCTGTCCATTCCTCGCGATACTCGTACCTATGTAGAGGGGCATGGCATTACTAAAATCAATGCTGCCAACTACCACGGAGGACCAGCGCTGACGGCGAAGGCAGCAAGTGAACTCCTTGAAGGGGTTGGTATTGACCGTTACATCCGCGTCAATGTACAGGGTGTCGAAAAACTGGTGGATGCTTTAGGTGGCGTTACTGTCTATGTCCCAAAGGACATGAAGTACAAAGACGACTCTCAGCACCTCTACATCGACCTCAAGGAAGGCAGACAACACTTAAATGGCGAACAAGCCATGCAGTTTTTGCGGTTCCGCTACGACAAGTATGGTGATGTTGGTCGGGTGCAGCGTCAGCAAACTCTGATGAGAGCGCTTATGGAACAAGCTCTCAATCCCACGACTTTGGCTCGAATGCCAAAAATCCTCTCAGTTATTCAGTCTCATATTGACACGAACTTAACGGTCGAGGAGCTAGTTGCCTTAGTCGGTTTTGGTACTAAGACGAATCGGTCGAATGTACAAATGCTGATGGTACCAGGGCGGTTTAGCGGAACTGGGCATAGTGAGGTCAGTTACTGGCTACCAGACCATCGCCGGATCGAGCAGATGATGGCAACTCACTTTGACCAAGGGTATGGTGGCGATCGCAATACTGACCTAAGCTATTTGCGTGTAGCGATTCAAGATAGTACCGATGATCCAAGTGCTGTTGAATCTTTAGTCAGCCAACTTCGAGAGGCTGGCTATCCAAATGTCTATGTTGATGAGGCATGGAAGGAACCGTTGCGTGTCACTCGTATCGTCGCGCAACAGGGAGACGGCAGCAGTGCTGAGACTATCCGTAAATCCTTGGGATTTGGAGAGGTGCGCGTTGAAAGTACGGGCAGTCTGGATTCGGATGTCACTATTCAACTAGGTCAAGACTGGCTACAAAAGCAAGCTTCTTCGGAAAAGGGTTTGCTCAATTTCTAAGACGTTGATTGCTTCGTTTAGTCACCCAAACTTGGTGGCTAAACGGCTGCTACTTCTGCTTAGTCGTCTTAAGGACAATAGACCTAAAAATAATTGCAATTATCTCTCAATAAGTTGGTATAATTCTTGAATGATATACAACAGTAAAGTTGAGGGCAGAAGGTTGAATAATCACCTCTGCCCTGGTTCTTCTCTCGGATGACAAGTGGTTGATAAACCAGCGAACGAAAAGTTAGTGGCTTAGGCAAGCTACTAAACTTCTTGATTTATATTTTACTTACAATATATCTAATAACTTAAGTATTTTTACTCTTTAATTCATTGGCTACCTTGCTAATGTCTGGCTTTTTAGGTCAAGCAAGCACAGTGACAGTCAAATTTTAAACAATGTAAAAGTCGAGTTGAGTATGGACTACACCGCATTTAGCCAGAGAGCGATCGCTCTTTTTCTCAAGCATCAAAAGTTACCTCATCGGAAGATGTTGCAACAGTGTCGATTAGGACTACGAGGTCTAGAGCTAATTATTGAATGTCCTGATCGAATGACAGTACAGGCTTTGTGGCTTAGACGGAGTCACATTGCCAAATCAGCACCCATACTAGGATTGATGTCAATACGGTTCCGTTGAGAGCGTACAACGAATACTATTGAGTCTAAAAGATGATTTTCACTCTTCAATAGTATTTTGAAACCCGTTCATGCTTAATCATCTAGAAACCTTCGAGGGTTGGCTGTTAATTGTCTTCAGCAACGACCAAGGCTATCATTTTCAATGCTTTAATCCCCTAGGAGAGCACGCAGGTAAGTTTGGTACTTTTATATCAGTTCCCAGCGCCCTACATAGTGGACGTAAATTCATCACAGGAGAGAAGTTAAAGCGATGACTGTCTACAAAGAACAAGACTATTGAAAATAAATCTTAATAGTCATGACTGAGCCACAGAATGCCGTAAAATCCAATTTTGCAAGATTGGATTGACAATTTCTGGTGCCTCATCTTGAGGACAATGACCTAAGCCCTCTAAAGGAATAAACGCTTCTACCTTTGGAAAATTAGCCAACTCTTTCCCTAGTTCGACAGGTTCCCAAGGGTCTTCCGTTCCCCATAAAAATACAGCAGGGCAAGTGAGATGGGGCAAAAGGTCTTCTGCCAAGGGGCCAGAAGAATAGCGCGTAAACGCCACAAAGACATCTACTGCGCCAATATCAGCAGCAGGTGCCATCAGCAAATCAACCAGTTCGTCTGTGACTATTTCAGGATGGCGGTAGGCTTGCATAAGAATTTTCCGGACGACCTTTGGTTTAGCAAGCTGACCAAAAAATAACTGACCAATCCACTTGATACTGAGTAGCGATTGTACTGCTGGTGCCCCGACACGCCTGTGCCAAGGTAGTGCAGTACGTTTGCGGTCATGCAAGAGTCGCAGGGAACAGTTGAGCATGGCTACTCCCAAGGCGATATCCGGATGATCAACGGCAGCTTGCAGCGCCACAATACAGCCAATAGAATTTCCAACCAAAAAAACGGGTTCACCAACTACTTCCCGGCAGAAATCTGCTACTTGCTGCCCCCACGTTTCAAAGGTGTACTCCACTTCAATACCTGGAGTTGGCTTAGCAGAAGCACCGAAGCCAATCAAGTCAATCGCATAACACTTACAGTTTTCTCCCAGTACAGGTAGATTCTTGCGCCAGTGTCCCCAAGATGCCCCAAAGCCATGCACCATGACAACGGCTGGTCCTTTGTCGCCTTGGGTTTGATAGACAATTGGGAAACCTCGCCAAGTCCAGGTTTTCGTCTTGGTGTTCTCGTTGGTTGGGGGGATGGAAGAAGAAAGAGTCATGGATGTTGAACGTGCTACTTTATATTTTGTAACAAAAATAGCTTACTCTTCCTCTTCTACCACCTGTTCGACATAGTTCTGGACTAAAGGCACTTGGAAACTGTAGCCGGATTTTGTTTTCTTCAAAATCTCTTTGCGTTCCAGTTTTCGCAATACGGCTTTGTCTTGCAGTGTGGGAGTTTTCCCTTTCACTAGATGCTGGAGGAGATTGCGATCGCTATCCGTCAGACTTTTCCGCAATTCCCAGAAATACTCGCCACCTCGTTCTAGCACGGTGGGAATAACTGTCTCGACATCCCGTGCAGTGGCTTTTGGAGTACTGGCATCTCGCCTGCTTTCCCAAATATCTTGGTTGAGCCGTTCTAGTATCTCGTAGCAGGTTAGGCGAAATAAGGCTGGCAGTGAGTACAGAAAAAGTCAGTCTAATAAGACTTAGCCACTCGAAATTTCTGACAACAACTCCCTAATAGGTCGGAGATCTGCGGCTCTGTAGTGTAGATAAGCTTCACTTCTAACTGTGAAATGCTCCTCGGTGAAGATAAACGAAGAAAGGATATCTGTATCTCTCAAAGCCAGAACAGACTGTCTTGCAATCTCTAGGTTGTACAAGTTTGATCTTTTCTGCGCCAACATCTCTATCAAACCGGAGTAACACACAAATTCGTAAACTACGTCGTCTAGTACAAAAACAGGAATAAGGGACTTGCGGGAAAATAGAATACCAGCCACTCTAGAGAAGAGGAAACAAAAAAGGCGACGCTCCTGCTCCAATCACACTTGACTCTTTCTCAGGATGATACTCGACGCAACCGTTAAAGCTACGTTCAAGGATGCCAGTGAAAAACTTACGGGATACCGTAAACGAGACTTCATAGCCAAGGTCACCGAAGATTACTTCGATGGGTCAGCGCGCAAAGCGGAAACCATCATGGGGTGGAATCGCCAGAGTGTACAACTGGGGTATCGCCTAAAAAAACACAAAAGATGTAAAAATCCGACTGATTTACTATCCTCCTTACCATAGCAAGTACAATCCCATAGAACGCTGTTGGGCTGCCCTAGAAAATTATTGGAACGGCGCAGTTTTAGACTCGCTTGAAGCTGCTATACAATGGGCTGCCAACATGACTTGGAAGGGCATTGCACCAATTGTGCATCACGTCGAAACCATCTATGACAAAGGCATTAAAGTCCTACCAACTGAGTTAGAACAGTACCATCCTTTCTGGCAGCGTTCTGAGACATTGCCCAAATGGGATATCACGATTGTCCCCGGTTGATTGGTACCTTATTTTCTTGCAATTCCCTAAGCGCAGGCTTTATGTCAGGGTGAGCGCTTCCGCACGTGCTCTCGTAGGTATACCAGTATCCCTTAAGGTTCTTTCCCTTTTTGCTGTGTGACTTGCTGTACGAGTTGAGGATAAGCCCGTCATGGTCATTGACGTTGACGGCTGTAACGATGCAGGTGTACTCTTTTAGCTTTCCCTCTTCATCTTCATCTATTTCTGTGTAGTATCCAATAACGACAGATCTCACATCAGGGAATAGCATAGTCTTCTTGTTTAGAACTTTGAGAAGACGACTGAGTTCCTCATCTGGTTGTGTAGCCTTCCTAGCATACGTTTTGACCCGGCTGTAGTTAAGGTGGGGTTTGAACAGGTCAATGTATAGCTGCTCTTTTTCGTTAAGTTGCTCGGATGGAAAGAATTGCCAGTAAATCTTGTATAACCGTTTATTGTTGGTACGGCTTAATTGTTGATATCTGTGGTGTCCTCTAGCTTTCCATCGAGCGTTGAGGTTTACGGACTGCCCAACATACCAGACTTGTTCTTCTGTGTCCACAACCACGTAGATGCCTGGTTTAGTGGGTAATTGTTCGCGTTGCGTTAGTGGAAGACTAGACCACGCTTTCCATTTCATCAGGAAACCATCTCCTTAGCATATGTCCTGTGCAACATAGCTGCACAGCAAGGAGTACCTCCTCATCAATAGATTAAATAGATTATCCAGAGAGTTGCTATCTCTAACTCACAATGGATTGCAGTTTGCTACAAAATGGGACTAAATGCAGAAGAAATTTTCGAGCGGATGGGTACTTTGCCCTTTGCTCAGATTTATGCAGCTTTGACCTATTACCATGCCAACCGAGAAGAAATTGAAGCTTATCTGACTGCTGAGAAAGCAACCGATACTCACTTGCGTAAACACTCAGTTCTTTTGAACCTTAGCAAGCTGTTTGAATGTACACATTGTAGAGACGTTCCGGCGGAACGTCTCTACAGGATTTCTCTATCTTGCTACGCTGCGTTTAGCGGCTTTTGGTTCGCTGACATTCAGCCTTTAGTATTAAGTTTGGATTTTAAAAACCTGGCTTTCCACTGATTTTTCAACAGGAAGACTTGCCCTACTCTTGAAAGAGTCGCTCAGTTTGGTTGGTAAGGCACCACATCCCAAAAGCAAGAAATTGTTGTTTGAGTAGCAAATTATAGCGACAGCCCAAATTAAAATTCAGTGATTTCTCGTAAATCTCGCTCGACAGGCTGTAAACCCAAAGCAGCCCTTTACAAGTTTTCCCTTTGCATCTAGCTCTGGGAATATGTCACGATAGCTCTGGCAAATTCTTTTTTTGTGTTCCTTCCATGTCCATGTTGGTGCAAACATCTACCGCTGTTCAACCCTTCCTCGGCTCAGACATTAAATCCTCCTATGAAGCTTCGCGAGTGGTCATTTTACCGATTCCCTACGAAGCAACAACGACATACCGGAAAGGCTGTGAAAATGGACCAGATGCTCTTTTAGAAGCGTCGGTGCAACTGGAATATTACGATGATGAGTTAGACCGGGAAACCTGTTGGGATGCCCGGATTTACACTCACTCTTCAATTGCTGATACCCGTGATGGGCAATCGGTTTCTGCGGAAAAGATGCTCAGTGTCACTCGTGATACAGTGTCTCAGCTAATTCAAGATGACAAGTTTGTGATTGCTCTAGGTGGGGAACATAGCATCACAACGGGGATTGTTGATGCTTACCGTCTCGCCTCTTCAGAACCCTTTACGGTGATTCAAATTGATGCTCACGGTGATATGCGCCATGAGTACGAAGGCTCAATCCACAACCATGCTTGTGTAATGCGCCGGATTTTGGATATGGGATTGCCGACGCTGCCAATAGCAATTCGTGCTGTTTGCAAAGAAGAAGCCGATTTGATTAAGGAAAAGTCGATCTCAGTGATTTGGGCGCGGGAGATTGCGAAAGATCCAGATTGGATCGAAAAAGCGATCGCACGGATCTCGACTGAACGAGTATTTATTACTATTGACTTGGATGGAATTGACCCAGCCCTCATTCCTGGTGTCGGTACGCCAGAACCCGGAGGACTAAACTGGTACGCTCTGACTACCTTTCTTCGACGAGTCTTTGAAACTCATCAAGTTATTGGTTGTGATGTTATGGAACTCGCTCCTCTTGGTGATTCTGTTGTCTCTCAATTTACTGCCGCAAAGCTGGTTTATAAGTTGATTGGCTATCAAGTTACTACAAAAGGCTGGTAGGAAGATGCCGCAGAAATTCCTGGCAGCAACTTTGCAACCCTTAAATTTTGAGCGGTTTTTCGACCTGAGAATTGTTGTTCACCAAAAGCAAGTCCTATGAGTCTCATGGAAAAGACTGGCACTCCCATTGGCAGCTATGCTCCGGATTTTGAATTGCCAGGAATTGATGATCAAGTTCACCACCTCTCAAGCTATCTGAGACAGTGGAGTATCGTGGCAGTGGTTTTCATCAGTAACCAATGTCCCTATAGCTGCTCCTATATAGACAGGCTCAAACAAATTCAAACGCAGTTTTGTAAGCAGGGCTTTATATTAGTCGCTATCAATGCGATGGATGCTAATCAACATCCAGCAGAGAGCTTTCAGAATATGAAAAAGTTTGCTCTCGAACGACACTTGAATTTCCCTTATCTCTGGGACCCGACTCAAGACGTAGCTCGTAGCTTTGGAGCGCAGAAGACTCCTGAGGCATTTCTCATTGATGACTTAGGTATTCTGCGCTACAGCGGTCAAATTGATGATAGTGTTCATCAAGATGCAGACGCTAGGCAGATAACTTATCTGCAAAACGCGATCGCATTTCTACTCGCTGGAGAGGAGGTTGTGCCCAAATCGACAGAAGTAATCGGTTGCCCTATACAATGGCGACACTAGACAACCAACTAGAGACATAAAACCGTTGTCCTGTTATCTTATGTGGATGGCAATCTGAGAAAAGAAGAGTCGTAGCATGGGGATTAAATACCGACGGGTTTTACTAAAGTTGAGCGGTGAAGCCTTGATGGGCGGACTAGGCTACGGCATTGACGCAAGCATAGTTCAAGACATTGCGGCGGAAGTTGCAGAGGTTGTGGGCGATGGAGTCCAAATGGCAATTGTTGTCGGTGGAGGCAACATTTTTCGAGGCATAAAAGCCTCTGCCGCAGGGATGGATCGAGCAACGGCTGACTACATTGGGATGATCGCCACAGTGATGAATGCCATGACTCTACAAGATGGTCTAGAGCAAATCGGCATACCAACGCGAGTGCAAACTGCGATCGCTATGCAAGAAGTCGCTGAACCCTATATCCGGCGTCGGGCTATCCGCCATCTAGAAAAAGGACGGGTCGTGATTTTTGGCGCAGGAAGTGGGAATCCGTTCTTCACTACTGATACAACGGCTGCCTTGAGAGCCGCAGAAATTGACGCGGAAGTCATCTTCAAGGCAACAAAAGTTGATGGAATTTATGACTCTGACCCGAAGACCAATCCAAATGCTCGTCGCTTTCAGACCCTAACTTATGGACATGTCCTCACTCATGACTTGCGAGTGATGGACAGCACTGCGATCGCATTATGTAAAGAAAATAATATTCCAATTATGGTATTTGATCTTACGGTGCGGGGTAACATCCACCGCGCTGTTAAGGGAGAAGCTGTTGGAACAATTGTGGGAGGTTCTTGTGAAGTTAGCTGATGCCGAAACTAGTATGCAAAAGGCAATTGAGGCAACTCAACGCGCATTCAATACTATTCGCACAGGTCGTGCTAATGCGAGTCTACTTGACCGGGTGCAGGTGGAATACTACGGTACACCAACACCCCTAAAGTCTTTGGCAAACATTAACACGCCAGATGCTAGTACGATTATGATTCAACCTTACGATAAGACCAGCCTAAACCAGATAGAGAAAGCGATTTCCCTGTCCGATATCGGCTTGACCCCAAGCAATGATGGTCAGCTCATTCGGTTGAATATTCCCCCATTAACAAGCGATCGCCGCAAAGAATTTGTCAAAATGGCGGCAAAATTTGCAGAAGAAGGGAAAGTTTCCGTTCGCAATGTCCGTCGTGATGCTGTTGATTCTGTTCGCAAACAAGAAAAAAATAGCGAAATTTCTGAGGATGAAGCGAAAGATCTCCAGGATCAGATTCAAAAGCTGACTGATAAGTACACAGCCAAAATTGATGAACTGCTAGCAGAGAAAGAAAAAGATATTACTACTGTCTAACACCAACAACCACAAGTGACTTGCGTCTTCAAGATCGGGTCTTTAACAGCTATGCCCCAGCAAGCCAATAGTTAGGGAGTAGGGATAACTTTTCACTAGCAAAACTTCAGTCGGCTACCAAGCAAGCTGAAGTTCTGCTTTTTCTGTGACAGGACAAGCTCCCAACCTTAAAGCGGGGCATGAGCTTACGAATACGAAAATTCATTTTCTCCCACTCCTCTAAGGAGTGTAAAGCTTTTGTGAATCCTATTAGGGAGTTACCTGAAAATTTTGCACTCTATGTAACTATTGAAGTTGCAGTACTGATGATTTAGTTAGGTCAGCTAACTAAAGGAAGACCATGCAGATGACATCCAAAAAATACGGATATCATGGTGAAACCCTTGGAAAGATAAGAACACCCTAGACTTGGATTAATTTCAAAAGTTTAAACGGGAAAACCTACCTAGTACTGAACTGATGAGAGAGGAATCGCTCAAAATAGCTAGTCTACAGCGTTTATCAGTGAGCTTTAAACCAGCATTTAACCTCTCAAAAATTTTCTGTTTACTAATCTACTCAATCAATTAAATATATCGGGAGTTACAGAAAATATCATCAGCAAAGTTTATCACAATCCAGAAATCAGGCACTTTGACATTTAAGGAGAATTGAAATGGGACTTAGCGACGGTCTAAATGATCCGAATAAAAAAGAGAGCGTTGTAGCTGACTGCGTAAAATTGATAGACGAGCAGGTCGCTGCGAAGGGCGGAATTGGCGGACTTGGAATGAAAGCCGCTTATGGCACCGTCAAAGGGGTTAGGCCCGGTTATGTTGCATCAGCTATTGATGGGCTTCTGCCCCAAGCCTTTGACGCACTCGATCCCATTTGGGCTGAGGGCGCACAGACAGCTGACCCAGTTGGATATCTCACCCAGAACCGTTCTCGTGCGGCGGACGCGCTGCTGGGCATCACCGATGCAAGGATCGAGAGAAGCAATAACGGGATTGTGCGAGGTGCATATAACAGATTCCGCAAGTCAGCTAAGAGTGATGTGGAAGAGGCGGTACCGGGCTTAGCCAAGATAATCGATAACTACACCAAGGGTTGAATGAAACTGATCTATGAGTGGTCGGAAACTGCACTAGAGATGTAGTGAACCGTGACTTCAAGCGCCTCAACCCTGCAACTGTTAGGGTTGAGCTATACCAAGCCGCCCAGGTCAGATGAATGCTACAGTACTGCCAGGAGTAAAGCATAAGCGCAATGTTTGACTGTATCATCGTGGGGGCTGGTCCTGCTGGTGGCACTGCTGCCTATCACCTCGCTAAGCGTGGGCGGTCTGTAGTGGTTCTGGAAAAAGAATCTTTACCTCGATATAAGCCTTGTGGTGGCGGAGTTTCACCGATAGTGCAACAGTGGTTTGATTTTGACTTTTCCCCCGCCGTATCTGTGAAAGCGGATGAAATTCGCTACACATGGAAGATGGGTGACCCGGTGGATGTGAAATTAGAGAAGAACGAATCAGTATGGATGGTACGGAGGGATGTTTTCGACCACTTTTTAGTCAAGCAAGCGCAAAAACAGGGTGCTGAACTCCGCACTCAAACAGCAGTGACTGGCATTGAATTTAAAGGCAATGCTTGGCAGGTAAACACAGTTAATGAACCTGTTGAAGGTCGCTATATTATTGCTGCTGACGGGGCAAAGGGACCAATGGCAAGATGGCTCGGATTCCAGAATCGCAAGCGACGTATGGCAGGAGCGATAGAGATAGAAACCCCCGCTCCAAGAGACCAAGAGCCGATAGTTCACTTTGACTTCGGTCTGGTTAAAAATGGCTACATCTGGAATTTCCCCAAAGCAGACGGTTACTCCATTGGGATTGGGAATTTCCGAGGCGGTGGCGCTCAAGACCTTAAAGGAATGGTAGCTGAGTATGCCAAGCAGTTCGACATCGATCTCAATGCGTATAACCAGTATGGTCATGGGATCTGCCTGTGGGATGGTAATCAGAAGCTACACACCCAAAATGCTGTTTTAGCGGGGGAAACTGCATGTGTCGTCGATCCGTTCACGGCTGAAGGAATTCGCCCTTCCATATTTAGCGGTTTGAAAGCGGCTGAGGCAATTGACAAGGCTTTAGCGGGTGAGAACGATGCCTTGGAGAAATATACCGAGGTGATTAGCGAGGAATGGGGAAGCGATATGGTGTGGGCGAAACGCTTAGCTGGAGCCTTCTACAGTATTCCTCATGTTGGCTACAAAGTCGGTATTAAGCGACCAACTGCTACTCAATCGATGCTCAAGATTCTGTGCGGAGAATTACGCTATTCAGATGTAGCCAATCGTGCCCTCAAGCGATTGGGAGGCGGCTTCATACCAGGAATGGGGGGGTGAAATGTTTTTAATTCCTTATTCTAGGCGAGGAGCTTTGCTTTCTGGGGAGAAAGAGGCTGATAGGCTAGTAGCATTAACCATTCTTTAAGTTATGGAAAATACTGATTTACTCAATGGCATTGCAGGGGGTTTAGCGATCGCAATTTTCATTGGCGGTTTGTTGATGATGTTCACCAGCGTTTGGACAACTAAGAAAAAATAAACACTTAATCCCATTGCTGTTGACCAAACATGGGGTGGTTACCAAAACCGTTACCAGCATCTTCCCCCTAGCCAGTTACCTCTACAATTCAATGTAAGTTAAGACTCCTCATGCCGAACGCCGTGGAACTCCCAGTACCACGGCTTTTTGTTTCTCGTTTCTTATCGTGACTTAACACTCAACGCTTTTTAGGTTCAAGTAGGGGACGATTCCACTGGTAAAATCTCCAGTTGATAACGATAGAGAGCGACTGGTTTCCCCTGAGCTTTAAAATAATCAGCGTCTTGAGGTGAGAGGTAAATGGCAGTTATCTGCAATGCCTCGATCGCTAAATTAGGCAATTGTCGTAGTTGATAAGCTGTCGTTGTCTCAACTTCGTTGAAATAAGGCTGAGTTGTGCCTCGAAAGACTTGGGTTGAAACCTCTGTGGCAATAAACTGATCAGAGCTTGGCGTTTCACTTGCTCGACCTGTAACCACTGAGATTAACTGGTGTCCATTGCGTAAAGCCGTAATTTGGCGATTTGGCGAATTAGGATCAACCTTAACAGAGCGAATTATGCGATCGCCCAGATAAGCTTTGGAAATATTCAACCCATTGAAGGCTCGGTCTGCTACTACAGCAGGAGTATTAGGTTTTACGAAAGAGTTACCTCGAAAGCTACCCTGTGGGATAGAGGGGAGGAAAGGAAGAACGCGATCGCTCATCGCTGATATTGAATCATTAACCGCTTGAAACCGTACCAAAAAATTCACAGGTTGATTCAGATAGCGGCGATTACTTTCAAACCCTGGCGTTACTAGCTCTGGTGCTAAAGGTGCTACCTGAGCGACTAACGTGCTAGTGACTTTCCAAGTGCCTTCCATCCAATCTGGATACAGCAAATCCCCATCAGCCATGCTAACAGGGGGTTTACTCTCCCAATAGGGAAACTGCGTTAACCGCTCAGCCAATTGTCCTGCTTGTGCCTCACCACTGCAGAGCAGCAAAACCAAAATCAAGCATGAACCCCAAATGAATCTTACAATTGCCACAACTTGGTCAACGCCTCTAAATACTTGCCTAGCTCTAACCAATTATTCAATAGTGCAGTTCGAGAGTTCTACCAGCTTATGAAAATCTCTTAAAGAGGATGACCATAAGACTGAGTTTATGAAGATTTAGTGAAGTTACTAAACATCCCTGAAAGTCTGGTATTAGTAAATTGTGTTGATGTTTATAAAATTCGGGAGATGCTAGTCAGCACCTAATTTGGGGTGTATTTCTGGGTTTAAATGTAGCCGTAGACAGAAGAGTTGACTAACAGATAGCTGTATAGTCTTTTCCTTAGCTTTAAATAGACTGCATTACAGATAAACTCAAAAAGGCAATTCTGCTTGCTTTTAGTAGTTTCCTGGTGCCTAGTCGTATCAGTGATAGTAACTCGCCAGCAGTAGAGAAAGCTAACATTTTCCAGGCACCTTTCCTTTAAAAAATGAGCCAGATGAAACGAGCTGTGAGTAGAATCAGTCAGGCACTGGCAGCCCTCTCTATCTTGATGGGGCCCTTGAGTAATATGTCCGCTCAGGCACAGCCGATTACCCCGGATACCGAGGAGGGTATTACAAATGTAATGCCTAACGGTAACAGTTTTGACATAACTGGCGGTCAGATTTCCAGTGATGGAACAAATCTTTTTCACAGCTTTAACCAGTTTGGACTAGAGGCAGGTCAAATTGCTAATTTCCTGTCCCAACCCAATATTCAAAACATTCTGGGTCGAATCAATGGTGGAAATTCTTCCTTCATCAACGGGATCATTCAAGTCACAGGTGGCAACTCGAACCTCTTCTTGATGAACCCAGCAGGGATTATTTTCGGTGCCAATGCTCAGCTAAACGTACCTGCTTCATTTTTCGCCACGACAGCAACTGGAATAGGTTTTGATGGCGGTAGGTTTAATGCCTTTGGAAACAATGACTACAGTAATCTTATTGGTAGCCCAAATGTCTTTCACTTTGATGTCGCTCAACCCGCTGCAATTACTAATGATGGTGACTTGGCAGTAGGAGAGGGACAAAACCTCGGACTGTTTGGAGGGACAGTAGTCAGTACTGGCTCTCTAACCGCTTCAAATGGCAAGATTACCGTAGCAGCAATACCCGGAACTAGTAGAGTTCAGATTAGTCAGGAAGGGCAAATTCTTGCCTTGGAGGTTGAACTACCTATAGATGCTCAAGGTAAGGCTGCGCCACTTACAGCCGCCCTATTGCCGCAACTACTTACAGCTAGTGGTGCGCCCCAGACAACAGATGTGGCTGGAGTAGAAACAGGTGATGTTGTGGTGAATCAGGTGATAGCTGATTCAGTGTCAATTTTCGCACAAAACAATCTGACATTGAATGGCGGTTATGAGGGTGTAGCCCTCAAGCTTGAGGCGACGACTGGCAACATGGTCGTCAATGGGGACATCAGAATTACAAGCCCAGACTTGAGTGGTAATATTCCGGCTGATGATCCAGATGCTGCCGCCTTGACTACCACACGGTCAGTAATTATTAACGCAACAAATGGCAGTATTACTACTGGAGACATTTACACAGATTCAGATCAAGGCGATGCAGGTTCTGTAATTTTTACAGCTTTAGACGACATCACCACGGGCAATATCAGGACAATTGAGGAGGGATCTGGTGATTCTGGTTCGGTAACATTGATTAGCACCGATGGCAGCATTAGTACAGGAAGTATTAATACTAGTAATAGAGTTAATGGTAGTGCGGGTTCTGTAGAGTTGACCGCCGCTGGGAACATCACTTTTGAGGCAATAATCGCTTCAAATCGAGGTACTGGTGAGCCTGGTTCTGTAGATATTACACTTGCTAGTGAATATATTGCCAATATTGATCGTAATGATATTGATACAAGAAATTTTGGACCAGGAAACCCACCGGATGGCAGGGTAACCATCTCCCCTACGGATATACCTCCGGGCAATCCGCCAGAACCCACACCTCCGGGCGAACCGCCAGAACCCACACCTCCGGGCGAACC
>NZ_JCACKQ010000126.1:26656-136244 GCF_059505465.1 Symplocastrum torsivum | reverse complement strand
CGGGCGAACCACCAGAACCCACACCTCCGGGCGAACCACCAGAACCCACACCTCCAGATGGTGATGGTGACCAGAACTATAGTGTGAGTGAACAACAGCCAGCTTCATCTCAAGACACGTCGGGTACTCAAACAGCCCAGACAGCTAGAGATAGCGACCCTATTTATTTGTTAGAAGAAGCTTTTACGAAAGAATTTGAGGAATATCTTCAGCGAGACTCACAGACCAAAATTTATGCTGAGACTGATGTTCGCGATCGCACTCGTGAAATCGAGCAGGTAACAGGTCTCAAAACTGGTGTTATCTATGTCAATTTTGTACCGACTTCTGGTGCCTCACTGAACAATCAATGTCAAGCTCAATCTCCGTCTTCTTCCGCAACTGGTTCACGCACTAACTTGGCTGGACAGTCTTCTGCTAGCGCTTCTGGAGCAGAATTAACGACTCCTAATAGCTCTAACACAAGCGCTTCCGGAGTTGCTGTGATAGCACCTTCTTCTCAAGTGGATCGTCGGTTTGGTCACCGTCGTTCTGACCTTACTGAGGCAACAACGGGACAAGCTCAACAACAGGGAAATTGTTTGCAAGCGGAAAGTGACCAGCTAGAACTCTTGGTAGTCACAGCAGAGGGTGAGCCGATTCGGTATCGAGTTCCGGGAACCAATCGTACCAATGTCATTGCTGCAACTCATGAGTTTCAGCGAGCACTAACCCACCGTAGCAAAACTAACACCACTAATTATCTAAGCTCAGCGCAGCAACTTTACAAATGGTTGATTGCTCCTTTGGAAGCTGACTTACAAGCGCAAAACATTGACAGCTTAGTATTTGCGATGGATGCAGGTCTGCGCTCTCTACCTGTAGCTGCTCTTCATGATGGTCAAGGCTTCCTAATTGAGCGGTATAGCGTTAGTTTAGTACCGAGTTTAAGTTTAGTTAATTCGGATTACAGAGATATCCGTCCCTTGCAAGTTCTCGCTATGGGAGCATCAGAATTTACTGATAAAGCTCCTTTGCCTGGGGTTCAGGTAGAGTTAGCGACCATTACGCAGCAACTGTGGAAAGGTAAATCCTTCCTCAATGATCGCTTTACCCTAGAGAATTTGAAGGCTCAGCGACAACAGCAGGAATATGGGATTGTCCATCTGGCAACTCATGCTGAGTTCAAGCCTGGAACTCCAAACAATTCTTACATTCAACTATGGAATAGCCAGCTTCGATTGAATGAACTAGAGAAGCTGCAATTGTCTGATCCTCCGATAGAGTTACTAGTGCTGAGCGCTTGCAGAACGGCGCTTGGCAATCGGGAAGCCGAGTTAGGTTTTGCGGGTTCGGCTTTGCAAGCAGGGGTTGACTCGACTTTGGCAACACTCTGGTACGTGAGCGATCAGGGGTCTTTAGGGCTAATTACTGAGTTTTATCATCAGTTGAGTCAGGTGCCGATTAAAAGTGAGGCATTACGACAAGCACAACTGGCAATGATGAAAGGTAGAGTTCGCATTGAGAATAATCAGTTATACAGCTTTAAAAAAAGCATTTCTTTACCACCAGGATTGTCAGCATCAAGAACCCCTAACCTATCTCATCCTTACTACTGGGCGGGTTTTACACTTGTAGGTGAGCCTTGGTAGGTAGGAGTTAGCAAAAAGCCGTCAGCTATCAGCTATCAGCTTTTTGATTTTCCTTGCTCTGTTTAGGTTTCACAGACCTGATCTGTGCTTCATCCAACTGAAAACCGCTATAAGTCCAATAAGTAATTACAAGTTAAAATGATTTCTCATGTTGCTCATAAGCGGCAACAATCCGTTGGACAAGAGCGTTGCGGACAACATCCTTAGTGGTGAGTTCGCAGAAAGCAATGCCTTCAGTGGAGCGTAGGATTTTTTTTGCAACGGCTAATCCTGAGGGTTGGTTAGGTTGTAAGTCGGTTTGAGTTAGGTCACCTGTAACTACCATCCGTGAGCGGAAACCTAGACGAGTCAGAACCATCTTCATCTGTGCTGGTGTTGTGTTCTGAGCCTCATCAACAATTACAAAGGCATTACTAAGTGTACGACCGCGCATATAAGCCAAAGGCGCAACTTCAATGACACCGCGCTCCATTAAACTGGGCATTTTTTCGGCATCAATCAGTTCATGGAGAGCATCGTAGAGAGGACGCAGATAGGGATTGACTTTCTGCTGCAAGTCTCCAGGAAGAAAGCCTAGCTTTTCTCCAGCTTCTACAGCAGGTCGCGTTAGGATTAATCGTTCATACTGATTCGCTAGGAGAGCCTGAGCAGCTATAACAACGGCGAGAAAGGTTTTTCCGGTACCAGCAGGACCTGTGCAGAAGGTGAGATCATGACTGAGTACAGCTTTGATGTACTGCCTTTGGCCGAAGGTTTTGGCACGGATGGTTTCGCCTCGACGGGTACGTGCCAGAATGTCTTGCTGTAAATCTTGTAGTTCGTCTTGGCGATCAGTATCTAGAGCTTGAGCAGCAGTGAGGATATCGACACCTGTGATACTTTTACCTTCCTGCCAAAACGGTTTTAGCGATCGCACCAAAGCGGAGGCACGTTCAACTTGCTTGTCTGTTCCCGAAATATGTAGTTCTTGACCCCGCAGCACGATAGACGCTCCAGTATGCCGGGATAGAATTTTGAGGTTTTCTTCCCGTTCCCCAGCTAGCGCGATCGCACTTTCGCTATTTGACAGTTCAATTACTTTTGATACTTCACTCATTTGTTCGTTGTTGTCACCTTATGGTGACCGCGCTTCCTGTACCGGAAATGAAGTCCGGCAGGCAGCGTCGGTCAGTTGTCAGTTGTCAGTTGTTCTCAACAAGTAAATTCGCGACTGACTCCTGACCCCTGACACACAATAAACTACTGCGAGCGGAACTTAGGAGCTGGCTTAGGTGTTGATGAGCGCGTTGCTGGCGCTCGTTTTGCACCCCCTCTACCACCTGGAGCAGCATCTCGACGGGACTCCCCCCCCTGACTATCGTAGATATCCAGATGGACAGATTGACCGGCAGCTTGAGCAGCCGCCTGAATTACCGTCCGAATTGCCTGGATGTTGCGACCACCGCGACCGAACACCCGTCCCTTATCCGCCACGTCAAAAGCCACCCTAATCCAGACTCGCTCTTTGGTATTTGACCTTTCGCAGTCTACGCTTAAAAGTTGCGGTGACTCCAAAAACGGCTCTACCAAAAATCTGACGAGACCAACATAATCAGGGCTTGCTTCGTGAAGCGAGGAAGACAGGGTTTCAGGCACCGACTTGTTCAAGGACATTAGCTTTGCGAAGAATACTGCGTACTGTTTCAGTAGGCTGAGCGCCTTGCTGGAGCCGCTTCACAATGGCAGGAACATTCAATCTTACTTCATCAGTTCTGGGATTGTAGAATCCCAATTCCTCCAAAGGGCGTCCATCACGACGAGCGTCACTTTTAATCGCGACAATGCGATAGCTAACTTCACGCTTTTTGCCGAATCGTTTTAATCTCAGTTTGACCATGTTTCAGAATAATTCACCTGTTTGATTTTAAGCGATCTACGGGGGGTTGGTTGTTGGTATTTAATTATTGGTTATTTGTCGTTGGTTAAGAGGTGATGACGCTAGAGACCACAAACAACGAACAACTAACAACAAACTAAAGCTGACCAAATCCTTTTTTCTTTTTCTCCTTTTTCTTTTTCTTGGGAACACCACCACCTCCAGGGTAACCACGCCAGCCAGCTTGAGAGGGCTGATTACCTCCCATACCGCCAAACATCCCCCCCATACCTGCCATTCCCGGCATCTGACCTTGACCCATCTGCTGCATGAGATTTCGCATTTTGGTAAATTCACTTACCAGATTGCTAACATCTCTCTCCGCATAGCCAGAACCACGGGCAATCCGGCGTCGGCGACTAGGGGAACCTGCGAGTAAATCCGGGTTGCGACGCTCCTCTGTGGTCATGGAATTAATCATCGCTTCAGATTGCTTGAGCTTCGTTTCCCCTTGTTGCAGTTGCTCAGAACTCAGTTTACCCATCCCCGGAATCATTTTCATCAAACCGCCGAGGGAACCCATATTCTTCAACAGCCGCATTTGCTTCAAGAAATCGCTGAAGTCAAACTTAGCCGTCAGCATTTTCTCCTGCATTTTCTCGGCATCAGCAAGGTCAATCTCCTCCTGGGCTTTTTCCACCAGAGTGAGGACATCTCCCATGCCGAGAATCCGTGAAGCCATCCTGTCAGGATAAAACGGTTGCAGCGCTTCTACCTTTTCTCCAACGCCAACGAATTTAATTGGCTGCCCAGAAATACGCCGTACCGAGAGTGCTGCACCACCACGACTGTCGCCGTCTAGCTTCGTGAGGATTGCCCCTGTAATGCCAATTTGTTCATGGAAAGTCCGGGTAAGATTCGCCGCCTCCTGACCCGTCATCGCATCCACAACTAGCAAGGTTTCGTCGGGTTGCACGGTTTCCTTGATGCGGGCGAGTTCCCCCATCATGTCCTGGTCGATTTGCAGTCGTCCTGCTGTATCGATAATCACAGTATCGACACCTAGTTCTCTGGCTCGTTCTACTCCTTGCCGTGCGATCTCTACAGGATTTGCATCTTTCCCCAGTTCAAACACCGGAACATCAATTTGTTGACCTAGTGTGATTAACTGGTCAATCGCAGCAGGTCGGTAAACGTCGGTAGCAACGAGGAGACTAGTGCAGTCTTGCTTGCGAAGATGTAAAGCGAGCTTAGCACTGGCGGTAGTTTTCCCAGTACCTTGTAACCCTGCCATTAGCACAATAGTTGGTGCGGTATTGGCTTTTGCCAGAGGGACGTTGTTTTCCCCCATGACCTGCACTAGTTGGTCGTAGACAATTTTGATAAATTGCTGGTCAGGACGGACACCAGAGATGACCTCCGCTCCCTGTGCCTTGGATTCCACCTCAGCAACAAAATCTTTGACGACTTGAAGGTTAACATCCGCTGATAACAGCGCACGACGAACTTCTTTCAGGGCGTCTTGAATGTTGGACTGGGAGATTTTGTCCTGGCCCCTGAGTTTCTTCCAAGCATCTTCTAAGCGTTCGGCTAGAGCATCAAACATATGTCAATTTTTTCTAAAAGGTTCCCTGTATTAACTAAGGTAGTATTCTTGGCAACCTTTTGACAGACAAAGCGTGTTTATCGATAGTAACTGTGGTGCTGTGCGATCGCACTACCCTTTCAAGAGGCTAGGCGGCTACAAATACGGTAGTTAAGGGTCGGCATGATTTAGAGCCATTCGCACCAAGCCGACTATTGGCAAACCCAAAATCAGTCTGTGGCTGCACTGATCGCTTGAACGCTGGATGATGCGATCGCTAGTTCCGCGACTCCTATTGAGGTTGTTGACAGCGTTGACGATAAATTTGAGCAACGCGATCGCCGGGGTTTTGCCGTAGACAATCAGCAAATAGTTGTTCAGCTTCACCCAATTTTCCCAACTTGAACAACAACAAAGCTTGTGTAAAAGTCTGACTTGTGGCTAACTTGCCTTCTCGGATTTCTGGTTGATCTGCATCAAAGACTTCAAAGAGAGATACGGTTTCTGACTTTCCTTTCACCTGAACTCTATCAATAGCACGAATTGCATAATTTTCCGGGTTCTGTAATTGCATAAACGTGAAATGAGAAATTAACATCGACACGCCATAGTTTTTTGTTAATCCTTCAATTCGAGCGGCTACATTTACCGCATCGCTAATTACAGTTCCATCCATGCGGTTTTCTCCTCCGACTGTCCCCAGCATCAAAGAACCTGTATTGATTCCAACCCCAATTTGAATTGGTACATCGCCCCTACTTTGCCGCTCCTGATTATATTCATTCAGCGTGTGAAGCATAGCAATTCCCGCTTTGACAGCACAATCAGCGCTACCTTGAAAAAGTGCCATAATTGCATCGCCAATGTATTTGTCAATAAATCCCTGATTTTCATTAATTGCAGGTTCCATCCGGCTGAGATAAGCATTAATGAACTTAAAGTTATCTTCTAGTTTCATGCTTTCCGATAATGTTGTGAAATCACGGATGTCGGAAAATAAGACAGACATTTCTTGCTGTACTGCCTCACCTAATTGGATGTCAACAATACTTGATTTATTTAATAGTTGGAGAAATTGACGTGGGACAAAGCGAGAGAAAGCTTCATTCAGGTGAAAGAGTTCTTCCGTATGCTGTTTCAAGTGGCGCTCATTCGTATGCAGTTGTACAATTAATTTAGATTGCTCACGATTCAATTGGTCTAACTCCAAATTCATCTGCATGAGTTGTAGATTTTGTTCCGCGAGCTGTTTATCCTTAAAATAGCTATGGACGGCTTCTTTAACGGTTAAAATTAGGTCTTTATCGTGCCACGGCTTAGGGATATAACGATACAACCTCGCATAACTAATCGCATTGCCTACCGCTTCCAGATCGGCTTGCCCGGTCAACATAATCTTGAGGGTTTTTGGGGAAATAACATGGATGCGTTTTAGCAATTCATCCCCTTTGATTCCGGGCATGATATAGTCAGAAATTACTAAAGCGACTTCGTAGCTATCCTCTAGCAATTCTATTAAGATGTCTAAAGCCTCTTCCCCGTCTTGAGCAATTTCAATCAGGTATTCGTTTCCAAAGAAATTTTCTAGTTCAATTCTCAGGCTGTCCAGGATCGCCCGTTCATCATCAACACAGAGAATTGCCGTTTGTTTCATGGCTAAGCTAAAGCCGAGCGAATTGTTTCAATTAATTCCTGACTGTTCCAAGGCTTTTGCAAGTAGCGGTAAAGGTTAGCATATTGTTTTGCTCGGTCAACGGCTTGATCATCTGCTTGTCCTGTCAGCATTACTTTATGGATTTTAGGATAGTTTTGATGAACTTTGATCAAGAGTTCATCTCCTTTCATTCCTGGCATTAACCAATCTGAAACAATGATGAGTAACTGAACCTCTTCACCAGTCAGTTCATCAATGATTTCCAAAGCTTCATCACCACTTTCAGCGAATTCATAAAGGTAAGTATCACCGAATGCGGATTGAAGTTCAATTTCCAAACTTTTTAAGATTACAGCCTCATCATCTACGCATAAAATTACGGCTCTAGGCATATTGTTTTCCTTAACTATTGATGGGTAAAAATACGGTAAATGTAGTCTTGCCAGGTTCAGACTCTACTTCGATCTGACCTTGATGCTTCTCAATAATTTTCTTGACAATATCTAATCCCAAACCGCTCCCTTCTCCAGATGGTTTTGTAGTAAAGAAAGGCTGAAAAATTTTGGGCATAATGTCTGGAGAAATACCTTTGCCAGTATCAGTAATTTTGACATTGGCTCTATTGTCTTGTTGCATCACATCAATAGTTAATGTTCCTGTATTGTCCATCGCTTGTAGAGCGTTGTGAATTAAATTTGTCCACACTTGATTGAGTTCATCGGGATAACACCGGAACGTCGGCATGGAACGATCGAAGTTTCGGATGACTTCTACCCCTAGTTTAGTTTGGCTGTGGTAAAGGGTTAATATAGTTTCAATTCCCTCAATGATATTTGCTTCTACCTTTTCACCCGTCTGATCGTACCGAGCATAGGTTTTTAGGGCAAATACTACCTTTGCTGCTCGTTCTACAGCGGTGATAATAGTTCGGATACTGGTTTGTACGCTACCAAATTGATAGGCAGTTCTCAAAATATCTTGGCTATCTAACTCGCTGAAAAGAGGTAAGAATCTTTCTGGTTCCTCATAAACACCTAGATTGACTAACATATTAGCGATCTCAGCTTCATTTTTAACACCATAAGATTTGACTTGCTCAGTCAAAGCTTTTTTGATTTGACGTTGTTCACGAGTCGATAACATCATTTCTTGTTGCCTTGATTTTTGAAGTAAAGCAAAGAAATCAAGCTGACGTTCTGGGGAAAGTTCTTGGAAAAATTTAGGTAATTGTTCGAGGTTGTTTTTCCAAAAATTGTCAATATTCCTGACAGAGGAATTAATTGCACCTAAGGGAGTATTTATTTCATGAGCTACCCCAGCAACCAGTTGCCCCAAAGCTGCCATTTTTTCTGATAAAATTAATTCTTCCTGGGTAGCTTTTAGTTGTTGCAGGGTATTTAACAATTCCTCAGTTTTAGCTTGGAAGCTTTTTTGCAGATGTCGCAAAGCTAAGTGAGTTTCCACACGAGCTAAAACCTCTTCCACTTGAAACGGCTTAGTAATGTAATCTACCCCGCCTACCCCAAAAGCTTTGACTTTATCAAGTACATCATTCAAGGCACTGATAAAGATTATGGGAATATTGTAAGTTCGTTCATCGGCTTTTAGCTTGGTACAGACTTCATAGCCATCCATCTGAGGCATATTGATGTCTAGCAAAATTAAATCCAGAGGAACACTCTGAGCGGTTGACAGAGCTTGTAAACCATCCCTTGCGGGTCGAACTGTATACCCTTGATTCGTCAAGAGTTCGACTAACAAGCGCACATTCGCTAAGGTGTCATCAACTACTAAGATATTTGCTTTTGCTTCGATGCTTTCAGTGGAAGTCATAAAAGAAGTCATAAAAAAAGATTAATTCCTAGTTTTATCTTTGGTTTCTTGAATCAAAGACACAATTTTGCCATACTCATAATCATTTGCTAATGCTGCTAGGGTATTAGCAATAGAAGCATTATACTGGCGTATTTCATCGATATAGCTATCGATTTTATTCATATCCGAGCAGCTAGCAGCATTTTCTAAATTAGCTAGTAAATGGGTTGGTAAATTAGCTAGTCTGTCTGGGTTTAGAGCCTCTTTAAGTTCTGTTTGAGGCTGAGTTGAAATAGTAGGAATTGTTGGATCATCGTAGATATAACGCACACCGATATGTTTATTCATTGCTGCAAAGATGTCTTCTTCTCGAAACGGCTTACGCAGAAAGTCATCACAGCCAGCAGATAAGACTATCGCCCGCTCTTCTTCAAAGACACTAGCCGTTAAGGCAATGATGGCAGTAGCTTGCCCTTTCGTGGTGGCTTTAATTTGTTTGGTAGCTTTATAACCATCCAAAATAGGCATCCGCATATCCATCCAGATTAAATGGGGTTCCCAGTTATCCCAGATTTCAATAGCTTCTTTACCATTACAAGCTTCTTGAAGTTCAAATCCTAGGGGATTGAGTAGTTTAATTAGTAGTTGGCGATTGAGGGGTTTGTCATCAACAATAAGAATCCGATAACGGGGTTGATTCGGTTCTAGTGCAATAACTCGGCGTGTCAGTTGTTTGCTTTCAATGTCTTCAGCCTCAACGACAGTGACAGCAATAGCGAATTTAAAGATACTGCCACGCCCTACTTCAGAATTAACACTAATATCACCGCCCAGCAGTTGCACAAATCTACGACTAATCGGTAACCCCAAGCCTGTACCTTCTTGTGATTCTTTGCCAGCTTTGGTTTGTACAAAGGCTTCAAACAGTCCGTCTAATTCGTCAGCCGCAATGCCTGCACCTGTGTCTTCGACTTCAAAGGTGATTAGGGATTTCTGATTAGTAATCGGGTGATGCTGGTTTTCGGAGGGAACGCGAGACAGAGAGGAACCCTCACTATGATAGTAGTTACCTGGAAGCGCATCAGAAGGAGATTGCACGGTTGCCTCACTTACTGTTTGGGAATAGTGAATTGGTGAAGAGAAAGAATCTTTCCCAGTCCCCAACCCCACTCGTACCGAAACCCCACCATCTGACGTAAATTTCAGAGCATTATTGAGTAAGTTAATTAGGACTTGACGTAATTTAACCTCATCGGTGCGGACATATCGGGGAACAGTAGAAGCACAATCGAAAATCAATTGCAAATGCTTATCCTCAGCTTTGAGGTGGAACATATCTTCTACATCATCTAATAGACGATAAAAGTCAAAGTTTTTCTCATTTAGACTAGTGCCTCCCGCTTCAATTTTGGAGAAGTCTAATACTTGATTAATTAGGTTGAGAAGGTGTTCTCCACTGCGGGAGATGATGCCAGCATTTTCTATATGTTCGGGGGGAAGAGTAGGACTCTTGACCATCAGTTGAGCAAAGCCGAGAATGGCGTTGAGAGGAGAGCGCAATTCGTGGCTCATATTAGCGAGGAACTGGCTTTTGGCACGGTTAGCAGTTTCTGCCGCAACTTTTGCTTTTTGGAGTTCTGCTTCTGCTTGCTTGCGACGAGTAATGTCTTGAACAGTACCCTCGTAGTGAAGCAATTTACCACTAGCGTCACGAACAGCACGAGCGCTTTCGGAAATCCACACAACTCTGCCGTCTTTGCTATAAATCTGAGACTCAAAATCCGTCACTGCCTCGTACTTTTGGATCAAACGCCTGAACTCTGAGCGGCGATTGAACTCAACATAAAGTTGCTGCTCAACATTGGTGAGGCTCGCCATCAGTTCTGCGGGTGAGGAGTAACCGTAGATACCTGCGAGTGCAGGATTAGCGCTGAGATAATGCCCATCAGGTGTTGTTTGGAAAATCCCATCAATTGCATTTTCAAAAATGGTGCGGTATTTCTCTTCTGCTTGCCGCAGCGCATTCTCAGATTGCTTGCGCTTGTTTTGGCTGCTTGCAAAGGCAATCAAAACATAAAGGATGGTTCCCAGTACCAGTAGGGAAAAAGCTAGCACTAGATACTTTTTTATAGAGAAACCCTTAATGCGTTCTTGCAATAATCCATCTAGCTCAGGAGACAGGACATCATAAAGTGTATATTGAGCCTCTATGGCTTTTGTCCCAGCCGCAAAATAGTCAGATGCCCGGATGTCAATGTTTTGAGAGCGAATTAATTCTTTTTCAACTAAATCTAGAAATGTATCTACAGACTTGAAGCTTTCTTGAGTGTAAGTATCTATTTTATTTTTGAGATCGGTATTTTCTCTTTTAGAGACTTGTAATCCCCGTTGTAATGATTTTATCGGAGATTCTATCCAGCCTAATAAAATTGCAAGTTTTGTTTGTTCATCTGTAGTGATATTCTGTTTTGCGATCGCACCTGTACCCAACCCTCGTATTTGAGCTATTTCTTCAGCCATCGAAGGGAGCTTGGTAACCACAGCATCCATCAGATAATAACTATCAAGCTCCGGATCGAGAATTAGATTTGAAGTATCTCCGACATGAAACATCAGCGAGAGAATATCAGCAATTAGTGCAGTATGTGCATCAAAACTTTCTTTTGGACTCAACTTCAAGACTTTGCCTTTGAGCATCTGCCAATCTTTCTTGAGCGCCATCCAGCGCTCTGTCGTTATAAGTGTGACACCTAGCTGGCGATCGACTGCATCAATGGCTTTGATATCTTCTTCGATTTGAGACTGCTTGAAGATAATTTGTTTTTTAAAAGAACTTTCTCCATTCAAATAACCATAAACCATACCTCGATGCTGTTGCATATCCTCTAAAAGCTTTCTTAAAGGATTGTTGTACTGAAGTCCCAGCCTTTCCTTTTCGGCGAAGTTAATTCTCTGATCAATTTCTGCTATCAGTTGATAAACGACTACGCCGAATGGGAAAAGGAAAACGAGAAGTAAGCCAATCAAGCTAGCTTGTCGGGTTAGTAAGCTGCGTAGTTTTTTTTTCAAGGGGACAATCTCCAGTTCTTAAAAAAATTAGAAGTCTCACTTGACAGAAATGCAAAATTTAGCCCAGCCGTGCCCTTCGCTTTCGAGGTAGCGATCGCACAGTGGGCGCAATAGAATCCCTTTTGGATTTGGGCAGCAGCTAAGTTAACGCTCACAACAAGACATTAACTTACTACTCTTGTTAATAAATACGTCGAAACTTAGATGAAATCAGAAAGATGCTATTAATTTAGCTTGCCCTGATAGCAAACGGGTAAAGTCAGTCGTTAACAAAGGCAAAGGGCAGGAGGCAGGAGGCTTTTATGAAGGAGCATCAGGGGGATTCAACCCTCAGACTTAGCTGAATTGCTGAAATCTTTCTGCTGTAGGGTAAGGGCAGCACCGGGTTATTGAGCAAAAAAGGCAGAGGGCTTTTATGAAAGAGTTTCTGCCCTCTGCCTTCCCTTTAACCTGGAAGATCAATTGCTCCTGAAGTTAGAGTATTGGAAGTAGGGTGTGTGCTCCTCAACCCAACGATTGCTGGCTCGACTGATGCGGGTGGGGATATGCCCCTTAATCGTTGTGAGAAGTATTCTGCAATCAGCTTAAAAGCGATCGCTGACTTTGGGTTGAGTAAGAGAAGTGTTAGCAACCTCGTGTGAACAGGTGCAACTATTTTCATTCGTCGTTCATTACTAAGCTTGCGACAAAGCCAACGGTGACACGCTGCCCTTAATCATACTTTTCTCATGCCTACCCGTAAGCCAAGCTCCAATTTAGGGAAAGACCAACAGGCGAAAAACTTAAAACCCTCTACCAATGCACAAACCCAACAAGCGAACTCCAGTGCCTCTTCAGAGTCAGCACCTGAGCAATGTAAGAACTTAATTGAGCATCAGGCACAACTGGTCAGTTGTCACGAAGTAACTGCACTACCGAATTCTGGAGGAGAGCTTCAGAATGGTCAATTGTTTGTGAAGAGCGATAATTCGCAACAAGATTGCGATTTGTTCCCAGCCGCCAACGAAGACCAAACAATAGACAACAGACAACCAGGAACAGACACAGTACGCGAGTTGGATTGGCTAATTCATTTCCAACGCCACAGCCAGTTGTTGATGGCAGTGGTGGAACCGAGTACGTTTACGCTGCGGTATGCCAATGACTATTTTTGCAGCATAATGGGCATTGCAGGGACTTACGCAGATTTAGCGGATCGAGAAATTCGATTACCGGATTTGTTACCCGAAATGAAAGGGACAGCGGTTGACTCGTTATACCGACAGCATGTATTGCATTTAGTCCTGCGAGATATTTATAAAATTACGGTTCCTCGTTTGCGGCTACTCGATCAACCCGTAATTATTTCTCTAAGGAGTCCTCTCTATCCAGAACCACGTTTTATTGAGTTTGCCTTCCGTTCTGATCAGCTAACGATTGCTCGTATGGATTCCCATGTGGATGAGTTGGCAGATTTGGATTTGGAGCAACTTCTAGAGGAAGATCGTTCGGCAAGGTTAATTGACTCGGCTCAGTTACAAGCTTGGCGGCATCGGCTGCGTTTGGATAATTATCAATTGTCAGGACAGCTACTTTTAGAAGGCTCAGATGTTACAGAACGGGAGACAATTCGACACATTATTGGGCTATTGATTGACCGTGACTCGATTCTCCGTCCAGATAAATTTCGCCGGATTAATAAACATTTGCGATCGCTTTTTCGTGCCACCAATAGCTTAATCCTCAGCGTAGAAAATGAGCAGACGCGGCTATTTATGGGTACGGAACGCAAGGAATTGAGAACGACACTTTACTCAATGGCATCCCTCTCTGGGTCGCATTTTTTAAGAGCCGCTGAGGCAAATCGCGTCTGGAATGTTCCTGATTTGAGCCTAGATTGCCACACAGATTGTGAGCGATCGCTTTTGAATCAGGGAGTTCGCTCGTTATTGCTGATTCCTTTGGTTGTCAGAGCGATGCGATCAAAGGGAACGCGGCAACTGGCGGGAATTGTTGGGCTAATGAGCGATCGCCCCCATAGCTTTGACGGACTCGACTGTAAGTACGCCGAAGAATTGATGCCTGCTTTTACAGCTGCCCTACGCCAAGCAATTCAGCAGCGCCTTACTAATATTCACCCTTCAGTTGAGTGGCGGTTCTTGCAAGAAGCGGAACGACGTAGCTGGGGTTTGCCACCAGAACCAATTGTCTTTGCAAACGTTTATCCACTCTACGGTATCTCTGATATTCGCGGTTCATCCGAAGAGCGCAACCGCTCGATCCAAGACGATTTACTCGAACAATTCCAGCTTGGTTTACGAGTAGTGGAAGCGGTTTGCCAGTTTCAAGAGAGTTCTTTAGGGAAACAACTACAACTCGATTTACTGGAATATATTGAACAAGTTAAAGAACGAGTGACTGTCGATGCTGAAGTCACAGCACTGAGAATTTTAAGCGATCGCCTGGAAGTCTACTTAGACTACTTTGCTCAATGTGGCCCAGACGCTCTTGCTGCCGTCGAAGCTTACCGACGAAGTTGCAGCAATGACCATAAATCAGTTTATGTGTCCCGCGCCCGCTATGACCAAACAATTAGTAAGATTAACAGCCTCTTAAAGCAAACCTGGGAACGGTGGCAAGTACGGATGCAGCAAATCATCCCCCACTACTGTGACGTTGAATCGACTGATGGCATCAACCACATGATGTACGTCGGGGAATCTATTGACTCCAAGTTTTCCGCTTACCACTTGCGTAGCCTCCGCTACGAACAGCTACGCGCTGTTTGTGACTGCGCTCGAACCGCCTTCAATTTTCAAAGCCTTTACGATACCCAGCTAGAAGTAACCCATCTAGTTTTGGTTCAAGACCTCACAGTGGATATTCTGCATGACGAAAACACAGAAAAACTCTTTGAGGTGAGAGGAACACGCGATATCCGCTATGAAATTGTTAAAAAGCGAATTGATAAAGCCGTTGATGAGCAAGCACGGACTCGCATCACCCAACCCGGAATGCTTACCCTAGTTTATTCCACTGAAGAAGAGTGGACAGAATATCAACAATACTTACGCTACTTAGGGCGAGAGGGCTGGGTAGATACAGAAATCCAACTGGGTACTGTCGAACCGCTACAAGGCATCACTGGGCTAAGGTTTGCCCGTGTCCGGGTTTTACCTGCCCCAGAGCAACCTACAGATACTGAGGATTTCCCTGGTATTTTAGATCCTTCACATGAAGCTAGGACTGAAGAGGAATTAACAGATGAATAGTAGTAGAGGCAATTAACATTCCATCAGGAATTCCATCTAACATTAGCTCCTGCTGCCACGTCCATCGCTTCGCCTGTAATAGCGCCTGCTTCAGGCATTGCAAAGAACAAGAGCGCATTCGCTATTTCTTCTGGCTCCAAAAAAGACCGGGGTTGTGAATTGAAGGAGCGCAGCGCATTCTCTAAGTTCTCCTGGGTTGGGTTTTCAGGGTTAGCCCAACGCCGCGCTTCATCATTCTGCGTCATTAGTGTTCGCACTCCCGTAGGATTTACAGCATTGACAGTGATGTTATCTTTCGCTACCTCAGTTGCCACGCATTTGATAAGACCGAGTACGCCCCATTTCGAGGCATTGTAGGAGGGTGAACCGGGAGAACCAAAGCGGCTGTTACACGAGTTGACAACAATAATTCGTCCTGACTTGCGATCGCGCATATGTGGAATTACGGCTCTCATTGAACGCGCCACTCCTGAAAGGTTCACATCGATTACATCGTCCCATTCAGCTTCTGACATCTGATCTAGAGACGGAACGTAGGTACAAATGCCAGCATTGGGAACCATGATGTCTACTTTACCGAATTCCTGAATTGCACGATCAACTGCTGCTTGCATCTGACTACTATTGCGAACATCTGCCTGAATGGTTATGGAGCGCTGCCCCAATGCTTTAATTTGTCGGTCAGTCTCTGCCAAGTCTTCCAGCGCTGCCATTGGATACTTGACTGAATTAATTTGACTGGCAATGTCTAAAGCAACGATATCCGCTCCCTCACGCGCCAGAGCAACCGCGCACGCTCGTCCAATACCACGAGCAGCACCTGTTATGATAGCTACCTTACCTTGAAGCCTTTCCATACGATTACTTCTGTTTACTTCATCTTCTACGGGCGGCTGTCCGGTAGCTTCGTTTACCTGTATGCTGCCAATTGTGGCTAGTCCTGCCAATGCTGCGCTGCTACCTGCAATGATTTGCCGTCTTGTTAAGGATGCCGAAGGCTTTTTTTTACCCGCTTTGTTTGGCATTGATTTAGTTCCCCAAGACATTGATTACAAGCAGCAGAATATAGCGACATTACTATAAAAGTCGTTCACATTCTTGCTAAAACGTATCTATTCTTGCGGTAATTGAGTTCAGTAAGTAGCCTAATACAGAAAGAACTATGACTGCGCTTGGCGGTATGCTTTCGGGGATATTCCCGTTACTTGACGGAAAAGCTTTGAGAGGTGACTTTGGCTGGCACAACCGACACGTAGAGCAATTTCGGTGATTGACAAATCTGTTTTTGTCAGCAGAACCTTAGCTTGTTCGATGCGGCGCAACGTAACATACTGGTGCGGAGATAGTCCTGTTGTCTGCTTAAATTGTCTAGCAAAGTGGTACGGACTCATCGCACTTACCTCCGCAAGATCGGAGAGTGATAAATCGTCTTGGATATGTTCGTTGATGTATTCACGTACACGCCGAAATTTGTGCGGAGGGAGTCCACCCATGTATTCACGGATAGGCTGTGTGGTTGCACAATAGTTGTGCAGTAAGTGAACTGCCAGCGCTGTTGCTAATGACTCAGCATAGAGTTGGCTTCCTGCTTTGTTCTCTTCAATCGCGGCTCTTAAGGCATAACCAATGTGGGTGATTTGGGCATCCTGCTTACCAAGGTAACTGATAATCTCAATCCGATCGGGGTTAGCATCACTGATCCCAGCCGCAACTCCCCGTAAAAAGTCAGGCTTGAGATGCATATTGATGACATCGATTTCCTCACCTTCTAGACGGCACCACTTGCTTGGTAAGCCTGCGGGTACAATCGTTACATCACCTTTCCTCAAACAGCTTTCATGAGTTCGTCCGTCAATCTTCTCCACCAGAGTGACCGGATGCCCAAAATGAACGGCAATGATGTGGCTTGAATAAGCGGGTACACTCAGCTCACTGTAGCTATAAAAATTATGAATTACCTCCAGCCCTCGCCAAGCTTGTTCCCTACTGGATAGAACAGTTGAGTCTGGAATGAGTTGTGATATGTCGTTTATCTTGCGTAAAGACAACGTGGAACTCCCGATCTATCTTTTATGCAAACTTATGACATTTTGTGCAAACTAAAGATTTTTAGTCATCACTCTTACAGTTAGTTTTATAAAAATCTCAAAGCGACTTTGGCAGGTGTGCCTCTTACTTTGCTTAAGGACAGTAGCATGGGGAAATGCCCAGTTTCGCCAGCCCAACTGGCACTAGCAACAATCTTTTTGGAAGCCGTAGGTACGGAGGCTTCCCCTGCTCTCATCCTCCAGTGCCTAGTGGCTCAGGGGGATTTCTCGCAGGCTCTTGTTAAATACTGGAACCAGTTCAGGGCTACTTGCGACGAGTGTGGGGAAGGACTTCGCACTATAATCCTGTCCAACTTTAAGGGGAAAAATTGGCTGTGAATCCAATGGCACCCAAGTGCCACCTGCTGCTTGCACAATCACCCACGCCCCAGCAATATCCCAAATTTTTGGTGTCGCTTCAACACCGCCTAAAGCTGCACCCGCAGCAATAGTGAGGAAGTTGTAACTCGCAACTCCTAGCATCCGAATCTTGCAGGGTAGGGGCTGCTGCAATAAGGATGCACTTCGGGAGCAAAGGTTGAAAAAGTGGTTATTGCTGGGATCGTCTTTGCTGCTGTGGATGGCGCGTCCATTGAGAAATGCACTGTCCTCTACGTCTGTTATTCCCGATTTACCACTCCAAAAGCCATGAAAGGTTTGTCCAATGGGCGGGAAATGAACGTAACCAAATACAGGCGTTCCTTGATAGAACAATCCTAAAGAAATTCCCCAAATCGGAATTCCCCTGGTAAAGTTCGTGGTGCCATCTAGAGGGTCGATAATCCAGCACCATTCTGTATCAGGAAATTTGTGTTCTGCCTCTTCACTCAAAATTCCATGGCGAGGATAGTGAGAAGCGATCGCATTTGTGATCTCCTCATCCGCCCATCTATCCGCTTGCGTCACCAAACTACCGTCAGCTTTTTGCGATGCCTGCACTTGTCCAAAATCTTGCAATAATTGGGTGCCGACTCTGGCTGTTGTCGTCTGGGCAAAGCTTAAAATGTCTGTCCAAAAATCTGTCATCCGATTTTAGAGTTTATAGATTGTTCTTTTAGTAGTCAGTTGTTGTTCACTACTGACTACCAACAAAAAGTGATTTAGTCGAGATCGCTTTCTATAACAGTTGCGATCGCTTCTCTGGCATTAGTGCGAAACTCTTGCACGTTCACTCGCTTAAGAAACCAGACTGCCAGAGCCATGCAGGCAGCTTGAACAGCAAAGACCAACCCATATGCTAACACCAGGTTGCTAAACAGCCTCTTCCCTGTATCAAACACAACCCCTCCAGTCACCGTCGCCACTCCTCTTGCTAAAGCCTGTGCTAACCCCCAAGCACCAATAAATGTCCCTGCTGTTTCTGCTGCCGTTAGGTCTAGCATCAAAGTAAGAGCGCCTGTTGTTAAGACTCCAGAAACCAAACCAAAAAACAGCAAAGCGATTTGCAGTTGTTCTGGCTTATGGGTAAATCCCGATAATACGACCCAGGCTAAAGAGAAGATGACTAATAGACCACCTAATCTAGTTGTCTTGCGCTTCCCCAGACGCGGAACCAGAAGGAAACCCGCTACGCATAGACCAACTAATGTCCCAGTTCCCCAGAATGCGTTGAGAGTAGCTGTTTTACCGACCTCCATGTTGAAGACATCACCACCATAGTTTTCCAGGATGGCGTCTTGCATGAATAACCCAATGGTCATTAGCACTAAGAAAGTAAAAAATAACCCAGTTTGGGGCGTTGCCGTCAAGATGCGCCAAGCTCGATTCAGCGTAATCTTTTCTTCTTGGTTAACTAATGTAGAGCGCAAGGTATAGCGAGAATATTTTTTTTCGACACCCCAGGTTGCCACAAAGGCAAGCCCAAAAACCAGCAAGGGCACAATCAGAAATAAGCGATTAATTTGTACCTGTAGTAACTCAATCGGGGCGTTTAGAGTTAATTTTTTGAGCAAGACACCAATGAGGATTGCCCCAATAATTGTTCCCCCAATCAGCATTGACCAGTCAATGCCCACCAACTTGGAGCGATTATCTTCATCGGAAACATCCACCAAAAGCGTTGCAAAGGGCGTAGAACAAGCGCTGACTGCCAAACCATACAGTGCAAACAGTAAAGCTAGCAAACCCGTCCAAGCATAAGTTGGAGTAGTCCAGCCTCCTGCCTTTAAACTATCGCCCACCTGCCACATCACTTGTACAAGTAGAACCGAAACGATAGCCAGACTTGCGGCACCAACCCAGATATACCCCGTGCGATGATACCCCCACAAAGGCTTCGTGTCGGACATATGCCCAAACCAAATCCGCGCTGGAGCAACAAACAGCGTCAAGGCAAGAATGATTGTACTAAGCGTTGCTGGCATTCCCAACTCTCTAATCAGGACACGGTTGAGTACTCCAAAGACCAGCACTGACATCATTCCCAGTCCTGTTTGGAATAGACCTAGCCGGAACATAGTTAGTAGCTTAAGTCTGGGAAGTGCTTTGCCTTGAACTGAAGAGGTTGGTTGGGAATCGGAGAAATCACTAGTTTCCATAGCTTTTTATTAGCAATGCTTGCAGAATTAAGTATTTTATTTGCGTCTTATATCTATCTAAGGATATACGTTTTTAAGTTCTCTTCCTTGCTATCGATAGCTGTTTGTAACGATACACTGAGTAAATATGAAGAAATATAAAGAAGAGGATTGATAATGCAGACTTTGCAAACCACCACATTAGGTGAAAATGGGCCGACCATTACTTCCCTAGGGATTGGCACTTGGGCATGGGGAGACAAACTCTTTTGGAACTACGGCAACGATTACGGTGCATCTCAGGTACAAGAAGCCTTCGAGGCAACCTTAGATGCGGGGATCAGCTTTTTTGACACCGCTGAAATTTACGGGTTTGGTGAATCTGAATCACTTTTAGGGCGGTTTATGAAGCAGTTGGGGCGTCCTGCACAGATTGCGACTAAATACTTTCCTATGCCTTGGCGATTTTCAGCTCATTCCGTCTCTGATACTCTAACCGAAAGTTTAAAACGTTTACAAGTTGAACAAGTTGCACTTTACCAAGTCCATATGCCCTTTGGCTTCTTCATGAGTCAAGAGACACTGATGAATGCGTTGGCAGATGAAGTGAAGCGCGGCAGAATTGGGAGTGTTGGTGTGAGTAACTACTCTGCCGAGCAAATGCGAGAAGCGCATGGTTACTTGGCAGCACGAGGAGTTCCCCTAGCCGTAAATCAAGTACGATACTCGCTGCTGGCAAGGAAAATTGAGAGTGATGGCATTATGGATACTGCCCGTCAGTTGGGTGTTACTCTGCTTGCCTATAGTCCTTTAGCCCAAGGATTGCTCACTGGAAAATATACGCCAGAGAAACACGTTGAACTACGTGACGCACGCCGAATTGACCCACAATTTAGCAAAAGTGGTTTAGAAAAAATCGCTCCTGTTGTGAAGCTATTGCATCAGTTTGGGGAAAAGTATGATCGCACACCTGCCCAAGTTGCCCTGAACTGGTTGATTGCTCAAGGCAATGTTGTGCCAATTCCTGGCGCAAAAACAGCACAGCAGGCAGCACAAAATGCTGGTGCTTTGGGATGGAGTTTGAACCAAGAGGAAGTTGCCCAATTAGAGCAAGTCAGTCGTCCCTGGCTTAGCTAACAAAGGGAGTAGTAGGTGGTAGGTGGTAGGTGGTAGGTGGTAGGTGGTAGGGGGTAGGTGTGAACTGAATTTTCCAACAACCTACAACCTCCCTTCACCGATAAGTTTCCAACATTAAACAAATGGTATTACTGGAAATGGGCAACCTATTGCCAATTCCCAATTCCTAGAAAATCCGTGCTGTGACCCTTCAGGGTGCGGAATGTAGAGGCTATAAGTTATGGCTTTTTATGCGTAGCTGCTTCACTAGGAACTGAAACAACACGGTGACTCCGCTCAAAATTAGTATTAATCAACTCCAACACAGATTTGGCTATTAATTTATTCGCACTCTGAACGAAGTGTCCATCACCGATAAAGTTTCTCACATCAGTAGCTGGTGCAATATTGTGGGTACTGACATAGGGAATCGAGTTGCTCTCTAGAGTTGGCTTCAGGGCTTGGAACAAATGATCGTCATATCCTCGATCATTAATAATCAAGACAATCGGTAGCTTGCCATCTGCTTTTGCTGTTGCTGAAAATTCTTTGGCAATAGCGCTTAAAACTGGAATATCTAATTCTTTGTTAAACCCAGTAGAATCATGAACCTGATTGGTCACTGCTGTCTGATAGCGCTGTGCCGAAGCTCTACGAATCAAGCGTACAATCGCAGAGTTATCCAGCCAATTGTGTTCAAACAGGAATGGATTAAAAAACTGATCGTGTTCTCTTAGCTGGTTTACCGCTGCGTCCCATTGTTCTTCGTCTTGGAAGGCAGTACGAAGTTGCGCTAATGATTGAATCTTGGGCGAAATTTCCTTAAGCTTCCCATTATCCACCACGTACCGAGGATAAGTATAAGGAGCAGGGGCTTCAAACTGCCACGTCGAGCCGTTCATCGTTCTGAGTCCTTTGACACTGGATGCCAAAATTCCTAGAATCACGACATCGGCTTGATGTCTCCCCCGATCTAATTTGTAGGCAGCGTAGGAGTAGTTAGGTGGCGCAGCGGGTCCCGCGATCGCTCTAACACCTAGCTTGGAATCTATTGCCTTCATCTCATCGCCGACGTAGTTTGAAAATGACATGCCGTAGATTGCAACCAGCAAGTCTTGGTCGGGTTCAGGGCTAACAGGTAAATCTAATTTTTTCCACAATTGTGGGTCTAACCAACCCGCTACAGCTAGCGATGAACTTGATTCATCTGTTGCACCAACCATCCGTGAGAGTTTTCCCTCAACCGATCGCCCATACTCAAAATAGGTATTGAGTTGCCCAGGAGACATCGCCTGTGGATCGGATGGATAGGGGAATAGAATATTAACGGCAAAATCGAACACAAGCAGGAAGAAAACAATCCAAAGTCCCATGACTAACGACTTACGGATTGCTGGGTTTTTCGGGGAATCAGAACTGAGAGTATATGAACTGTGCAGGTGCATTGCTTTGTCCCATTAACACAATAATGATCAGTGCTGCATAAAGGGCTGCACGCGCTGGAGTTGGGAAGCGACGTTTTAGTTGTGAATTTTCAGCCAGGTATTCAACAACCTCATAGCCAATCAAAAGAGGAATGCCCAAGAGTGCAGGTAAGGGTGGCTTAGGAATACTCAAGGTCAAATTGCCAAAATCGAGAAATAGAATCTTTGTGAAGGTGATAATTTGAGCCAGAGAGGTGGCGCGAAACAACAGCCATCCGTAGCAGGTAAGGACAAAGAAGAATAATGTCGTTCCTAAGCCTCCTAAGAGACTCAAAGCAGTCTTGCTAGGTTGTTGTTTCTTAGCTTTAGGGGTAAAGAGTCGATACCCGCATAGCAACGCCCCCTGATAAAAGCCCCAGAGGACAAAGTTCCAGGCAGCACCGTGCCAGAGTCCGCCCAGCACCATTGTTGTCATCAAATTTTGATAGGTTTTGCGATCGCTTTGACGGCTTCCTCCGAGGGGGATGTAGAGATAGTCTCGTAGCCAAGTGGAGAGGCTGATGTGCCAACGCCGCCAGAACTCGCTGGGGTCTTTTGAGAAGTAGGGTAAATTGAAGTTCAGCATCAGCTCGATACCGAACAACTTCGATACACCTCTCGCCATATCCGAGTAGCCGGAGAAATCGCAGTAAATTTGGATTGCGTAAAGGAACGTTGCCAAGACAACATCAATCCAAGAAACCGTCCCACTTGTCCCGTAGATCGCATCAACTGAAGTCGCAACTCCATCTGAGATGGCTACTTTCTTGAACAAGCCAAATAAGATCAAGTAAACGCCTTCGCTGGATTGCTTAAAACTCAGCTGACGTGGTTTGGCGAACTGAGGCAGTAACTCCGATGCTCGATCAATTGGACCCGCTAGTAATGGGGGGAAATAGGCTAAGAAGAGTGCAAAGTTTAAAAACTGCGGTGTTGCTTCGATCTTGCGTCGGTAAACATCAACCGTGTAACTAATCGTCTTAAACGTGTAGAAGGAAATTCCTACAGGTAAAACGATGTTTAAGTGTAAGAGTTCTGCCTGAATGCCAAAGGTACGAATCGCTCCCTCGGCGCTGCCAATAAAGAAATTGAAGTACTTGAAGAAGCCGAGAAGGGCAAGGTTAGTAAATATACTAATAAATAGGAATAAGTCACGGCGCGGCTTTTCGTCCATTGCGGTGAAGCGTGGATACAGGAGATTTGCGATCGCAACAATTGCCCCTGTCCCCAGGAATACCAGCCAACCTGACCAAGCTGTAGGTAGCAGTTTTGCCCACTGCACAGATAGAGATAAGGGTTGAGTCGTTAACCCAACCGCATCCCACTGCACCGTCACAAAGAAAAACCCGGCGCATACGGCAAACAAAGAAGCCACGCCACGTTTCTCTTTCGACAACTGCCCTCTTCCAATCATTGATCCACAGTAGAAGTCAACTACAGTAGATAGAGTGATTAGAAACAAAAACCATACGTCCCACCAGCCATAGAATACGTAGCTGGCAATCAGTAAGGTCAAGTTTTGCCCTCGCAAAGTTAGGCTGCGGTAGAGGCAATAGGTAACTACAAAAAAGACTACGAACTCAATCGAGTTAAATGTCACCTTTCAAGCACCCACATTAACTAGTAGAAGTTCAAAAGTTCCTTCTGACCTAAAATTTAAATACAAAACTTAGCTCAGAAAAGGGTTTGTGTTCAAACTTGAGGCGTATTATTGCATGGCTCCCAAGGCAGTGCCACCGATTTTTATCAGCTTCATCAAAGCTTTACTTTATTGCAAAGTTGAACTCATAAGCCTTACGCTCTGGTAGGTTGAGCCAAACATTGTCTTCGTAACACGAGGCTTTTGGTAGTCACGGCTACAAGAAGAAAGATTCTTTCCAATGGCTGAGCCTCGTTGTTGGGAAATATCATATACTCAACTATATTAAGAATGTTTGCGTATGCTTGCATAATGCCAGCGTCTACTATCTACCTAATATCTCGTGAGGAATAGCATCAGTGACATCACAGCTACAGATTGCTCAGAAAACTGAAGAACCCTTAATTGCAGCATTTTTCCGAAAATCATCAGGTAACTGGCGCTCTGAACGCCGCTACTATACGCTGCCGGACGGAGACACAAAGGAAGTGGTTAGCCAGATTAATATTCGTTTTTTGGAGCAAGGCTGTGATGAACTACTACAGCTACAGCAACTGCATGAGCTACCCACTGACATGGTTTTGACCTGTGGTGCTTGTGTTAGCTGGAAAAGCAGCGATTCTGTAACGGGAAAAAAGCAGTCAGAAGATTCAACCTTGTTTGGAGCGCTAGGAGATATACTTTATCGCGATCGCGGTTTTGCAACCTCCAAACCAGTCACCGCTCAGTTCTACTTCCCCAACCCTGAAACCTTGTGCTTACGAACAGAATACAAAGGTTCTGTGTTTGAGGAAGAACTAAAACTCGTGGGTGAACACTACCGTACAAGGCAAACAATTATCTCCCGTGCTGGTGAGCAACAGATGATTGGGCAGTACTTGGAAAAGCGGTTAGAGATTGCTGAATAACGGTATGATTTCCGCCAATTCCCCGACTTCTGTATCAAAATTATCCAGTAGCAGTTAGGTTTTGACAAAAAATTGGGTCTGGGTTGTCTTTTATGTAATTCCCTATTAGGTTGGATCTTACTCACTTAACAACTAGATTATGGGATAAATAGATACATCTGGACGGGAAAAATCATCAGTGTACTTATTCAACAAAAATGGGGGATAGAGCTTAAGAACAGCCGCATCTATGAAATTCTTGATTCCCTCAAAAAGCTGATAATGCAAATCTTGGAATTCCTGATGAAGATGTGCTGGCATTTGCTATTAGTGATAATCGCATAATTCTCACACTCAATCGCTCTGATTTGATTCGAGTGTATCGTCCATCAAGATGAAGACACCGTGCGATCGCATAGCAGCTATTGCGCGATCGCAACATACGGCACGATATTGGCACTTATAACTAAGAAGTTGATTTGATGCGATCAAGATTACCTTGGCAATTTATGCGATCGCACTCTTGTCAATGCGATACTTGATGTTATCAAGCGCCATCTTCAAGCATTACCTACAAGGCGCTAGCTTCAGTCAGGGAGAGCATTCTACTATTCCGGATACCTTACTTGAGTTAGTAGAAAGTAAGTAATAGTACTCTCTTGGCGGCTTGATATGCCACATATTCACTACCTGCCTGATGAAAAACGCATTGAGGTTGATGAAGGCGAAATCATCCTTGAGGCTTCTTTGCGCTTCAAAATTCCTCATACTCATGTCTGTGGAGGGCTAGCCCGTTGTTCTACCTGCCGTGTTCTAGTCGTCGAGGGCTTAGAAAATTGTGGTGAACGGAACTCAGCAGAAAAAGCGATCTGTGAACAACTGCACTTTACTCCAGCGATTCGGCTAGCTTGTCAGACGCAAGTTTTTGATGATGTAACAGTACGCCGAATGGCAATCGACACAGAAGACTTGGAAATAATCAACGATGAAATGAGGGGAAAGGTTGTTCCCAACACCATCGATCAAGAAAAACAAATAGCCATCCTTTTTGCTGATATACGCGGATTCACCTCCTTTTCTGAAACAGTACTTCCCTACGATGTCATCTATGTTCTAAATCGGTACTTCCGGAAGATGGGGCGAGTCATCAATCGCTACGGTGGCATGATCAATAACTACATGGGTGATGGACTGATGGCACTCTTTGGGATGGAAAACTCTCAACAAGCTGCTGAACAATCTGTGAGGGCAGCCCTTGAAATGCTTGAGGCGATGGAAAAATTCAATTCCCACTTAGAAACTTTGTACCATCAAAGTTTGAAAATTGGGATTGGCATCCACTACGGAAGTGTAGTGATTGGTGAAGTTGGAGCCTCCGATAACAAAAGAGTAACGGCTATTGGTGATGCTGTTAACTTAGCCTCGCGTATTGAATCAGCTAATAAACTTGTCGGCACCAGCTTGCTGATTTCCGAATCCATCTATGCACAGGTGAAAGAGCAAGTCATTATCAACCAATGCCATAAGGTGCAACTTCCTGGTAAGAGTGGCGAATACCTACTGTATGAAGTCGTGGGAGTGACTTCCCCCAATGTTCGCCAAGAGATTCTCCCAAGTGTGAGCCAAAGCTCACCTCTACAACGTTTGTTCAAGAGGGTTAAGCAATTCCTCACTTTTGGCTGGAAAAGGCTGAAGAGAATCTTGAGATAGTTGATTCAGTTCACAGCAACTAAGCCGTCTACTCTACTCATTTATAGCAATCAGCAGTCAGCTTTGGGCGGTCAGCTTTGGATCAAATCGGCTCTAGTTAAGGAACGCTCTTCTCCCCTTAATGTCCTAACATTCGTGGCTACTGCTATATCTGAGTTGAACACATCATCGCCAGATCTTGATCGTCTTATCCTTGCTGCCACTCACAAGAGTTTGCCCATCGGGGCTAAAGGCAATAGAAAGTACCCAATCTGAATGTCCAGAGAGAGTACGGTATAGTTCCCCAGTTTGTAAGTCCCAAATCTGAACAGTCTTGTCAAGGCTTCCACTGGCAAGAGTTTGCCCTAAAGGATCGATCACAACGGAAATGACGCGGTCAGAATGTCCTTCTAAGGTGCGGATCAGTTTTCCACTCTGCAAATTCCAAATCTTAATTGTCTTGTCCCAACTACCACTCACAATTGTTTGCCCATCTGGACTAATAGCCACCGTTCTCACCGCATTAGAATGTCCTTCTAAGGTGCGGATCAATTTTCCACTCTGCAAATTCCAAATCTTAATTGTTTTATCTTTACTGCCACTCACAAGCGTCTGTCCGTCAGGACTGATTGCAACTGCCCAAATCGAGTCAGAATGTCCAGAGAGAGTATGGAGTAGTTCTCCATCTTGAAGATTCCAAATCTTGATTGTGCTGTCATAACTGCCACTGACAAGCGTCTGTCCATCAGGGCTAATTGCCACTGACCAAACTGGGTCAGAATGTCCAGAGATAGTGCGAAGTAATTCTCCTGTCTGCAAATTCCAAATCTTGACAGTTCTATCCACACTACCACTAGCTAGAATCTGTCCGGAAGAATCAATAGTGACGGTTCTTACTGCGTCTGAATGACCAGAAAAGGTACGCAACAGTTCACCATCACCTAAATTCCAAAGCTTGATCGTTTTGTCAAGACTACCACTGGCGAGAGCCTGTCCATCGGGGCTAACGGCAACCGACCAGATTGAGTTTAAATGCTTAGAAAGAGAGTTGGCTAGAGAAATTGCTTGTTTGTCAACGATTGGTTCTGTTTCGGCAAGTGGTTTTACGTCCTGAACAACTGATGGCTTAGATGAGTGTGACGAATAGTAGGCTCCTAGTGTTACAGCTAGAGTCATAATTAGACCAACTCTAACCATTTGCCAAACGGATTTGGGTTGCGGCAATGGAGAATCGCCACTTAGAACCTCCGGTTCCTCAACAACCGTAGCAGAAAGGGTTGCTGTACCTTTTACCACCGAGTGAGCTGCCTCAGATATTTCCTTAGAGGTAAGTGTGGAAAACGGCGAATAACTTGATGTTGATATTGGCGATCGCATAGTCGGCTGCTCACCATACGTCCTCATCCATCGTGAATCCAGTGCAGAGTAAGGGGCGCTAGCTGTATAGGTAACCTCGCGCAATTGTCCAGATGTAGCTGCTTGCAGAGCCTTTTCCAACTCATCAACCGACCCAAAGCGCTCTCGTGGTGCTTTTTCTAAACACTGCATTACGACTGCCTCAAGTTGCGGCGATAGTTGCTCACACCCTAGCTGTTCGCGCAATGGTAGAGGTGGTTTAGATGCATGAGCGATAGCCCAAGCTAAGCTACTTACTTTATTTGTAATGAAAGCCAAGCCAAATGGGTCAGTGCCAGAAAGCATCTCGTAGATAATGATGCCCAAGCTGTAAATATCTGCTCGCTCATCCAAGTCTTTCTCAACTTCAAGCTGTTCAGGAGCAGCATAGTGGTATGTACCTAAAAATACATTTGTGGCATTCGTCTGTTCAACTTGGTCACTACAAAGTTTAGCAATCCCAAAATCGAGAATTTTTACTAATTCTCCCAGCACTGTAGGCACAAGAAAGATATTTTCTGGCTTTAGATCGCGATGGACAACTTTGACATACTCACTAGAAGCTGCACCATCATACCAAAGGTTAATCCCTTTATGAGCAAGATGTAGACCTGCACAAACTTGAGTAACAATGCTGACTGTTCGTTCAACCGACAGACGCTGCTCTCGTTTCAGCAGTTTTCCTAACGTCTGTCCACAAAGATACTCCATGACAAAGAAGGGATACCCTTCGTCCGTGACACCATGATCACTAACTTGAACAATGTGGTCACTCCTGAGGGCAGCGCATAGAGCAACCTCACGCTCAAATCGCTTTCTTACATCTGTTGATGCTGCCAGTTTTTCCTTCAATAGCTTCAAAGCAACTGGCTGACCAAGCCGAGTATCCATCGCCAAGAAGACTTCTCCCATACCACCTTCTCCCAAGCGTTTGTCGAGGCGATAACGCTGGTGATTACCAATCAAGTGACCGATCCAAGGCTCTGGCAGTTGAGGAAGGTTCATCTGGCAGACTGCAACCAATAAGAAGTCTAGATTATAGGCATAGAAGAATCATGATGATTCTGCCAACTGGCAGACTATGCCCCTAATGTACCAGCGTTGATGATTAATACAATTGCTTTGCTTTATGTGTTAGCGATCGCAACTACGGCTCTATGAGAAAAGGCACAACAGTCTTAGTAATAAAGTTCTTCTATAATTCAAAAATCTACCTTTAGTTAGAAATGCCTTAACTTTTTACTCAACTTATTAGGGAATACGTGATGAATGCCAGCAAGTATCAAATGGGTGTATTCAAGATGATCCGCCTACCCTTACAGGCTGTAATTATAGGACTTAGCCTTGCTAGTGGAGGACTTCTCGCACAGACACTTCCACTTCCCTCAAATCTAATTAACTTCAACTCCGCTGAGGGAGAAGAGTTACTGATGGAAAGCCAAGCGCGACAGGATTATTTCCCACTAAGTATTCAGTTTATACCCAGAAAAATCAAGCTTACTGTGGCGTGGCAAGTAGCGTGATGGTGCTGAATGCGATCGCAATTCCTGCCCCTGAAGCACCTGAATTTGGTCAGTATCACGTCTTTACTCAAGACAACTTTTTTAATGTACAAACTCAACAAGTCATAGAACCAGAGGTTGTTGCTCGTCAGGGTTTAACGCTGGAGCAATTAGGCAAACTTGTAGAAAGCTATCCTGTTCAAGCGGAAGTTCACCACGGCGGCGATGTGACACTAGACGAGTTTCGTACCTTGGTGAGTAAGAATTTGCAAGAATCGGGAAATTTTGTTTTGGTCAACTACTTGCGTAAAGCTATTGGTCAAGAAACAGGAGGGCATATCTCTCCTGTAGCCGCTTACAACGAAGAGACTGATCGATTTCTCATCTTAGATGTATCGCGCTATAAATATCCTCCAGTTTGGGTAAAAGCTGAAGAACTCTGGAAAGCAATGGCGACAGTAGATTCTGCTTCCGGCAAAACACGGGGATTTGTGCTGGTAAGCACCCAACCATCATAATAAGTTATGAGCTAAGATAGGCTTCCCGGTAGATATAACCTGTTCGACAATATCAGCGGCTCGGCTTACTCCACCTGCACGAGCGATCGCCTCAGCTAGCCTAGAAGCATTGTTTCTATAAGAATCGTCCCTCAACACCCCTGCGATCGCATCTCGTAATTTGGGAACACTCAAGCGAGCAAGAGGTATAACTTCCCCAGCCCCAGCCCAGGCTAGACGTGCGCCCACCCCTGGCTGATCATTGGCAATTGGAATCGCCACCATCGGCACTCCGTTACTTAAAGATTCCAGAGTGGTATTCAAACCCGCATGGGTGATGGTAAGGGTAGTTCGTTTGAGCAGTTCCAGTTGAGGCGCATAGCCAACAACTAGGGGTGAACCAGGAAGATCTGGCAAGGCTTCTGGGCTAGTTGCACCACCCAGAGAAATCACCAACTGGGCATCTAGTCCCATACAAGCCTCAGCAATAGAATGAAAAATCCCTAACAAACGATTTTGTATTGTCCCCATTGAGGCATAAATCAGGGGTTGTCCAGTCAGTTTTTCAAAGGAAAAAGCGACAGGTTCTCGACTGGCAGGATTGTGATAGGGGCCGGTGAAATGGAAGCAAGGCGGCAAATTCTGCCTGGGGAACTCAAACTCAGCAGGCTGTTGACTTAGCTGCGCCAGTTGGGAGTACCTATCATTTGGGGTCAAGTGTTTGGGTAACTTCCACTGTTGGCGATACTCTGCGATTGTCTCTCGCAATGGTCTTCCAATACGGTTCAGTAGAGAATATGCTCCTCGATTCCTTAGCACTGCCCACCAGGCAGGGTTATAGCCCCAGGATGTATAAAAAGGAGGAACACTAGGTTCTCGATTCAACAGCAGGGCACTACACATACTAATGAAGGGAATGTCCAGAAAGTCTGCAACAGTTCCTCCTTCCGGTGAAACCTGATCTACTAACAGTGCCTCTACACCAGCTTCTTTAAGTGCTGCTGGAGCTTCACGTAGGAACATTACTGCCATCTTTTGTATCCAACTGCTGGTGTACTGCAAGGCAGCAAACTTGCTCTTGGTTCCCAGTTCGGCAAACAACTGCCTCATTGCTCCACTTGGAAACTCAGACTCACCAATTGCCCAGAATTCTAATCCTGCCGCTAGTGTCTTGGGTTTGGCATCAAGTATCCCGACTAATGTGACGCGATGACCACGTTGTTGCAGTTCACGACCTAAAGTAGTCATCGGGTTGAGGTGACCAGCAGCGGCAGGACAGATGATGCCAATGTGAGCCATATGCCAATCCAGGAAGAGGGAAAGTTTGAGTTAATCTTAGCTTCCCATCAATTGCCGAAGAAATATAGTGATATTTCTATTCCCTTTTAGATACAAGTGCCTGGTAAAGGCGATCGCGTTTTCACCTCAACGTCCTTGTATCCTGCTGTATTCAATAACTGCGTGACTGCGAGTTGAGCGCGATCATTTGCTTGCTCTAGCACACGCTCTCTACAGGCAGTACTGACAATTTTTTTCAATGTCTCTTGTTGAGCGAAAGTCTGTAGCTGCGGTGCGACATCTGGTCCCAACCCCAAGAAACCGCGATCGTAGTCGTAGACACTCGAACGAGTCACGTCAATCTTACTATCCAGGAGACGGGGAGGCGGGAGCTGAAGCTGAATCGTATCGTTGACAACTTGCACATTCTCTGGAGTTAATTCTTGTAAATCAACCCCAGCCCTCACCTCACCATAAGCAATGTAGAGAAGAGTCGTTGTGCCAACCTTATATCCCGCCACATTTCTATCCTGACGGGCAGGAACAACAGCTTCCATCGTAAAGACAGCCGTTGTCAGTTCACTTGCACCACGAATTTGATGGACAACAAGGGTACGGACATCAACCTCTGGTTTAGGTTGTGGCGCATTAAATATCGCATTGAGTCCCTCAAAGAACCGCGCGCCCGATCGCAACATCCCAATTCCCAAAACCAGTGCAATCAGGATAGAAGCACCTGTCGTCATCAGCATCAAGTTTCTAAAAAGTCCAGAAGTAATGTTACTTAGTGGACGCTTTTGAAACTGATGAAACTGATCTCTCATGTCCTTTGCTCCTATTCTTGAAGGCTGTATTGATATTAGTAGTGGTTGAAAGCCGATTATGAATAAATCTACCTAATGGTAAAGCACTCTGCCTGTCACTAACGAGTTAGTGCTTGCTCTATTATGTCTTCCTGCAAAAGGCGATCGCTGCCTACCGTAACAGTGAGTGGATAAGGGCGAAGAGACATAGAGAGACTCCTCATCCGGATATATCTGCCTAACTATAGCCAACAAAAGATTATACAACTCTCTTTCGACAGAAGTATTCCATAGAGTCTACGGTAAAAATTCTTCAAGAGAGAGTTCAGATTAGATTACAACTGAGTACATCAATGAGTTCATTAATCAGACAAGCTAAACGCTTATTACTCAGCACAGTAATAGTGAGTGTTGGATGGACACTACCAGTACAAGCCCAATTGTCTGATGCTCAAGTTGGGGCACTAGTAGAGGCGCTACGATTGGCAGCACCGCAAACTGGCATTGAAAACGATGGTCTGTATAGTGATTGGCAAATCAAACCGGAAAATATTCCGCGTTGGTCTAGACAATGCACTGGTAAGGAACTGACACCAACACAATTTCAGGATAGTCCTGCAACGGCTCGTTCGATCCTCGTGTGTGTGATGCGTAATGTGTTCAGAGAGCAGTATGGTGCTAGTAACAACAACGAATCATTAGCTGTGCAGCGTACTGCTTCCTGGTGGATGACTGGCGACGCTACACGCTACAACAGCACGCCCACTACTTCCTACACTCAGAAAGTATTAAACTTCTACCAGCAGCAGCGCAATAATCGCCAGTCTCAACAACCCGCTACTCCTCAACAACCTGCGACTCAAGCTACAGCAAGTCAGCCCCAACCTGCATCCCAACCCGCTACTCCTCAACAACCTGCGACTCAACCCACAGCGAGTCAGTCTCAACCTGCATCCCAAACAACGCAAAGTACGGCACGTTCATCATCTTCACCTGAGATTTCTGATGCCCAGGTTGGGAGGCTAGTAGAGGCGCTACGATTGGCAGCACCGCAAACGGGAGTTGAGAATGACGGTTTATATAGTGAGTGGCAAGTCAAAGCTGAGAATATTCCCCGTTGGTCTAAGCAATGCACGGATAAGGAACTGACTCCAACGCAATTTCAGGATAGCCCTGTAACTGCCCGTACAATTCTGGTGTGTGTAATGCGTGATGTGCTAAGGGAGCAGTACAGTGCGAGTAATAATAACGAGACTTTAGCCGTGCAGCGTGCCGCTTCTTGGTGGATGACTGGTAATCCAGGACAATACAACAGTGGCTCAACAGCTACCTACACCCAAAGAGTCCTGGACTTATACCAGCGGTCGGAACTGAAGTTCTTCTCTCATATATAAGTTGAAAATAGGTGTTAGGTAGGGGTTAGGTTGTAGGTGGTAGGGGAGAGGGATTTTCATCGCAACGTTAGTGAGCAACTGTTCATAGGCATCTAAGTTGAAATTAGGAGGGTAAGGGGAAAGAAGAGGTAATCTCCAGCTACTTTTTACCTTTCCTCTAGCGCTTACTACAAGCCAACAGCCAAGAATGCCTCCAAACTTGGCACCTTTACCCAGCTTCCGGTTTCATGGGATTGATGGGTTAAATCCATTAATAACTGCGAGTAGACACCTTCTTTGAGTGAGGGTGTTATTGCCTTACCACTATCGATTCCTTGCACCCATTGGTCAACTACCCGAATAAAGGGTGCCAAACGTCCATCGGGATAGTCATTAGAGAACGCCAAGCGCTTAGGGATTTCTACCTCAGCAAGCGGTTGACCAGCAGGAGAAGCCAAGAGACGAAACCCATGCACATAATCTTTTTGATTGTTGCTTCCTAAAACTAGGGTACCGCGATCGCCATAGACCTCAACGAAGTGTCCCCGACCCTCATACGCCACGGAACTGATGCAGAGTTGGCAAGGTGTTCCATCTTCCAATTCCAGCATCACCAGACAGGTATCATCAGCATCCACGGATTTCAGCCTACCGCTATCTGTGGGGTCTGGTCGTTCTGGAATCGCTGTACTCAGTTGAGCGCACAACCGACGCACTGACCCAAACAACCAACTAATATAGTCAAATGAATGAGAACCTACAGCTCCCAACGCTCCTCCTCCCTTGTCTTTTTGAGCGTACCAGTTCCAGGGACGTGAAGCGTCGGCACGGCTTGAGACTAACCAATCAATTTTAATTAAGCGCTTTTGCCCGACATAACCTTCTGCCAGATATTCTGCGAAGAGTTGCCATGCGGGGACAAAGCGAAATTCAAAATCCATCATTGCAACAACGCCATTGGCTGACGCAAGTTGGTAGAGTTCCCTCGCTTCACTTGCTCTCAGAGTTGTCGGTTTTTCAAGTAACAGGTGCTTTCCGGCTTGCAATGCACTTTTTGCCATTTCATAATGCAGAAATGGTGGCGTTGAGATGCTGACAGCGGTAACTTCTGGTATGGCTAGGGCATCTTCAAGGCGATCGCAAACATGAGGAATATCATGAGTAGAGGCGATCGCTTTTGCCTTCTCCCTATCGCGGTGATAAACCGCCACTACTTCTGTCCGTGGATGAGCCTGAAAGCCAGGAATGTGAATCTTTTGCCCAAACCCAGTACCAACAACCGCTACACCCACCGTCGGCATCTGCGTAGCAGCACTTTTGTCAGAAAGATTAGCAGGTGAGGAAGACATCATCGCTTTGTTTGTTCCACCCATTCGATTACTTGTTCACCCAGCCGCACATTATTGAGCCTGTCGATCTCACGGATACCAGTAGGACTGGTAACGTTCACCTCGGTCAGATAGCCACCAATAACGTCAATACCAACAAAATATAAGCCATCCTTTTGTAGCTGTGGCCCGACTTGTTCGCAGATTTTCTGATCTTGGGGAGTCATCTCCGTTGCTGCGACTCTACCGCCAACCGCCATGTTGCCACGAAACTCTTTCCCCGTAGGAATCCGGTTTACAGCTCCAATCGGCTTGCCATTGAGCAGGATAATTCGCTTATCTCCCTCTTTTGCGGCTGGTAGATAAGTCTGAATCATTACTGGCTCCCGACCCCGTTGGGTGCTAACTTCAACTAGAGAATTAAAGTTGCGATCGCTCGGCTCTAAAAACAAAATTCCTTCACCCCCTTTGCCACCCAACGGCTTGAGAACCCCTGCTCCTTGTTTCTCAACAAATTTCTGAATAACCGACTTATCCTGGCTGACAATCGTCTCCGGAATCACTTCCTTGAACTGGAGGGCGTACATCTTTTCATTTGCCATCCGTATCCCAGCAGGTGTATTAACCACTAAGGTTTTCTGTGGATCGATGTAGTCCAGAATATACGTGGCATAAAGGTAAGGAATCGTTACAGGCGGGTCTGTTCGCATGAAGACTGCATCCATGTCTTCCAGCGATCGCAAAACTGCCTCAGAAACGACATACCACTGCTCACTGACTACCCAACGCCCTTCTACTAGTTCGGCTGGTATCAACTGCACCTGCTCCAAGAGTGCCCATGCCTGAGCATTCATAACACTCAACTTTTCAGCTTGGGTCACCCAAACTTCGTGACCCAGTGCTTGAGCCGCTTCCATAAGCGCTACACTCGTATCGTGACCAGGGTCAAGCTTGGAGAGGGGGTCTATGATGAACGCAAATCTCACACAGGAAATCCTTTAACTCGTCGGACAAACGCCCAGAGCGTTTCTTCTATTAAACCGTTAGAAGGGGTGTTGAACGTTCAATTGCGGAAAATCTCATTGACAAGATAAGTCTAGTAGCCAGCATTTAACCGTCAGTAAAACGTCTTTGAAGAAGAACCACGTACCCTGTAGAGTGGCGATCAACGAGTTGCGGCACCACCTTGCAACAATGGGTCTAAATTTCCCTGAGCTTCCAGATCATAAAGATCATCACAGCCGCCAATGTGTTGGTCATTGATAAAAATTTGGGGCAGACTGCGGCGTCCATTTGCTCGTTTAGCCATCTGTGCCCGTGCCACCTCATCACCATCAATACAGTATTCGGTATAGTCAACGCCCTTTTCATCGAGCAACGCCTTCGCACGAATACAGAAGGGACAGCGGCTCCAAGTATATATTTCCACGTTCGGTTCCATTTCACCCTCCGGTGTTATGCAATATTTCTTAAATTTTAGATCGGCAGCGGTTACACAAGCTTAATTCAGGTATTCTTCAAGGGCAACGAACAACAGGTAAGTTGATGGGCATTTCAATTAGATATTGACTCTAGTCACTTTGTGTTGACTGATAACGGTCAACAAAGAACGAATTAGTTATATATTCAAGTTGAAGATGAGGGTTGCTTAACAAGCTTGGATTTTAGATCTCACTAATAAAATGCAAAGTACCTTATTTTGCATTAAAAAACTTATTCAGAAATTTAAGGACAACGTGGTGTGAAAGTTTTATCCTGGAAGTAGCGACTTAGATTGTATGATGCGATACTTCCTTAGCTAAATAGTACTCGAAGCAGGACTTTCCCTAAATGGATGGTTGCTGTCTTCCCCTGTGTGTCCGCCGACTGGACGCGACCTAAATCAATCAGGGTTTATTGATTCGTCGCTGTGCCATTACCTAAGTGATCAAAGTCACATATTTTTGTTGTGTAAAGTGCAGGACATCTTGAAGCTGAACCTGCTAACCTTTTGGAAAAGGTAGGTATGGTTTAAGAGCCTACGCTTCAAGCTATGTGATCCTAAAACAGGAATTGGCATAACTGAGCGAGGGTGGCAACCCAAAACCGAAATGAACTTAGCTGCTTTGTGCAACTACTACAGAGGAGCAGTTGGGAGAAATACTTCATTTGTAAGATCTCGTTTGTCTTCTGTCGTGAAAAATTCTCCTTGCTCAGCAAGCTCAACTTTCGTTTAGAGTAGATGGCAATCCCTAAGCAAGCATAGGTCAAATTGGCTAAAGCTCACTACCACCTCGATTGGACTGAGCGCAAAAACAAAACTCTAAATTAACGCTCCGGCAAACGCTAATCAACAACAGTAAAACTTACTAATGGACTGCCTGAAGAAGCCTCTAAGGAAAAATTATGTCTAGTACGCACAACTTGTTCACTATTCAGTTTTGGGGCGTCAGAGGGAGTATCGCCTGTCCAGGGCCGGAAACAGTTCGGTATGGAGGTAATACACCTTGCATCGAGATGCGCGTGGGTAGCGAACGTTTAATCTTTGATGGCGGTACGGGCTTGCGAGTTTTAGGGCAGTCATTGCTATCGCAAATGCCAGTGGAAGCGTATATGTTTTTCACCCACTCCCACTGGGATCATATTCAGGGTGTTCCGTTCTTTATCCCTGCCTTTGTCAAGGGAAATTGTTTTCATATCTATGGAGCGCTTTCGCCCAACGGAGCGAGCCTTAAGCAACGTCTAACTGACCAGATGCTCCACCCAAATTTTCCGGTTCCCTTGCAAGTTATGCAAGCGGATTTACGCTTCAACGACTTGAAAATCGGGGAAAAAGTTGAGATTGGTGAGATTACAGTAGAAAATGCCCTGCTGAATCATCCTGGTGAGGCGGTGGGATATCGCGTAAGCTGGCGCGGGTATTCAGCAGCTTACATCACCGATACCGAACATTTGGCGGACGGTTTAGATAAAAATGTCCTGTGGCTAGCACGTAACGCAGATGTGATGATTTACGACGCTACCTACACGGATGAAGAATACTACTCCAAAGCAAGCAGTAGAGTTGGTTGGGGACATTCAACTTGGCAGGAAGCCATCAAGGTTGCCAAAGCTGCCAATGTGAAAAAATTGGTGATTTTCCATCATGACCCACTTCACAATGATGATTTTCTGGATCATGTTGGGGAGCAAGCCGCTCAGCAATTTCCCAATACATTGATGGCTCGCGAAGGTCAAACCATTCAGCTAGTGGGAGCCTCTACGCAAAATCTAGTTGCTCTTGAAGAAGCAAAGGTTTCTGTTTAGAGAAGCCAGTTGCGATCGCCTTTTGGCTTGTCAGGACCTTCTCAACAACGCACTTCGGATAAAACACTCATCGCCGTGGTAAAAAGTTAGCACGTCACTACTTAAATATGTCAAAATGTTAAGCGTGTGGGTTACTTCTTCTCCAGCCACTGCTTTAACACCAACCGCTGTTGCCCTAGGAAACTTTGACGGCGTTCACCGAGGGCATCAACAGGTCATCCAGCCTATTTTACAGACTTCTAAAGCCATTGTAAGGACATCATCGATCGGGGATGAGCAAGAGCCGTATGATTTTAGCGGAGCGAACCTTACAGAGAATTTTGAGCGCAAGGTTAGTGTAGGGACAGGACACACCTATGCGACTGTGGCAACATTCAATCCTCATCCGCGTGAGTTTTTTTCGGGTGAGAAATGGAAGTTATTAACGCCACAGGCCCAAAAGGTGCAACAGCTAAGTCTGATGGGTGTTGAACAGTTGGTGCTATTGCCTTTTGACCGGGAATTGGCTTCCCTAAGTCCACAGGAATTTGTCGAAAAGATTTTAGTGGAGCAACTTGGCGTAACCCATGTCAGTGTAGGACAAGATTTTTGTTTTGGGCATCGACGCGCTGGGACATCCAGTGATTTAAAAGCGATCGCATCTTCCTATGGTATTCAGGTCACCATTGTATCGTTGCAAACTTGTCAAGGAGAGCGCATTAGCAGCTCGAAGATTCGACAATCTCTCCAGCAAGGGGATATTCTTCAAGCCAATGAATTACTGGGACGTCCCTATAGCCTCACGGGAGTAGTCGTCAAAGGTCAACAACTTGGTAGAACAATTGGCTTTCCTACCGCTAACCTCCAACTTCCTCCAGAAAAGCTTTTGCCTAGGCTGGGTGTTTACGGTGTCCGAGTTTATGGTGTTTCACCAACATCACCGACATCGTCTCAAGTGGGAGTGATGAATATCGGACAACGCCCTACCGTCAACGGCACTAGTTTGACAGTTGAAGTTCACCTGCTAGATTGGTCAGGTGACTTGTATGGACAAACCTTGACCGTGAGTTTAGAGCAATTTTTGCGACCCGAACAAAAGTTTGCTTCCCTAGATGACCTAAAGACACAAATTCAGGCAGACTGTGCAGCAGCAAGAGCCTTTTTAGGAACTAGAGACTAGGATTAGGGACTGGGGATAGCTAGAAGAATTTAGTTAGAACAATTAAAGAATATGCGATCGGGAGAAATCTACCACTCATGAGGCAACAGATTGAGACGTTAACAGAAAACCTTGGGCGTACCATTGTCGGGAAAGCCGATGCAATTCGCTTGGTGATTGTTGCTTTACTAGCAGGTGGTCATGCTTTGTTGGAAGATGTCCCTGGAGTTGGTAAAACACTCCTAGCTAAATCTCTCGCACGTTCTATTGATGGGCGGTTTCAGCGGATTCAATGTACACCTGACCTTCTGCCTACTGATATTACAGGGACTAATATCTGGAATCAAAGCAGCCGTGAGTTTGAATTTCTTGCGGGTCCAGTGTTTGCGAATATTCTGCTAGCCGATGAAATCAATCGAGCAACACCTCGTACTCAGTCAGCATTGTTAGAGGTGATGGAGGAACAGCAAGTCACCGTAGATGGCGTATCGCGTCGCGTACCTAAGCCGTTTTTTGTGATTGCGACCCAAAATCCGATTGAGTATCAAGGTACGTTCCCCTTGCCAGAGGCGCAGATGGACAGATTTACGGTGTCTTTATCCTTGGGTTATCCTAGCGAGGCGGAAGAACTTCAGATGCTGCAACGACATCAAGGTGGAATGCTGATCTCAGAGCTTAGCCCTTGTATATCTACAGAAGATGTTCTGGAGTTACGGCAGCTATGCAGTGAAGTCAAGGTAGAGACATCATTACAACAGTACATACTCAACATAGTACGCGCCTCACGCGAGGCTGAAGAAGTGAGCTTGGGGGTAAGTCCTCGTGGTACTGTTGCCTTACAGCGAACAGCTCAGGCACTGGCTTTCCTGGATGGTCGAGAGTATGCGATTCCTGATGATGTAAAATATCTTGCCCCCCATGTGCTAGCCCATCGTCTAATTCCCGCAGGCGGGCGTCGAGCGAAGCCGATTGTGGAGCAGTTGCTGCGTTCTGTCCCAATTCCTTAGAATTGTTTTTTTTAGTAGGTCAAAGCGTGTGAGGTCAAGAATTCGACAAAAGAAACGAGGGAAGCGTAAAAATCGCTCACCTGCGGTTTTGTTGCTATTACTGCTCGTCTGGAGTATTTGCTTAGGGTGGGGAATGGCGATCGCTCTAGGGGCATCGAAACCGATCGCCTTAGAGGCTACTCCCAACTCTGAGATGATTGCCCAAGCGTCACCAACAAAAATAGGTACAGTTGACACTGTTGCAGCTCGCTACCAACTCGGAAAAGAACTTTACTTAGAAAATTGTGCCAGTTGCCACGTTGCTCTGCCACCTGAAGTTCTACCTACCGAAAGTTGGCGTCAACTGCTTCAGGAGCCAGACCAACACTATGGTCAGAAGCTACCACCAATGATTGGGCCATCGCTCCTTATTATGTGGGACTACCTGCGAACTTACTCTCGTCCCTTTGTAACAAAAGAACCCGTCCCTTATCGGCTTTCTGATTCTCGTTTTTTCAAAGCGCTGCATCCACAAGTTGACTTACCTCAACCCGTAAGACCAAATAGCTGCGTTAGCTGTCATCCTGGTGTTGCTCAATACGACTACCGTAGTCTCAGCGCAGAATGGGAAAACTCACCTTGATGTTATAGCTCTTCAGCAGTCAACTTTGGGCGGTCAGCTATCAGCCAAATAGCTCTGGCTAAGGGTTATAGCCTCCGTTGATGTCCTAATCTGTACTTCGACTGCTATAAGTGACGAAATTTAGAATGGCTTAGTCTAGGGAAACTAGCTGGCTGCGGCTAAGCGTGTCTCCTTAAGCATATTCATAAAAGCAAAGACAGCAGGAGGGTGAAGTGCATCTGCCAAAACAGCCGCACCAACAACCCGTTCTAAAGGGACTGGTAAATGGCAAACCTTCACCTCTGGCGGAATCGGTAGTGCTGCTAGTCGAAAGAGAATGGCAGCCCCCAAACCTTGAGCTACCATACGCACCCTGGTTGAGTCTTCTCTAATTTCGTAGGCAATAGGTAACGAGATGCCGCAGTTTTGTAAGTAGTTGCGAAGTCTTAGATAGCAAGCATTTCCAGGAGTCTCAAAAATCAGGGGATATGTGGCTAACTGCTTCCAAGTTAGCTGAGGACAGCTTACCTCAGCCGTTGGTGGCAGCAGGGCGACATACTCATCCCGCAGGATTTCGCAGGTTTCAAAGTCCTCACTATTGGGCAGATCCATAAAACCAACGTCTATCTTACCTGCCCGTAAATCTCGTTCGACCTCCAAGGCATCAAAGTATTCAATAAGCGTGACAGCAATATCGGGAAAGCGACTGCGAAACTGGGCAACGAGTTCTGGTAGGACATGAGTTGCCACACTCCGGAAAGCGCCAACCCTCACCTGCCCTCCCTTTAAACCTCTATGGGAATTTGCCTCCTCAACCATTCCATCTAATAGTTGCAGTACTTGTCGGGCGTAGCTGATCACACCCTCTCCGGCTGGGGTGAGATTAGCACCGTGGCGTCCTCGTGCTAGTAAAGGGACTCCTAATTCTTCTTCTAACGTTGCGATCGCATGGCTAACCGCTGATTGCGATATTTCTAAGTGAAGCGCTGCCTCGCTAAAGTTACCGTGTTCAGCGACTACAACGAGGGTACGCAACTGGGATAGCTTAATCCGGTTTTGATTAATTCCATGCATGGCAGTGCTGAAAGTATCTTAACTAGGACAGACACCGTTGCTCAGTCCAATTTTTATCTATCTATTATATTCATGCATACAATGAATTTTAGTTTTTGATTCTTAAGTAAGACAAAAATATAGTGTATTCAGAAGCAAATATCAATCAGAATACATTGTTTGAGGAGTGTTAGTTCAATGCATAACTCTATATACGACCTTAAAAGAGAAGAATTAGAGCGAATCTTTCATCAACAACCGAAGTCAACAGTTAATAAACTAGCATTTGCATCAAAAATTAGTAGGCTACTACAGCAAATTATTGCTTCTTTAACCAAAGCTCCAGAACCGAGAATTGGTACAGTTAAAGATAGCTTTGGCAAGACCTTATGGTGTGTCTATGATCCAATTACAGATCAGTCGGCTCGTCTTGCTTCCGAAACTGAAGTACGCATTTGGCTTGAGGGACGTTACTATACTATGTAGTAAATCTTATTAGCTAACTATTAGCTTATGTACTCATTAAACAGAAAGTTAGTGGCTCTTCCGTACCTAGTATGCTAATCAGCCTCATGCGATGCTTAAAATTCTTGCAGAACAAGAATTTTGAGCATTATTAGAATTACTTATGGCGGCAGAGGTACTAAATTCCGGTATATCAAGCTTCTCAGCCGTTTAAACTGATAGTTTGGCATACCAAGTAATGAAGAGCCAAGTTAGTTTGAATAACTTAAGTCTTTAAAGGGATAGAGTAAGACCAAAACTCTATCTCTTAATCTAGTTTATTAAAATTTTTAATTGAAGAAATTAAATCATCTTGCTGTAGAGAAGTAGTAATTGTGTATCTGAGCACAAATATTGCTGCAATAGTCGCAGTAGAACGAGGGGTCAATCTCAACATTGGCACCAAATAACTCATGGAGAATTTGCGATCGCGTTTATAATTCTTGCTCTGTCGTAGAGTTATAGAGGCAAGTAAGACGACGTATTCTCTGGCGTTCTGCCAACTATGACTCTTGATTTCTTTGCAAAGACCAGTGGTACTTGGATTAATGTGCTAGCTGTAGCCCTAGGTACGAGCCTTGGTCTACTCCTCAAGCACCGCCTTCCCGTGCGGATGCAGCGCATTATCACACAAGGGGTGGCATTGATTACCCTCTTTATTGGCTTCTCAATGACGGGGAGTCTGACTCAAGTTAAGGCAGGTCGAGTTGATGGTGTCGTGTTGGGACTGCTGACGATGGTATTGGGTGGTTTACTGGGGGAGTGGTGGCAAATTGGAGCCAAACTCGAATCCCTTGTTGCGGGAGTCCTCGCTCAAGCTCTGCCTGACCCTAGCACTGACCCTCAAATTCTCCTCATAACGGGTGTAGGTGGATTGATGATTTTGGGTACAGGAATTAACTTACTAGAGTTGACTCAAGTGCGTGTCGCCTCTTTCCTACCTGCTTTGGGACTTGCCCCTTTTCTCTACCAAGTTGCTAAGTTCGTTGGGTAAGACTTACACTTCCCAGGAAAATAAAATTTTCAGCGGCAATAAACAATGCGGGCAAGGATACGCGATACAGAAATTTACTTTGATGTTGAGGGTTCCGGTTTAGTCGTGGATGGTTCCCGGATGCGCGAGAAACCTGTGATGTTCGTCATTCACGGTGGACCCGGTGCTGACCATACGTCTTATAAACCTAGCTTTTCTCCCCTTAGCCACAAGGCGCAGTTGGTCTACTTTGACCACCGAGGTCAGGGGCGGTCGGCTTGTGGTGCAAAGGAAACCTATACTCTGGAAAATAATGTTGAGGATATGGAAGCACTACGCCAACATTTGGGCTTGGACAAAATTGTTGTGCTTGGTTCCTCGTATGGCGGGATGGTGGCACTTTCCTATGCAGTTCGCTATCCGCAGAATGTCTCGCATCTAATTGTCATTGCGACAGTTCCTGATTCTCGCTTTTTGCAACGGGCAAAAGAGATTTTGGCACAACGAGGAACCGAGGAGCAAAAAGCGATCGCCCAACGTTTATGGGATGGCACCTTTGAGAATGAGGAACAACTGCGTGAGTACTTTCAGGTAATGGCACCGATGTACTCGATCACCTATGACCCAGAATCCCGCCAGAAAGGATGGGATCGAGCAATTCTTTCAGCTGATGCGATTAATGTTGCCTTTGGTGGCTTCTTGCGCTCTTACAACGTCCTCGATCAACTACACAAAATTACTTCACCGACTCTGGTAATTGGTGGACGACATGATTGGATTTGTCCTCCGGAATTCTCCGAAGAGATTGCCAAAGCGATTCCGAAGGCTGACTTAAGAATCTTTGAAAACAGCGGTCATTCAGTTCGCGCTGATGAACCGGAAGCACTCTTAGATGCGATCGCTGGTTTTTTAGTTTACAAGCGTTAGGCAAGGAGTTAGCTGATCACAGGTTCCCCTTACCAGTAGCTGCGCGATCGCTTCACTAATCGGTTGACCTGTTGCTTGTTGGTAGTAGGTAAATCCTGGAGCTGGATTGACTTCAAAGCAGTACCACTCCCCTGACGGTGTACATCGTAAATCGATGCCAGCTACAGGTAGGTGCAAAGCTTTCGCCAGTATCCGGCAACAAGTCAGCTCCTAAGAACTCAGCATTAGACTCGTTACCGCTAAAATGAACAGCCAGCAAGTCAACCCCTGCCACATCAGCAAGGCATCGAGCTTGGGTTGCCAGCACTCGGTCAACTGAACCAAAAATGCGATCACCCACTACTGTAACTGTCACTGGCAATTGCTCAGGAGTTTGTGGTAACACCTCAGCCCCCAGTGCAATATGTTGATGCACCTGACGCACGGGAATCCCAACCTGAGCAGCGGCATAAACCCACTGTTGATGCCGCCAGTTTAGTCCCAGTAGATAGCTAGGTGTTGGACGGTTCAGTACAGGACATTTCTAGCCCAGATAACCAGGAAATCAGAAATGCATTCATTTCCGACGCACTATAGGCGCGATCGTCTGGGACAATGTGGAGGAGTTCCTGCTCAAAAACACAAGGCAGACGAGTTAGAACACCACTAATCTCTTCCACTCCAACCACCTGCCCATCAACGGCTGCCGCCGAGTCCGGCAAGGATGGGGTTTCGCCACCCTTACCGCTCACAGAGTGTTGCCAGCCGACTATCGATAAATCCTCGCAGGTAAGAAGTCTAGCTTCCTGATTTGCCCAACGGTCTACCAAAGACCGAGCGGCTTCATCATAATGACTGGCTACAACGACAAGCATTAGACTCGATTCCCTACTTGGTTATTAACCACTTGTTCCCCAACTTCTGGGCGTTCTTGGGGAGAGATGAAAGATTTTCCTGCTGCCTCAATGCGTTCTTCTAGACCATTGATGCGTTCAGCCATCTGATTGAACATCTGCTCTATACCGCTAATTGGGACAGTGGGTATGGTGTTATCTGTAAGATCTTTGATCGCCTTTTGTGAGACTTGCATTCCCCCAGGCACCTCTATGAGGTCTGTTCGGAAAGACCTCAGTGTAAACAGGCTGCTACCAGTTGCAGTAGGAAGGCTGTATACGAGTTGATCAAAGTCAGGATTGGGAGCGGCTAAGTCCTGAGGTAGGAATGTTCCTCGATGCTCAGGAGTCAGAAGCACGTTGAGACCATTGAGATTAAAAGGACTCCGTAAAAAGATATCGACATACCCACGAATCTCATATTGAGTTGTTATGAGATCTGGCGTTCCAAGGGGAGGTTGAACATCCCTTGCAAGGTCAGGTAATAAAGTCACTAAAACAGTATCATGAGCCGGAATATTCAAGTCGTAGGTGAGCTTTTTGGGATCGGCAGTAGGCACAAGTTCACCAAAAACATTACTAGCGTTGCCCACTGCTAACACGTCGCGGATTACAACGGTATCTGCAAGCGTCAGCGTCGGTGTCGTTGCAGCGAATTGCAGTCGCACACCCACGTCAACGTTGTTGGGATTAGCAATTGTCAAGAAGTAACCTTGAGCAACCAAGCGAGAAGCTGATGCAGGACCAAATCTAGGTGTTGAAATTGGCTTAACTAAAAGTTCAAAGGTCGATACAAGCATTGATTTACCTCGATTGAATGTATCTAACCTAACTGCCAATAAATATGGGTCGCAGTACCCTCATGGGTACTATTTACTCACCTTACTCACCCATAAAAAAGCGGTTCTACAAGAGTGTAGAACCGCAGACATCACAATTTAGCGGAGCAAACTTTAACGGACAAGGCTTTGTTGAGCAGTCATGTCAATGGGTTTCATAAAGTACAGTCGTAGTAACTGCCAACCACTAGAGAGATAAAAGGGAAGCTTCTGGAACAATTGCAGGAATTTAGGAGTATTTGAAGACGAGATCGCACTCAGTTTTTCATTATTGCGAATGCAAACATCTAAGCGATCGTAAAACTCCGGTTTCTCTACATCCAGAATCACTGGGAACACCCGTCCTGCGGTTTCGTTCGTCTTCTTGATCACATGAATGTCATACTCACGGGCATCCAATCCCAAACTCGAATAAAATCCAGAGCGTTGGATGTCATTGAGGTACATGGTCGCAAAGACGGATAGCAGGAAGAAGCGACACCACAGCTTTGCCTTCCAATCATTCAAAGTATCAGGCTGCGCTCTCATCAGAGCATCAAAGAAGTCACCGTGACGGTTTTCATCCTGACACCAGTTTTCAAAGAAGCGGAAAATCGGATAAATCCGGTCTTCAGGATGCGCTTCTAGGTGCCGATAGATGGTGATATACCGCCAGTAGCCAATCTTCTCAGACAAATAGGTGGCGTAGAAGATAAACTTCGGCTTAAAGAAGGTATATTTGCGGCTCTTGGTCAGGAATCCCAAATCCAATGACAGATTGAAATCTGACATCGCCTTGTTGAGGAACCCTGCATGACGTGCCTCATCGCGAGACATCAAGTTAAAGCACTCTGCCAGCAGTGGGTTTTTATCCTTCAAACGGCGCCCCAGTTCTTTGTAGAGCAAGAAGCCAGAAAACTCGGCTGTGCAAGAACGCTCTAAGAACTCCACAAACACTTGGCGTGTTTCCCCATCAATGTGGTTCCAGGACTGCTCAAACTCCGCATCCCGGACAAAGTGGTGGCGATTGTAGTCAACGCGAAACTCTTCTAGGATTGCCAGCAGCTCATCCTCGTTGGGCGAGAGATCCATCCGCGCCATTTCATCGAAGTCAGTGGTGTAGAACCGGGGTGTCAGCAGGGTTTCCTTTGCTGGGACTTTGACACCTGGTCGCAGCTCATCAAAGCCCGGTTTTTTGAGGGAATCTACCATCTTCTTTTTTTATCGTTTTGCCTTGGAGGGTCGTGCTAATGCTGTGTTTGGCTAGATGGAATTCAGTCTACCAAGGCGAAGGGGTATGAAACCCAATTAAAACGTTAAGAGTTGCAACATCGTAGTTAGTTGTTGGTTGTTTATTTTCTTTAACCAAACAACCAAGCGGTGGATGGCTATCCCATCGCTTTCTCTTGAACAAGGCGATCGCACTGCTACCAGTCGTGATGCGTAAAGTAGCAATGCCAAGCTCTTACAGCCTATTGAAGGGTGTAAGTCTTGTCTTGTTTGAGGGAACTATTTACAAAAAAGTTAGCGATCTCTTTCTCCTTACAAAAGATGCGATCGCTTCAATGATAATGACTTGTAGACGAAAAATTTATCAACTTCCAAAGGATTGGGGATGAGGAATTGGAGCTGAATTCTGGTTCAGAGTCCTAGTCCCCAGCCCCTAGCCTCTAATTTCTCGCCAGCCACTTCTGTGCGTTTAGACGTTGCATCGTGTAAAACACAATCAGGTCTAGCGTTACCCTGCGCTCATCAATCATGAAAGACTCTAGCGTACTAGGTTTTGCACCATTGGTTGCCCAGGAAAAAGCCTTCTGCTTGCTGATGTCTTCGTCAGGGAAATAAACGTTAAATTTGCGCTGTCCATCTTTCCAGGAACCCGCCACTTGCCAGCAGTCATCACCTTGACTTAAGCCAGCAATTTGGATTTTGTCCTTAACAAAATTCACCTGTACATCCTCAATGCCTTCTTTTGCAAAGGCTTTCTTCAAGGCTGGCACATAGTCTTGTTCGATAAATTCCTGAAAGGGTTTGTCTTCAACAGCAGGTGCCTTCTCTTTTTTGGCTTTAGCCGCAGGCTTATCACCAGCAGCTTTAGCCGCAGGCTTTTTCGCAGCGGGTTTATCTTCTGCTTGTTGTTCAGCAGAGGCAGCAGGCACATCAGCATCAGTTTGAGTATTCGTATCCTCAACTGCCGTATCTGTGGTTGGCTTCTCTCCCGCAGCATTCGGGTTGGTGTCTGGATTTAGCGCCTCAGGACTAGGAGCGTTAGCCGAGGGAAAATCCGTTGCTACTGCTTCATCGGTACTGGCAACATGTTCTTTAGAGGCATCCGGTGTACGTGATTCTCCAGCCTCTGGATTAGGAGGACCCGATGTAGGGTCTTTGGTGTTTGGATCGGGATTTGACTTTTCTGCCATGGCTCTGGTGAATCCTTATCTCTATGTCTGGGGCGATCGCTTAATTTTGGGTGTTTGTATATTTATCTTTAATCTTTGCATAGGATTGCCAAGGGAGTATCCAGCTTCCGAAAGAAGTAAACCTGTGCCAGTAGAGAAGCTGTTAGCTAGCTTATTAATGAACTGGTTTTAGGAGAAAGGTAAAAGGCTATTGTCCTTCCAGCTTTTGCTGTTAAGTCAGATTGATTATTAAATTTGCGATCGCTTAATCCCCTTGTTATAGAGAAAGCCAATGACGTTTATAAGAAAAATGATGATTAGCCGAGAAATTTTACCAATTTACGCAACAAAAATCGGCAGCACTCCTTTCCCTAACTACTCTAGCTAGAGGAAAGAAACGCTACCGCTTCTTAGTTAACTCATTTAATTCGGTTGACAGTAGAAATTAGACTACATCAGCCACCAGCAACCGCTGGTACAATGCTTACTTCATCTCCATCTTGAAGAGTTGTCTCTGTACCTTCTAGAAAACGAATATCTTCACTATTCACATAGAAGTTCAAGAAACGACGTGGTTTTCCCTGTTCGTCACACAGCCGTCCTTTAATACCAGGACAACTGTTTTCTAGAGAGTCGAGCAGTTCAGTAACATTGTTAGCGGCACACTCAATCGTTGCTTGGTCGTTGGTGAATTTTTGCAGAGCAGTAGGAATCAGAACTTTGACAGCCATAGATTAGTTGTTGGTTGTTGGTTGTTAGAGTCGTGAGGAATGAGGGTTTTTCACTCACAACTTTGAAAGAGTGAGTTACGTTGTTCTGTTAAAAAGCTGATAGCTGACAGCTTTGGAGCTATACAAGGACTTGTTGCCATTCGAGGCGATCAAGAGTGCGGGAACGCTCTAATGCTCGCTCGAAACTCTCTAGCTTTGCTTCAATTGTTAGAGGTTCGCCGATGTAGCCTTGGACAGCTTCTTGAGTCTTCAATCCGTTGCCAGTGATGTAAGCGACTGTAGTTTCATCAGGGTCAATTTTTCCGGCTTCCACCAGCTTCTTCAGTACGGCGATTGTCGTGCCACCTGCGGTTTCGGTGAAGATGCCTTCGGTTTCTGCTAGCAGCTTCATGCCTTCAATGATTTCCGCATCAGTTACTGATTCAATATGACCGCCAGTTTTCCGCGCTACTTCCAGAGCATAAACGCCATCTGCTGGGTTACCGATCGCGATCGATTTAGCAATTGTACTTGGCTTAACGGGTGTTACAAAGTCTCGGTTTTCCCGGAAGGCTTGCGCGATAGGGGAGCAACCTTCTGCCTGTGCCCCACTAAAGCGAACCGCCTTATCCTCAACCAGACCGACTTTGATGAATTCTTGGAAGCCTTTGTAGATTTTGGTGTATTGAGAACCAGAAGCCATCGGAGCAACAATGTGGTCGGGTAGCTTCCAGCCGAGTTGTTCAGCGACTTCATAACCCAAAGTCTTTGAACCTTCGGAGTAGTAGGGACGCAAATTGATGTTAACGAAGCCCCAACCGTGGGTATTAGCAACCTCACAACACAGACGGTTAACTTGGTCGTAGTTCCCTTGGACTGCCATCACTGTGGGGTTGTAGATGAGCGTGCCCAAGATTTTGCCAGCTTCCAAGTCAGCGGGAATGAAGACGCAGCAATCTAGACCTGCATGAGCTGCGATCGCAGCGGTAGAATTAGCCAAATTGCCAGTGCTAGCACAGGAAACTGTAGTGAAGCCTAACTCTTTGGCTCTAGTGAGAGCAACAGACACCACCCGATCTTTGAAGCTCAAGGTGGGCATATTTACCGCATCATTTTTGATGTAGAGATTTTTCAGACCAAGGCGACGCGCCAAGCGATTCGATTTCACCAACGGTGTCATCCCCGTACCGACATCAATTGGGGTATCTGTCTCAACAGGTAAGAAGGGACGATAGCGCCAAATTGAATGTGGACCTGCTTGGATACTTTCGCGAGTTACCTGACGTCGGAGAGCGTCGTAATCATAGCTAACTTCCAAAGGTCCAAAACACATTTCACAAACGTGCAATGCCTTAAGTTCATACTCTGCGCCACACTCCTTGCAGGTCAAAGCTTTAAATGTGGCAGATGTCGCTGTTGTCTGGGGTTGTGTCGCCTGAGTCATGAGTCAATCTCTTTGCATCCTTCAACGGTCGATTGATAGTAACACAGGCAACAATACCCGTCAAACATACCCGACTTTTTTTGTCGGGTATAAATTTAAATCGCTTTTCCTAAAGGCGGAAATTCGTCCTGATAGTTATCGCCTCTATAGGTATAGAGAAGTGGTAGATGCACCCTGTATTCACCCCCCAAGCTTTACGGTTCGGGGGTTTTTTCTTGCCATTTTTTCGGTGCTAAAAAACCAGGGGGAGCAAGAGAGAGTAGGGGAAGCACAGGAAGAAAAATTTTCCCTATGCTGTTCATGGAATCTCTGAACAAGCTGACTTAACCGTTTCAATCTGGCGCATAGCAAATCAAAGGGAGGCACAAGCAGTCTTTAGGGTTTGACGTAGCCAGCAATTTGCACTGTCTTTGTCCACCAATTTGCTCCACAGCAGGGATACTGTCCAAGCTTGCGTTTCAATCGGTAGTTCAAATATTTCTAGTTCTTGATGACAGATCAAATGGGTTGCGATGCGAGAGGGAACCGAGGCAATTAAATCACTAGAGGCAACTAAGGACGGTAACACCATCATGTGCGGGGTTGTCACGGCAATCCGGCGTTTCAAGTTGTAGGTGGCTAAAACCTGATCGATGTATCCTGTGTCATCTCGTCGGATTGTGACCAAGGCATGGGGTAAATTTGCAAAGGTTCCTAGTGAAACTGACCCATTTGCGATCGCCCCATGTCCTTTGTGAGCAATGCCAACAAATCGTTCTTGAAATAGAGATTCATGTAGTGTTTCTTGAGGTGGATTGGGGAACACGCCTAAGGCAAGGTCAATTGCACCTTGCTCCAATAAATCTTCTACACTATCTTTTTCAAACCCAATCAATCGAACATTTACTCCTGGTGCAGTTTGCTGACACAAAGCGACTAATTTTGGCACGATGACAAAGCTTGTGTAATCTGAGCTGCCAATAGCGAAACTGCGCTGAGTCGTTTTCGGCTCAAAGCTTTGGTTAGATTCGAGAGTCTGTCGAATTTGGTTGAGTGCCAACAAAATCCCTGGTGCAACTTCCAAAGTTTTGCTCGTCGGTTGCATCTCTCGACCAATACGGATGAACAGTTCATCGTCAAACAACATTCTCAATCGCCTCAGAGCAGCACTCATCGCAGGTTGTCCTAAATAGAGTCGTTGAGCAGCCGCTGTGACACTTCGTTCTTCATATAGCGCTTCAAACGCAACCAAGAGGTTTAGATCGATGGATGACAAATCTATCGATTTCATTGATAGCTATTATCTTTTTAATCAATTTGTTTAATTCATCTTACCTAGCTATTGTGAAATTAAAGACATTTGGCAATAACCGAAATGACTGAGCAGAAAAAGACTGCCGTAGTAACTGGCAGCAATCGCGGATTAGGCTATGCTATTTCCCGTAAATTGGCTCAAATTAGCGATATTTGCGTGATAGTAACTAGCCGCAAAGAGTCTGAAGGACTTGCTGCCAAGCAGCAATTGGTGGATGAAGGGCTAGATGTGGACTTTCACAGTTTGGATGTTACTGATGATACCAGCGTTCAACAGTTTACTGAATGGTTGCAAGCAACGCATGGCAGGGTAGATATTTTAGTTAACAATGCAGGTGTCAACCCAACTAGCAGTCATCCAGAGGAAGCGAGTCTGCTGAGTGTTCAATCGCAAACCCTGCTGTCAACCTTTGAGACAAATGTTTTGGCAGTACTCCGGATTTTTCAAGCCTTAATCCCCCTAATGAAGGCTCAGAACTATGGTCGCATCGTCAATGTTTCGACCGAGATGGCATCTTTATCGTCCATACCTAGTGACTTTTATCCACTAGCACCCTCTTACCGCCTCTCCAAGCTAGGTCTAAACGGATTGACAGCGATTCTGGCAAAGGAACTCCAGGGTAGCAATATTCTTGTGAATGCCTATTCTCCAGGATGGTTGAAAACCGACATGGGGGGCGAGAATGCACCATTCACAGCAGAAGAAGGAGCGGAAACAGCCGTTTATCTGGCGACGCTTCCGGATGGTGGTTCTCAAGGACAATTTTTCGCAGAACTGCGGAAATTGGGTGAACCAATACACCTGCCTTGGTAAGCCGCTTGTTGCACTGACAGTTTGGATACATTATGTATCCAGTCTTGAAAGACGCTGTAATCGGTAACCTCGAAAGGGAAAGCTAATATTTAGGGCAATTAGCGCAATTGCTTACCTTTGCTAAAGAGATCGCAAACCTACTCATGACCTCGAAGCACTGTCCCACAAAATACTATGCCATCACAGTTAGAGACTCAGGGGGCAATCCCTCTGTAGATGCCCCCAAAAACTGAGTTATCTGTTTCTCCCTACTTCTCCTACGTTCTTCGCTGACAGCTAATCTCTAAACGTGAGTGCGGTCAGTTAAAATTTCATAGCCGTCAGCCGTTACCAACACCGTATGCTCAAACTGAGCTGACAAAGCATTATCAACAGTCACTGCTGTCCAGCGATCGGATAGTATGCGCGTGAACTTGGAACCTGCATTTACAATTGGCTCGATCGCTAAAGTCATCCCAGCACGAAGCTTGACATTTGCCATCTCGCGAGTACGGAAGTTGAAGACATGAGGTTCTTCGTGCAGGTTTCGTCCAACACCGTGACCTGTAAAGTCTTCAACGACACTAAAACCATTGGCTTTTACATGGTCTTCAATCGCACCAGCAAGATCGAGCAAGTAAGCTCCTTCTTTAACTTGTTCAATCCCTTTATAAAGTGCTTCTTCTGCCACACGGATTAACTTAGCTGCATCAGGTGTCACCTGACCAACCGCGATCGTAATGCAAGAGTCACCGTGAAATCCTTGGTAGTACGCCCCCGTATCAACTTTTACGACATCCCCAGCTCGAATTACTTTCTTGGCGCTAGGAATACCATGTACAACTTCGTTGTTGACGCTGGAACAGATAGAAGATGGGAAGCCATGGTAACCCTTAAAGCTAGGCGTTGCATCCATCTCACGAATGCGCTTTTCGGCATGGGCATCCAAGTCAGCCGTCGTCATCCCCGGCTCAACCATCTCAGAAATTTCTTTGAGTACCGTTGCGACAATCTTTGCCGCTTGCCGCATGATTTCGATTTCACGCTCAGACTTGATTTCAACACCGCGACGTTTTTTCTTAGTACGGGGCGGTTCCGTTGGTTTGAAAAGCAGATTAGTCAAAATGTTCATGCGAATCAATAAATGGCTAAGATATTGGCATCCAAACAGTTAAGTGTTAAAAAGCCCGACTACATTTAATGGGGTCACGACAGCATAGAAATGTTAGACCAGCTTATTTCACTAAACTGTTTGAGAAGGAGCCGATGCCGAATCAGTAGATCAGGTGATTTTACACTTTACATTAGCTTAACATTGCTTGATTTCGAGGGGTAGAGAACAGTAAAGCTTAGGCTCTAAGTGATCCCAGCTTTGATCGTTTTCACCACAGTCTTTGACAAAATTTACCAAACAGGTCGTAAAGCCACCCAGGAGTTGTAAGCAAACAATCCCCATCGGATAACGATTTCTGGCAAGATTAGTACATATCGAGGAGATCATATGGAACTAGCAGTCTCCCTAACCGCTTCTCGCAGCCGCTCCACATCACGCATCGGTGGAACACCAAAGAGCCGCTTGTACTCCCGGTTAAAGTGCGAAGCATCGTCATACCCCACCCGGTAGGCAACACTGGTTGCATCCAGATTTTGCCCCAACATCAGACGGCGAGCCTCCTGGAGCCGCAGTTGCTTCTGGAACTGCAACGGACTCATGGCAGTGACCGATTTGAAGTGATGGTGAAAGCCCGAAACGCTCATGCCAAGCTCTCGCGCAATGCTTTCAATCCTGATCGGCTGGTTAAAGTCTTTGCGAAGTCGATCGACGGCTTTGGCGATGTGGTGGGTGTAGCCACCCAGAACAGCAATCTGACGCAGCCGAGCACCTTGCTCTCCCAGGAGGAGGCGATAAATGATTTCCCGCTTAATCAGGGGTGCGAGAACATGTGCTTCCGCAGGGGAATTTATTAACCTGACGAGCCGCACGACAGCATCTAACAGATCTACATCCAACGGACTCACATCGATCGCTTTTACACTAGCCCCTCGTTGTGCTGAGGGATAGCCTGCCTCAACCATGGCTGAGCCAACTAGGGTAGGGTCAAGATCGAAACGAAGACCCAGGTATGGTTTTTCCTGGGTTGCTTCTAGAATTCGGCTGGCAATCGGCAGTTCGACCGTCCCCAGCAAATAATGCATTGGGTCGTACTGATAGCGATCGCTGCCTAGAAGAACTTCTTTGCTGCCTTGAGCAATTACACAAAAGGCAGGAATAGAGACACTATGAAAGCATTCCGAAGGGGAAGAGGAACGGTAAAAGTGCAATCCTTTCAGCGGCTCTTTCGCTCCATCAGTACGAATCGCTTGGGCAATTCGCTGGGTTAGTTCTTCTCGGTTGGCTTGCGCTCGGTCTGCCTCGCGCTTTGTCTGAAGGTCATTCATCAAGGCTCTACCGGATTTTTCACTCGTTCTTGCAGCGTTCATTTCTTATGCCCGTTCAGATAGATTTCTGGACACATCAAGGTCTAGAAGGGGTTTGGCAGCTAAGCCTGTATAAGAATCTAGCGTGACTTGAATTGAATCTGGTGCAAGGCGTGCAGGATTGTACAACCATCCTAGACAATCATTCTATTGCTTGCCTTTCAGGATTCCTAGAATGAGGTTAAAGCAATGAAACGTGATTCCGGCTTCTTGTAAGCGTCTGGATTTCTCTTCAAGAGAACACTCAAGTTTATTTCGTTAAGCGCTTCTTGCGATTGCACGAGAAGCATCATCAAATCCACGGCAGGCATTGGTCGCTGTGGGAAAGCTTTGCATGGGCGTTGCACAACTATGGAGGAACAGAAATGAAACGGCTAACGATACCTGTCATGGCATTTTCCTTATTGGCTTTGGGGTTCCCGCAGGCAGGGCATACACAAGTCTCATCTGGCGATCGCCCACAGACCGTGAAAATCACGCGGAATGGTTCGCAGCCTTCCACCGAAGGCTCAGCCGAATATTTCACGGGTTCTGTACGCATCAATCCTCTTTTTCCGGTACACGAACCGTCACGCGCATCTGGCGCAAGTGTCACCTTCGAGCCTGGTGCCCGAACCGCATGGCATACCCATCCCCTGGGGCAGACCTTGATTGTGACGGCTGGGTCTGGTTGGGTTCAGCAATGGGGTGAACCAATTCAGGAAATCAGACCTGGTGATGTCGTCTGGATTCCACCCGGTGTGAAACACTGGCACGGAGCTACAGCCACTACAGCCATTACTCATACTGCCATTCACGAGGCGCTCAACGGCAGCCCTGTGGACTGGATGGAACAGGTCAGCGACGAGCAATATGGAGGACGATTTTGATGCTTTCGAGGTGGCTTCCCACTAGAGGAAAAAACGGTCAGAAGCGAATGCTGGTTTTGGTTCTCGCTTTAGCAATGTCCCTGTGTTCCTCAGCCTGCCGTGCCGACAACAGTATCACCAGCAATACTCAATCAGAGATACCAACTGAACTACCAACCAAGCAGGCAAACAGGATGAAGATTAACATCAAGGTCGGAAACGAAGTCGTGACAGCCACGTTGATTGATAGCAAAACCACTCAGGATTTTATTTCCCTGCTGCCATTAACGCTGACGCTGGAAGACCACGCGAACACCGAAAAAGTTAGTGATTTGCCAAGACGATTATCAACAGAGGATGCACCTCCGGGCAGTGATCCTGCGGTTGGAGATATTGCCTATTACGCTCCCTGGGGGAATTTGGCGATGTATTACAACGATTTTGGCTACTCAAACGGACTCATTATCCTCGGAAAAATTGACGGTGACATCGAGGCATTGAATGTGCCTGGTTCTGTAGAAGTGACGATCGAGTTGCGATCGCAGTAAAGCGGATACAGCAAGGAAGCGGCTTGCGACGATGGAAGCGAAGTAAACCCGTTAGGTCAACCCACACTTACAAAGAAAGCCATGAAACACCGTGTTCTAATACCAACTCTCTTGATGAGTGCGATCTGTACAACAGCAGCATTTGCGATCGACCAAACACGCGCCTCGCGTCAAATCTCCCAAGCACCCGTACAGCAGTCCGCTGTGGTCGAGGGGGCAGACAACTTCTACAAGAGCGACCAGGTAACGATGCAGAGAGTGACGTTCAGAAACCAATACAACATGCAGGTTGTTGGGAATCTCTTCATTCCCAAAGCCTTGAATCAGAACGCCAAGCATCCAGCAATTATTGTCGGGCACCCAATGGGCGCAGTCAAAGAACAGAGTTCAAATCTGTATGCCCAAAAGCTGGCTGAGCAGGGATTCGTCACCTTGTCCCTTGATTTATCCTTCTGGGGCGAGAGTGAAGGGCAGCCTCGCAACGTTGTTGCACCGGATATTTATGCTGAAGATTTTAGTGCTGCGGTCGATTTTCTGGGCACCCAGTCCCTCGTTGATAGAGATCGAATTGGCGTTCTGGGGATTTGCGGCAGCGGCAGCTTCGTCATCAGCGCCGCCAAAATTGACCCGCGCATGAAGGCGATCGCGACGGTCAGCATGTATGACATGGGCGCGGCTTACCGTAACGGGCTGAGGCATTCTACGACCCTCGAACAGAGGAAACAAGCCATCGCAGAGGCGGCTGAGCAGCGCTACGTGGAGTTCACAGGCGGCGAGACCAAATACACGGGTGGCACGGTGCATGAGCTTAACGATAACACCCACCCCATTCAGCGCGAGTTTTACGACTTCTACCGCACTCCCAGAGGCGAATACACCCCCGAAGGTTCGTCGCTGAAGCTTACGACGCACCCGACACTGACCAGCATCGTCAAGTCCGGAAACTTCTACCCGTTCAACGACATTGAGACTATTTCGCCTCGTCCCATGCTGTTCATCACGGGTGACAATGCACATTCTAGGGAGTTCAGCGAAGATGCCTACAAGCGCGCAGCCGAGCCAAAGGAACTCTACACCATTCCGAACGCGGGACATGTCGATTTGTACGACCGGGTGAACCTTATCCCGTGGGACAAGCTTGCGTCCTTTTTCAATCAGCATCTCAGTCGGTAAGCGAGCAATTAGCAGGAGAAAATATGTCAACACAATCGAATGAAAACTTTGCCGGCAAAGTCGCTTTCGTCACCGGAGCAGCAAGCGGCATCGGTCGAGCTACGGCGCTGGCGTTTGCCCGTGAGGGTACCAGCGTGGTGGTTGCTGATGTTTCAGAACCGACCAATCAAGAAACGGCACGCATGATCGAGGAACTGGGCGGGCGGGCGTTTGCCGTCAGGTGCGACGTGACGCGAACCGAGGACGTGAAGGCGGCTCTGGAAAAGACCATTGAGGCTTTCGGACGGCTGGACTTTGCCTTCAACAACGCGGGCATCGAGCCGAGGAAGGCGGCTCCGACCGCAGAGTACGAGGAGGAGGAGTGGAACCGGATTATCGACATCAACCTCCGTGGCGTTTTCCTGTGCATGAAGCACGAGATCCCGCTGATTCTCAAGCAGGGACGCGGCGCGATCGTCAACACGTCATCGGGTGCGGGAATCATCGGTATCAAGGGTAGCCCCGCGTACACCGCCGCGAAACACGGTGTGATCGGACTGACCAAGACAGCGGCGCTCGACTATGCGTCGCAGAACATCCGCGTCAATGCCGTCTGTCCCGGCTACATCGACACCCCGATGATGGGTCGCTTCACTGGCGGTACGGACGAAGGGCGCGCGAAGGTGATCGCGGAGGAACCGGTCGGACGGATGGGCACGCCCGAAGAGATCGCTGCAGCCGTCGTCTGGTTGTGCTCGGATGCGGCTGCCTTCATCGTTGGGCACGCCATGGTCATCGACAGCGGTCAAACGGTGCAGTGATCTTCGTCGCCAACACGATCAAACCCTAAACGCACGACAAAGCATTGTCGCCATCGTCACTTTCACCGCCAACGGCGATGACTTACGCTACTCAGGAGGTACTCGACGGCAAGCCCGTGAACTGGATGGAAAAAGTCAGCGATGAGCAGTACCAGACACCAAACGTAAACAACTAGGGACATGTATTTATGTACAACGCCAAAGCTTACTCCGCAGCTAGTGCAACATCACCATTGGCATCCGACATGATTGCGCGGCGCGATCCAACCGAACACGACGTTCAGATCGAAATCCTCTTTTGCGGCATCTGCCACTCCGATCTCCATTCAGTGCGTAACGAGTGGAGCGATTTCATGTCCACAACCTACCCGATCGTGCCCGGTCATGAAATCGTCGGTCGTGTGACTCAAGTCGGTTCAGCAGTGACTCAGTTCAAGTCCGGCGATCTAGTGGGAGTTGGCTGCATGGTCGAGTCGGACGGGGTCTGTCCCCTTTGCAAAGCGGGTCTTGAGCAGTTTTGCCAAAGTGTAATCTTCACCTACAACTCCCCAGACAAATACCTGGGAGGGGTCACTTATGGTGGCTACTCCGATAGCATCGTCGTCGATCAACGCTTCGTGCTGCGCGTTCCCCCGAACCTCAATCTGGCCGGAGTTGCGCCGCTCCTTTGTGCTGGGATCACAACCTACTCGCCTCTGCGCCACTGGGGCGTCACCGAGGGTAAGAAAGTAGGCGTGATCGGTCTTGGCGGATTGGGTCACATGGGCGTGAAGCTTGCTCATGCGATGGGAGCGCACGTCGTCGTCTTTACCACGTCGCCTGACAAGACGGAAGACGCCCTGCGCCTGGGTGCCGACGAAGTCGTTGTCTCCCGCAATGCTGACGAGATGCAGAAGCACGCTGGTAGCTTCGATTTCATCCTCGATACCGTCTCTGCTAAACACGACATTAACGCCTATCTCAACCTGCTGGGCCTGGATGGCAACATCACCCTGGTCGGTGCACCCGAAAAGCCCCTGGATGTCGCAGCATTCAGCCTGATCATGGCGCGCCGCAGTCTCTCCGGCTCAAGCATCGGTGGCATACCTGAAACCCAAGAGATGCTCGACTTTTGCGGTGAACATAACATCACCGCCGATGTTGAAGTCATCCCCATCCAAAAAGTCAACGAAGCTTACGAAAGACTGCTCAAGTCCGATGTGAAATATCGCTTTGTAATTGATATGGCATCTCTGAAATCTGAATAACTGAGGCACCCCCTAGAAGAAGTAACCATGCACAAGCATGACCTTGGCAACAGCAACCGCTACTCGCTCTTGAGGTATGTCAAGCTAAAGCTTACTAAATCAGCCCTTCAACCCGTTTTAAAGGGTTTTAGCTCTAAGCCCAAATTTTAGTTTAGGGCTTAAGTTCGTGACATTCTTTTGAAAACCCCCCTTACTCCTACTTTCTCATTTAATCGCTCTACCTGGCTGCCGATACAGCAGGACCAGCCGTGACCACAATCAGATTATCGGGACGAAGCAATTCCTTCGCCGTCTGATTGACCTGTTCTAAGGTAACGGCTTCAATTCGATTGGCAAACTCGCGTAGTTCTTCCGGTGCCAAACCGTAGACTTGATTCCTCAAAATTGTCTCGGCTAACTCATCAGGGTTAGCCAGGGCAACCGGATACTGGCTAGTGATTGAGCGCTTAGCTGTGTTGACTTCATCACTCGTGAGACCCTTTTGTTGGATTTCTTTGAGTAGAGAGATGGTACTAGCGATCGCTTTTTGGGCATCTTCCGGCGCGGTTTGCATTTGAATTAAAAATGGGCCTGGATTCATTCCTGCCTGGAAGTAGCTATAGATACCGTAAGTCAAGCCTTGGCGATCGCGTATTTCGGTTCCCAAGCGACTCGATAAGGTATCACCACCCAGAATCTGATTGAGTACCAACGCCGCATAGTAACGTGGGTCTTTTCGGTCAATCCCTCGATAACCTAGATAAGTCACTGATTGGACTTTACCAGGAAGCACTGGGTTTAGTTGAACAATTTTTTGTGGCAGTTCTACCTTTGGATAGTTCGCGACAGGAGGTTTACCACCGACTTTCCAACCAGAAAGCTGAGTTTCCAAAAGCGATCGCACACTTGCCGGGTTAAAATCTCCCACCAAAGCCAGCACAGTTGTATCAGGACGGTAATGTGTCTGATAAAAGCGCACCACATCGTCACGAGTAATACTTTTTAAGCTGTCCGCCGTTGGAAAAGCATGGTAGGGATGATTCTCTGGATAAATGGCTTGCTGGAAAGTCCGTCGTCCCAGTTGTGCTGGCGTATCCAACTCAACAGCGAGACTCGTTAACGTTTGTTGGCGAGTCAGTTCCAGCTTGTCTGTCGGAAACGTAGCATTTTGCACTACATCAGCAAACGTCTCAATCAAGATAGGTAAGTCTGGCGCTAAGCTATACCCTCCAATATCCACACCCTCTCGGTATGCAGCAAAGCCTAGACTTGCACCTCGCTCCTCCAACGCTTTCGCAATTGCTAAAGCCTCTCGTGTTTTCGTCCCATTCATCAGATTGCTTGCTGCCAGACTCGCCAACCCAGCTTTAGCCATTGAATCAAACTCTGTACCCCCTCGGATACTGCCACTCAGCGTTACGGTTGGCGTACTAGGGTCAGGAAAAAGCAAGACTTGCAGACCATTCGCTAAACGCAACACCTCTGGTAGCGATTGAGTAGTCGGCGTTGCCGATGAATTGATGGCTGGCAGGTACTGTTCTACAACCGCAGGGTCTACTGGTGGTCCTGCATTGAAGTTCTCAGTGGTTTGAATTGCCCCTACACTCTGCGTATCTGATTGACCATCCAACTGAGTTGGCTCAAAAAAGCCTACCGTTCGGTTCTCACTCTTGAGGTAAGTTTGTGCAACGCGCTGCACATCCTCACTAGTGACGTTCTGAACACCTGCTAAATAGCGGTCTGTAAAGCGATAATCTCCACCTGTTGATTGGTCAGAACCAAGTTGCAGTGCTTGGCTTGTAATATCCCGGTTCCCCAGGATCACATCAGCGGTGAGTTGGCGTTTTGCCCGACTTACTTCTTCTTCTGCAACGCCTGTATCCTGTAACGTTGCAATCTCTGAAGCGAAAACTTGCTCAATTTTGCCGAGTTCTTGACCAGGCGCAGCAATTGCTGCTAGTTCATACCAGCCTGATTCAATCAAGTTAGCGGCATAGCCAGAAAAATCACTCGCTAAACCAGTTTCCACAACAGCTTGATAAAGCCGGGAATTTCGCCCCTCAGTCAGGATGTAGTCCATCACGTCTATTGCTGGCACATCGGGATGGTTAATTGCAGGTAACGGATAGATTTCCTCTAGAAGTGCAGCACTACCCGCTTCCCACAGAACGATTCGGTTGTTGTTGGTTGTTGGTTGTTGGTTGTTGGTTGTTGGTTGATTGTTACTAATCTCTGGTGAGGAGTTAGTGATTTTTGGTACTTTGCCGAAGGTTTCCTTGACTTTTGAGAGGGTTGGTTCAGTTTCAAAATCTCCCACAATCACCAACGTAGCATTGTCGGGGCTATAGAATCTCTGGTAGTAATCCCGCACCTGCTCAACGGTAAACTTCTCCACATCTGCCTTGGTTCCACCTACAGGCAAACCATACGCTTGGTTGGGAAAGGCAGCCCGCATTACGGCGCGGCTGAGTCGGTAACTAGGGCTGTTTTCGTATCCTTGCAACTCAGAAATTACGACTTGCTTTTCACTTTCGAGTTGCTGTGCCTCAATGTTGGAGTTTTGCATCCGGTCTGCTTCTAAAGCCAGCAGTGCTGAGAGTTTTTCCCGCTCAACTGTTCCGAAGTAAGCTGTATTGTCGTAACTGGTAAAGGCGTTGGAGTCGCTGCCTAAGGCACTAAAAAGGCGACCAAATTGAATCGGACGGTCTTTGGTGCCTTTGAAGAGCATATGTTCGAGTTGGTGAGCAATTCCATTCACGCCTTGTGCTTCGTTACGTGACCCAATTCGATACCAAACCTGCACACTGACTACTGGTGCTGTATGTACTTCCTTGGTTAAGACAACTAGACCATTGTCTAGTACTGTTTTTCGTACATTTTCTGTCAGTGCTAGGGGTGCGGCTTCATTGCTTGTGGCTGGAGGTGGGGACTGAGAAACGTCTGTCTGAGTAGAAGAAGCTTTCGTAGCAAATAACACAGCACTCAAGCAGAGGCTGAAAAGCAAAACTAGAAAGCCGCGACGACGCCAAGTTGAGCCGTAATACATAAATTTAGTTAAACAACATCGTCAATAGAATTGAGGATTTATCAAGGTTGAGTGTTAAGTTTTCACCTTGATTGATATGTAGTTAATTTTTCCGGTTCGAGTTATTTGAGTTACAAGCTCAAAATTAAAAATTTTAAACTATTGCGGGCTAAGAACGCGGATAAATTCTAAGGGTAGACCATCGGTGTCGGCAATGAAAGCGACTTCGTAAACCTGGGAACCAATCATCTGTTGGGTCGGTTCTAGAAGAATTTTTAAGGGTTGGAATTCGTCGGGGTTACGGCGTGTTGCTTCGGTAAAGCGTTCTTGTAGACTGGTTAACCACATTGGGAGGTTAGTTGTCGCACTTGTAAGGTCAAATGATAAATGGTAGTACCCAACGTAATGCTCATCTCCAAAGGCATCCGGTGCAAGTTTTGGTTCAGGAATTTGGATAAGTTCAATTCTGCCGCCGAGTCCTTCCATCCAACAGGCAAGGGTAATCCCGGCGGTAAAGCGTTCTGAAATTGTAAATCCTAACTGTTCGTAGAACGCGATCGCTCGATGAATATTCGCAGTACGAATCGAAGCGTGGTGCATTAGCGTTAGTTGTTCGTTGTCTGTTGTCCGTTATTAGTAGCAACATCAAAGACTACCAACCTAGGACAATGCGTTACCTTACTTACTCAAACAGTCGGAAATAAGGATAGCGCACCGGGACACCTGGTTCTTTTTCCAAATCGAAATTAATTACTTCCCAGCAAGGGTCTTGTTCCGGTTCCGGGCTAAATTCCACGGGTAACCCATAAAGTCGAGGTCGTGCTGGTTCTGATTGCCCGCGCCAAGGCGTACTTCGCTCCAAATAAGCACTCACTAACTCTCGATAACGACTGGCAATAATCACCCGCGTTGCTCGATAGCCCTGAGTATAGAGCCGATCTAGCGCTTCATGAATTTCAAAGCGAATTCCGTCAGGATGCGTGTGCTGTCGATACCACTCATCTTTCCACTGACGCCAATGACGCCCAGATTGTAAATGAATCAGTTCACCCGTCTTTGGATCTGCCTCGAAGGCACCATGACGCGGACAGAGATAAGTATCAGTCAACGTCAATGCCGGAATTGACTGACGACAGTGAGGACACTGAATCTCCGGACCAAATACCGGGTACTGCAAGCCAGAATTGATCATCAAGTGCTATTGGCGTCTCTACCGTGTGTGCTAGTACCTTTGGTTTTTATTATAGATTGCCACCGATGACACCCATCTCTTTTTTAGGCATTGGGACACAAGGCTACATAAAAACTTGAAAGCTTAGGAATTAAGCTTTCCTTAAGGTACTGCTAAAGTTAAACATACTGGACACTGGAGTTCAAGCCATACGCTAAGTTCAAGTCGTTACAGTTGGGCAGTGAAGTATTAACTCTAATCGTGAATCATTTCAACTCGCAATTCTCGTCAACTACGTCCTACTGGTCTCCTCCTGACCTTTCTCAGGCTGCCTTTGTCGCCCCAAATGCAGTAGTCATTGGTCAGGTATTACTAGCGGATGGGGCTAGTATTTGGTACGGTGCCGTTGTGCGAGCAGATGTTGAGCGTATCGAGATTGGCAAGTGTACAAACATTCAGGATGGTGCAATTTTGCATGGAGACCCTGGCAAGCCAACGATTCTAGAAGACTATGTTACGGTTGGTCATCGTGCGGTCGTTCATTCAGCTTATATTGAACGCGGAAGTCTCATTGGTATTGGTGCTGTGGTGCTAGATGGTGTCCGAGTTGGTTCAGGCAGTATTGTTGGTGCTGGTGCTGTGGTAAGTAAAGACGTTCCACCTTTATCACTGGTAGTTGGCGTTCCGGCTAAGCAATTACGCGATGTCTCACCTACCGAGGCAGCTGAACTGATTGAACATGCAAAGCGATATGAGAAGCTTGCACTAGTACACGCTGGAAGAAGTACTGACTTGGGGTTTACTTTTACTACACCCCACTAACTGAAGTACCAAACACAAACAAATCCTGTAGCCATCTGAACCAATTTGCCTAAAAATAGAAAAATGAGAAACGTTCAAAAAACTTCAAGCGTTAAGTGAGGATAAAAACATGGAATTTGATTGGCGTATAGTAGCCGTTTTGTCTCCTGTCATCTTGGCAGCTAGCTGGGCATTATTCAATATCGGTGCTGCTGCGCTTAAACAAGTCCAAGGATTTCTCAATCGGTAAGTCCTAGACGGCACTAGGTACAAATGACAAAAAGCCAGCTAACCAATGACCAAAAAAGTTAGCTGGCTTTAGTTATTCGTGTTCTACCCGAAACACATTAGCGTAGAGACTCGCAATGATTTGCTTTCCGGTAACTGTCAACTCTAAGTAGCGTAACGCTGGCTGGATGTAGCCAGAGACAACATTCCAGTAGAAGTTTGGATAGTTCTTACGCAAATCACCACCAGAAGAGTAACCAAACGTCTTGTTCACGCCAGTTTCTTCAAACTCATAGAACAAGGCAGGCAGTTTTTGCAAGTAGCGTGGGTCAGCCAGTTGACCAATTAAGTCAGCCGCCCTTACCAAACCTGGGTAGTTAGCCGTCTCCAAGTACTCTTTATCTGCTGGTACTGGAAAACGAGTCAGCTCAATATTGCGCTTAACCGCTTCTGTATCAATCAGTGTGTGAGTACCAAAGCGCTCATCGATGAAAAGTTTAGCTCGGTCTACATGAAAAGCAGTCAAGCTGGCATCTGTTGAACCAAACGGCAGCGAGATCATCATGTCGTCTAGCCCAGTTGCATACAACTGATCCTCTTCACTGTCACTACGGCAGATTCCCTTGACATAGCCAATGTCGTGGCACAGCCAAGAAATGATTAGGTTTAACCAGTCTTCGCAGGAGACGCTTCCTTCGCGGAAGTACTTACCCCGCAGAACTTCCTGTCCTACTAAAGTTACTAAGATAGTGTGTTCTACGTCGTGATAGAGAGCGTCGCTGTTGGCAATAACTTCCAAAGCCATATTTCCTGCCCAACCAAGGATATCAACATATTCTGATCTGAAGCTGCCGAAAGTTTGGCGATATCCAGCTTGCAGGCGCTCAACACAGTTATTAATTATCACCTCTGTAAGATTAAACATCTTGCTAACCTCTGAAAATTTAAACTAAGTAGGTGAATTAAATTAATGAAGACATCTGTCTAAACTCCTCGTTATTCAAGTCGTTCACCCCAACGAAAACCAACTTAAATTAACTATCATTAGTGTGTGTCAAAAAAACAATAAAGGTAACCAGAAAAACTCATGGTTTTTACATATACTATTTAAGCTGTTTTGTCTACGAAGGCTTGATGAATTATCTAAAGACAAACAAACTCATAAAACCTCAGTAAAGTTCATGAATTTAATGAGTACCTACTTGTTTTACTAGGCGAGAATTACAATAAGAGCAATGTTGCTATTTCCTATCCCAGAGCCTAAAGGTTATTAAGAGATGATTGAGCGTAGCTTAGCGCTTGAAAAGATACAGCTTATGATTAACTCCAGGTGTCTTACTTCTTGCCTCCGTCCACAGCTAAAGAGTTATCTCTTCATTGTTACTGTCATCACTTATTTGACAGGAAGGAACATAATATGTTGTTGATGTAAAATATTTCCTTAGAAGATTTTCATCACTATTTTGTCGATTATGTTTATAGATAAGTTATGTCATTTTTTAGAGATTTGAAACAAACTATGAATGTTGAAGAAGCATTAGAGTTTGCAGACAAATTAATTTATTCTCAAACGGCAAAGCATCTAAATGACCTTGAGCGAGCAATATTTTTAGGGTCATGGCAAGGTCATACTTACGAAAAAATGTACCCACTTAATCCTGAGTATGTAGAAAAAGATGTTGGTTATAAGTTATGGAAAAAGCTCTCAATGGTCTTGGGAGAAAAAGTCACTAAAAAAAATTTCCGAGGGGCATTAGAGCGAGCTTTGAAGCAACAGCAGTCTCAGTTAGGAGAATCACCACCTCAATTAGCTGACTCACCAGAAGAAAGATTCGAGGTTGCGACAAAGAGAGTTTTCATCTCACACCGATCGCATGAGCCAGAACTTAGTCTCGCCGCACACTTATGTAATGCCATCAACGCTTCGGGAAACCAAGCTTATATCGCTAGTGTCGGAGCAATGTCTTCAGAACGTTCTCAACTGGGGAAAGATTGGCTATCTCAGAGTGATTCAGCATTTGAAGAGTGCGACTACTTCTTACTACTACTATCTCCACAAGCTGCCGTGAGTGAAATGGTGCTTGAGGAGTTACGGCGAGCTAAGGAGTTGCGTGATTCTCGCCGAACAAATAAACCTGTTGTGCTGCCCATCCGAGTAAATTGTCCTCTTAATGCCCCATTGAACCACGACCTACGCAGCTACCTCCAAGGGATTAAGCAGCGTGAGTGGACATCAGCGGCTGACACACCAACAATTGTGCAAGATGTTTTAAACCTTTTGTTGAGGAATCGAGAGGACATTGGCAGTAATGAAGAACTTATAACTTCGACAAATACCGATGAACCAGGTAACAGTGAAATCTTCTCCCCCACTTCCTACTCTCCACTTCCTACTCCCTTACCTGTTGCAGAACCGGAGCTGCCGAGTGGTCAAGTGCGTCTAGCATCTGCGTTTTATGTGGAGCGAGTTCCGTTTGAAGCTCAGTGCTACAAAGAGATTTCACAACCTGGCGCACTAATCCGGATTAAAGCACCGAGGCAGATGGGCAAAACGTCCTTGATGGCGAGGATTCTCTATCAGGCAAAAGAGCTAGGCTATCGCACTGTTCCTCTAAGCTTTCAACACGCTGATGCTGCCGTTTTCACAAATCTCAATGAACTCTTGCAGTGGTTCTGCGCCAGGATTACTCGGAAGCTGCGGTTACGCTACCAAGTTGATGAGTATTGGACTGATACTTATGGCAGCAAAGATAACTGCACGATTTACTTTGAAGATTGTCTATTGTCGGAAAGCGAGCAGCCATTGGTGTTGGGCTTAGATGAAGTCGATCGCGTTTTCCAGTATCCCAAAATTGCTGATGATTTTTTTGGTCTATTGCGAGCTTGGTACGAAAACGCTGGCTATGGTGACCAAGACAGTGGCTTATGGGAAAAATTTCGATTGGTGGTGGTACATTCAACAGAGGTTTATATTCCACTCAATGTTAATCAGTCGCCCTTCAATGTAGGGTTGCCAATTGAGTTGCCGGAATTTACTAGTGAGCAAGTACAGGATTTAACCCAGCGGCATGGTTTGGCGTGGAATACCGCTCAGATTGAGCAACTTATGTCCATTGTTGGTGGACATCCCTATCTCGTGCGAGTCGCTCTTTATCACATGGCGACTGGGCAGATTACGCTTGAACAGTTGTTGCAAGTTGCCCCTACAGAAGCGGGACTCTATGGAGATCATCTGCGTAGGCACTTATGGACTCTTCAACAGCATCCAAAGTTAGCCGCTGCCTTTGCGAAGGTAGTCACTACCAGCGAACCTGTGGAATTAGAGTCAGTACAAGCTTTTAAGTTACACAGTATGGGTTTGGTTCAGTTGCAGGGCAACTATGTCACGCCTCGTTTTGACTTATATCGTCAGTATTTTCGCGATCGCTCTTTGGAGGGCGAAAGCGAGGGCATAACTACAACCTCATACGAATGTCACTCTCACAACAGCGAAAAGTAATCATTTGTAGAAAAACCCAGCTTGGGGGGCTGGGGGTGTTAGGTCTTTAATACACAAGGTAATCAAACGCGATCGCTCTTACTCAACTCACTGCTACTACCGCGTTTTCAAATCCAATCGCTGCCTACCCAGTTTCGCCTCCAATTCTCCCTTGATGCGATTGAGAATTGAAGTTTCATCCAGAGAAGAGAGAATACGACTCACAATAGTTTTTGGACTATCTGGCCCCCAAGATGCCCCATTTGCCAAATAAAACTTGGTAACTTGTCCTATGGCATAAGTAGAGACACCTGCAACACCTGCCTGAGTTACTGCTACAGACAGATAAGGCGCTAATGATACCCCCCCCGTTGCTGGTACCGAAAGACCCAACAAACCTTTAAGGGAACCCAATCCAAGCGTTGCCAAAAGTTCACTTGCGCCAATCCCACCCATACTAAGCGCGATTTTTTGCAGTAACCCGATCGCACCCTGCTGGGTCATAGAAATGCCGTAGAGTTTGGATAAGGTGAGAATCATCACCACATCAATTACAGTAGCGGTGAGAATGTCAAGGACGGTAACAGGATTTAGTGCGATCGCAACGGCTTTCGTCATTACCGCCTTCCAGATAATTTGATTTGCACTCTCCTCCCGAATCGTCATTTTCCGTTTGACGAGTTGCTCATTCAGATCACCTGCATACAGCATCGTGTTCAGGGCAACCAACGACTTTCCTTCTCGATGCAAAATATCTAAGATTTTCAGCTTCAAATCCTGAATCTGTGGTGTGCCTGGACGACGCTTTACCCCAACAGTACCATCAGCACGCCGAGTCGCAACCGCCACTAATGGCGAAGCTGCCACCATGACAATCTCCTCTGGTGAAAGCAACTGACGCACCCGCTCATCTCGAATTTTGCAGTAGATTGCCTGTCGATCTGCATCGGGATACTGGTCAATTTTGTTGAACACCAACAACATCGGTTTGCCACTTTCCCGCAGTTTAGAAAGCGCCTCGTACTCCACCTTGGTCATATCACCTGCGATGATAAACAGCAGCAAGTCTGCCTGTTTTGCTACTGCGATCGCTAACGCTTCACGAGTTTCACCGTCTACTTCATCAATTCCTGGCGTATCAATGAGCTGAATTTGGGAATCGCCAATACTCGGTAGTGCGACTCGCAGGATCTCCTGATTTGTGTCTCCCACCGTTTCTTGCGTCAACTGCCAGTTAGCGTTATGACTATCACGGGTGACACCATGCAGCGCCCCCGTTTCAAACACAGGTTGTCCCAATAAGGCATTAAGTACCGATGATTTCCCACGTCCCACCATGCCAAAAGCCGCAATCTGGATACAAGAATGTTCCAGTTTGTCCAGTAGGTTGGTTAAATCATTAATTTGGGACTCTAAACCCGCTTGCTCTTTGGGTGTCAAGTCGAGATTCGTCACCAAGTCCCGTAGTGCGTCTTGTGCCTGCTTGTAGTTCAGTTCCGCCTGAATCTCTTCAACACTCAAGATCGCTCTATCCAACTCCTGATCTGAAGCAAGAGAATCCAGGAAGTCAGGTTCTGGTAATGAATCTGTCAAAATCGTACCTCCTGCCATTGGCTATTTTGAAAGCTTGCTTTGCCGTCAATACTGTATGACTACTATTCTCATGCTAGTCACTGTTGGGCTAAGCGGCTTGTATCAAGAGTGTGGAATCCACCATCCCAAGCGCCAGCATTTGTGATACTTCAGATCTTGCACCTTATCACCCACAGACTGGAAGTCTGGGGCTACACAAACATAGACGCTTTCTTCGGCTTCCCGCAGGGTAGCCTGCCTGGAACAGGCTTCAAAACCCTTAATTTTGCGTTAGTCCGCCTACGCGGACTTTGTTTATATAGCCATAGCCGCGATTGAAATCGCCAGGGCTTGGTGCAAGATCTGAGATGCCATACTCTCTCTCAGGCACTGATAATAGTATTGAGACATAACAGATACACCATTGCTTAAGCGAAGAAGACACTATAAATTGCTTTTTTATTGTTTTCTGGGTCTGAGCCTAGTCATTTTAGGTTCAGGCGCTTTTCTCTACTATCAGTTCTTACAAGCTGCTGGAGAGAGGCATTCAACCAACTATAAAATTTATAGTCAAGCACTTTTTAATCAGCCTAGTTATTATCCTCTAAATCAACCGATTTCATCTCGTCACTATCAACCAGTAGGAACCTGGACGGGACGCTTGATTTTACCAACAAAAGAGCAACGCCAAACGGTTAATGGTGTTCTCTTTGAAGTTCATCATGCGGATACTGCTCATCAGAATTTAGTAGGAACGATAGTGAACTTGAGGTGGAGCAATGATGCAGAGGTGCAAGATTATGTGCAGGCAGTCACCCAAGATGTTCGCTTCAACCAACAAACGCAAGACAGTAAAAACCAAGGAAACTTGCATCCCGATCGCTTAAATAATTGGCTGCAAGTTGACCCCTTGGAATCACTGGCTGGAGCAAGACCTGATGATAATGTGATGGTAATGCTGAAAGCGCCAACTGTTGTACAGGAAACAGGCAGTGAGCGCCCAACATTGCTCCTGAAAAACGAACCGATCCAAATTACAGGTCGTTATTACGGCTTAGTGACGATTACTGAGCCGCAGATTAAGAGTTCTGATACATTTTTAGTGCGTCACTTTAACCCAAATTCAAAGCAATTTGATGGTTCCGAAGAGATGATTCGGATTCCGCAAGTTCCAGCAGATCGGCGTGGAGTATTCCGCTCTAAAAACCAAGGTTTAGAAAAATCACCTTTTAACTCAAGTGGCTGGTATATTTATGGCGCTAAAGATGCCGATGGCATTTTTGTGACACAAGCGATCGCACCTCGCTCCCTATTACAACTCCAGCCCGATGAAATACGCTTGGGAAGAAAAGCGGCAGTTAACTACATTAACAAAAAATACTGGCGAGGCACCCAGGCACAAAAGGGCAAAGCGAAAACCCTTCTCCTCGACCCAACTACGAAACAAAGCAAGCAAGCGCTATCTCAATGGCGAGAAGGAGACCAAGCAATTGTCCTGCATACCTTTGGGGGCATAGGTGGGAAAAAAGCAGAATCGGCTCCCCTTGGTGTAGTCACAGGTCATTTTGCCTATGGACTAGCCAGTGTCGTGCGGGAACCCTTGACCCAAGAATTACGCTTTGACATTGAATATCAACAAGTTTACGCCCATAACCCGGATGGTATTGTTTCTGGGACAATCTCATGGTCAGGTTACATGGGCGATTTGCAACGGGGTTGGTTGGGCAATCGCCCGGTTTCGGATATTCTAATCAAACTGGATGCGGTGACTGAAGATTACAACTTTGACGGCATCATAGTGTCACCTCTAAAAGAATTTACTCGCCAGATGGATATCATGATGGCGCGTTACCGGATTGGAGATGGTACAGGTGTTGCCATCGTGAAACCAGCTACCTCTTGTGTCCAGGATGCTAACCAGGCACTATATGCAACTATTAAGCGAATTGAGGCGGCAATCCAAACTAATCCTGATATTCAAGATTGGCTCCAGCGTTATCCCGATCACTCTCAAACTCGACGTTTTGGGAAGTTGGTGAAGTTAGGGCGATCGCTAGAGCGTCAACTGGTGCCACTGGGGATTGTGCGCTCTGATTGGCGCAAAAATGCTCAACTGCTTGCAGGAACTCAATCAAAAACAAGCTCTGCAAGTAATTTCTTGGCGGCATTGACGACTTGGCGAACGGTACTACCACGACGAGCACACGATGAAATTGCCACAACTTTTCTCAAGAATGGAGCGTCTATGTGGTTAATCCGCACAAATCAGGTAGGTGGATTCGACTCAGATATTGAGCCACTTGCCCCTACTGCATTATTCGGTCATCGTGTTCATTGAGCTTTTATCGTGTTGGTGTCTCCTCTCATTGGGTACAACAGCTAGACGAGAGTGAGTAACATTTGCTATCGAAAAGTCCGCTGCTAATCCTCACAAGGTCAGACTTAAACTTCATCAGGATTGATGCCCAATTGCCGTAGCTTCTGGCCCAGTCGATCGGCGCGTTCTGCACCTGTGGAAATGACTTGTCCATCGCGATCGCACCAGCGCAACCACAGCCTAGTCACTGCCTCTTCAAACTGCCCTTCCCACAGCGTTAGCCCCAAGCCAACGGTTTCCAACCAAACAGACTGCCCCACTTCGACAATCCCCTCGACTGGTGTGAGTTCCACATACCGTCCTGATGTTAGTGTCCAGACTCGTAGCAGCGCCCTATTCATCTCACGCTCACCCTGAATCTGCCGCAGTGGATCGAACACCACATAGTAAGGGACACCAATCTGAGCATAAATGTCTTTCTTGCAAACTTCCTTGCCCTTTTGTTGCGATTTCTGGCTCAGGGTTAACTCATCGCCTTCCTGATTCGACACGATCTCAATGCAGACATCGGGGACTTTGCCAAACTCCCAAACGAAATAGGAGCGATTTCGCCTCTGAGATAAATCCTCGGCACGTTGCACCCCTAAACTGAGCAGAACATCAGGAACAATTGGATCGTCCTTCAACTTGTAGAACAATCCCACATTTGCAGCCGCTAAAAAAGGGGACGGCAGTGCTTTAGAACTATAAACAGGTTCCACCAGTAACCGTTGCTGTTCAGATTGAAAATTATCCATAGGGGTATCGTCCTCGATGACAAGGTGGCTAATGTCAAGCTTGGTGACGATTTCTTCCGAATAGTCTTCTGTATTGAGCAGTTGTTGAGTCATGAGCAGCAATCAGAACCCGACAATTTATTATCGTCTAATTAGCTAGAACCGATGACGGCACAAGAGCGGGAACTGGGGCGATCACTTAAGTCAATTTCGAGCTTGTTTTTGAAAATTATCGATTAAGCAAAACACCAAGTTGAATGTTCAACAGCTTATTAAAGGTAATCCTTCAATTCCAACTTCGAGACGCACGACTTGGGCAGGCGCAATACCTGTTGGTAAGGGTAGGGACATCCCGCCATTGGTGACAACATAAATGCCTGTACGATCGCCTTCCACTCGACCAAACGCCAATGCTGTGCTGCCCGTCATTCCTTGTTCGGCTTGGGCGATCGCACTCACCTTACCATCTGGTGTAATCTTCACCACGCTGTTGTAGATGTGAGTTGTGCCGTAGAGATTGCCAACGCGATCAAAGGCAAAATCATCAATATTGACTTGACTAACAAATATCTCCGGTTCCCCAGGCTGACGGTTAGCCTGAATGGGAATGCGGACAAGCTGCTGTTTTTGTGTATTTGAGGCATAAAGCACATCATCAAAACGCTTCAGACCATTTACCGCAGGAAACTCCTGATCCGGGGAGGTTCGCGCCAGGAGAGGATGTTCTAACCAAATACGAATAGTTTTTTGCCTTGCGTTTAGTTCCCAAATCGCGCCCCTGTAAGAGTCAGCAATTAAGTAGTAATCTCCAGTTAGATGAGTCAATCCATTCAAAAACATCGCCTCTGGGACGGATAGGAGCGTATCTACTACACCTTGAGGAGAAATTTTGAAAATGGTGGAGGTTCCCTGTTCATCCCAGCCTGTTAGTAGTAAATTGCCATCTGGGGTAAAGGCAAGTCCTGTTGCTTTGCCGCTAACCTCGACGTGGATAACTGGTATTTTGTCTGCACCAATACGAATCACCTTGCCCTCAAAGTGATTTGTAATAAACAGTGTGTTGTCAGAGGCGATCGCAATACTTTCCAAAAACGTGTTCATCGGGAAGGCAGCAATCTGCTGACTCGGAACCAAATCGACAGGCGTATTTTCAAAAATTGGAGGCAGTCCGGCTGGAGTCGGCATGAATTTAGCCCTTACCATATATGATGACAACATCTGTAGAATAAGCTTCTAAGCGGCTCCACATCTAGGCAAGCACTAGCGTTGTTGATAAAAATTTTGTGGGATGGGCATCTTGCCCATCCCAACTATGTAACTTAAATGTGGAATAGCTTACCTGTCTGTTTTACCAAGGTTTCAAGTTCGTCTAGCTCAGACATCGAACTTGCAGAACTTGTGAAACTCTCGCTAGCTTGACTGAACTTCTGGGTACCTAGCTGACTCTCATCTCACAAGCTGTGTCAATGCCTTATCTCATGCGATCGCGTTTGGTCTTGGAACCAGAACACACCCTTTTACGTCTACAGCGAAAAAACTAATCCTTAAAACTAGCATTTATTTGCTAAAAATACATCTTATCTTTACAACATTTTGAGCAAATTCTCCTGATCCAAGGCACTAGCACAAGAAGATTGGTTAGTAAAAGAACTGAGAACTCTGATTGAGTCGTGCAGAAATAATTTACCTGTTTAAGGGGACGCGGCAACATGGAGAGTTCTTTTTTACCTTTCCTATCGTTAACTGTCTGCTGAAATCGGTAACGTATTGTCTTGCGATTCCTCTCACGTCCTCAGGCGCTATGAAGTTGCAGGAAAAGGATGAGTAAACAATTATTGAGTGTGGTCATGACCTTACCTATGGTGATTGTCGGGGTAGGTCTACATTTCGCCAATATTCCGCTCAACAATTTAGTAAATCTTCAATTTACTAGACAAAGTGCGAGAATTTCTCAGGTTACACTCGATAGTCAGGCATCTTCACCAATTCTCCAGGCAGCCAGGGATGAACAAAATAAGGAGTGTCAGCTACTAGGCATCTGTGACGATAGTAGTAGCTAGGATGTGATTACTGATGGGGCATCTTTTTTTCTGCATAAGCTTTTTGAGCGGGTTGCTATTTTCTCTTGAGGGTAAAACAGCGAGAGAAGACTGTAACATCTGCCATCAAAAAGTCACATGCAATTAACCGAAATAAAGAAGGAAGATGACTTCTTATGGGACTCGATCTACCAAGATTTTATAAAGCCTGTAATCCTAGTAAGCCTCTCACCGTTGGTGAGCAGGAAGATCGGCAGTACTATATTGATTTTTCTTCGGTTAGAGGAAGTAAAATCATTGAATCATTGAAGCGGACAATCACGCTCATTTCACCGGATGAGCCGACTTGTCAGCTATTTACAGGACATATAGGCTGTGGGAAATCTACCGAGTTGCTCAGGCTAAAAACCGAGTTAGAGCAACAGGGATTCCATGTCGTTTATTTCGAGTCTTCTCAAGACTTAGACATGGCTGACGTTGATATTACCGATATCTTACTCAGCGTTGCGGGTCAAGTTAGTGAAAGTCTCGAAGCGATAAAAATCAAGCTCAAACCGGGCTACTTTGCCAATCTTTTTACCGAGATTGCTGATTTTTTGCAAACGCCAATCGATTTGGAAGCGCAAGCAGAACTATCGGTGGGGATTGGTAAAATTACCGCCAAAACAAAAGAAAGTCCAAAGCTTCGCCGTCGGTTGCGGGAATACCTGGAGCCTCGCACGGGTGGGATTTTGGAATCGATTAATGAAGAACTACTTGAACGTGCAACTACTGAATTAAAGCGGCGGGGTAAAGCAGGATTAGTCGTGATTGTCGATAATCTGGATCGGGTTGATGTACGCCCTCTTCCTTCGGGGCGATCGCAACCAGAATACTTGTTTATTGACCGGGGGGAACAACTACGAAAACTCAATTGTCACGTCGTCTACACGATTCCCCTGGCATTAATTTTCTCAAATGATTGTGAAACGCTCAAAAATCGCTTGGGTGGTGGACTAACTCCCAAAGTTTTACCAATGGTGCCAGTCCGACAACGGGATGGTGAGGAGTTTCAGCAAGGGATGAATCTACTGCGGCAGATGGTGTTGGTGCGAGCCTTCCCCAACGCGCCAATCAACCAACAGCCAGAGTTGATTACACAGGTTTTCGATCATCCAGAAACCTTAAATCGCCTCTGCCGTGTCAGTGGAGGTCATGTGCGGAACTTGTTGGGGCTACTATTTGATTGCCTGAGACAAGAAAGCCCACCTATCCCTCGTGAGTGCTTAGAAAGCGTGATTCGTGAACGCCGGGATTACCTGACTTCATCAATTACCGATGATGAATGGGAGTTGCTGTTTCAGGTCGTACAACATCAAACTGTAAGAGGGGACACGCAATACCAAACCTTGCTACGAAGCATGATTGTTTTTGAATACCGCGACCATCAGGGGTCTTGGTTTGGGATTAATCCGGCTTTAGAAGAGGCGCAAAAATTTCAATTATGGTTGAAACACAGCGATCCGAAGACGTTGCCGTATATAACGAACGATCTTTAAGGGCGCTTGATAGGGCGATCGCACTTTCACTAGGGGAATTTTCTCTAGTGTTAGTGCGTTGCAACTACAAACGTCTGCGCGATCGCATGGTGCGTCGTTTGCGGGAACTTGCGGAAAACCGATACACGATTCGCGAGTTAACGCTACCTGAAACAGTCACAACCCTCTACACCACCATTCAAACCTACGGGCATGGTATGTGCCCGGATAATGAACCTTGTCCCGCCTTGTTCGTCTTAGGCATAGAGTCTGTCGTTGCGCTTGATGATTTACTGACATCCAGCAATCAAGTGCGTGATGAGTTTCGCAAACGGCTACCTTTCCCCTTGGTGTTGTGGGTAAATGACGAGGTACTTGCCTCGATAGTGCGGTTTGCGCCTGACTTCGCGAGTTGGGCGGCAACACCAATTCGCTTTGAAATCGCAACAACTGAGTTAATTGATTTCCTGCGGCAAAAGGCAGATTCGCTGTTCAATACTGTCCTCGGTGCTGAGAGTGGGAGATACGCCCCTTGGCGCGTTTGTACTCACCATTCCACCCTCAATTTGGCAACGGGTTGCCGTTCTCGCTTAGAACTCGATTCTGCCCTCAGGGATTTACAAAGCCGCCAACACGTCATCAATCCTCAACTCGAAGCCAGCCTGCAATTTGTCTTTGGGCAATATGACTATGCCAGTGACTTCATCGATTCTGCTTTTGCTCATTACCAACAAAGCTTAAGATTTTGGCGAGCGAGTAACAATCTAGAGCGGCAAGGAGTTTTGCTGTTCTACATGGGGTTGTGTCATTGTCGCTTTGCTGACTTGCATCGATCACAACGACATCGCAATTTAGAGGAAGCCTGGCCTTATCTCTTGCAATGCGTTGATGTCTTTACTCAGGCAGGGCGTCGAGACTTGGTGGCTCAGTTTATCACTCAACTTGCCGAGGTACTGCAACGATTGGAAGCGTGGGATGCTTTGCAAATCCTCTGTCAAAAGGCTGTCACCTTACATCAACTCTACGGCTCTAAAGTACAACTGGCTCAAGATTACGGCTTTTTAGCAGAGGTGGCACTGTCCTACGCAAGATGGGAAAACGCCCAAGAGCAAGCAGAACTAGCCCTCGAAATTTTAGGGGAGGTTTCCAGCAAGCCTATTGAGCATCAAGGCTTACACCGCTTTTTATTGGCACAGTTGTATCAATTATTTTTGGTGAAATCGCAGCGACAGCTTGATCAATTGTCACAAGCGTCGCACAACCTGGAAACAGCTAGTAATGAACTGCAAAATGCGATCGCTTCAAGTGATCATCGCTACGAACCAGAGCGTTACCTTCACTTATTAGAAGAGTTGCGTACCCTTTACTTTGAGCAAGGACGGTACTTAGAGGCATTCCGGCTTAAGCAAGAACAACGATCAGTAGAGCAGTTGTATGGCTTTCGAGCGTTCATTGGGGCAGCCCGCCTACAACCCCAGCGCCCTGTTACAAACCCAACCTTAGCACCCGTTGAGCAGCAAGAAATTGTCGCGCAGGAAATTGCTGCCTCCGGGCGTCAGCAGGATATTAACCGTTTAATTGAACGGATGAGTCGGGCTGACCACAAACTAACGGTAATTCACGGACATTCCGGTGTTGGTAAAAGTTCAATTGTTTCAGCAGGATTAGTGCCTGCGCTGAAGCATCGATCATTAGGCGATCGCATTGCTTTACCTCTTGTCCTGCAAGTTTACACCGATTGGGTTCGAGAACTTGGCAAAGGTCTAGGTCAAGCGTTAGATGATTATGGTTTGCGAGAAGGCGAAGAACCCATCAAGCTTAGCTTCAATGCCAGTCAAGATAACCCAGAAAAGATTAAAAACCTTCTAGAGCAGTTACGACACAACGCTGAGCGGAACTTATTAACTGTTTTGATTTTTGACCAGTTTGAAGAGTTTTTCTTCACGTCTACCAATCAATCAGAACGATTATTATTTTATGAATTCCTAAGAGATTGCCTCAATCTCTCCTTTGTGAAAGTTATCCTTTCTCTAAGAGAGGATTACCTACATTACCTACTAGAATTTGAACAATTTAACTTTGAAGTCATTGATAACAATATCCTTGACAAAAAAGTTCGTTACTCTTTAGGAAACTTTTCTCTAGAAGATGCCCGTTCAGTCATCCAAAGCTTAACCGAAAGGGCGCATTTCTATTTAGAAGAAGCATTAATCGCTCAATTGGTACAAGATTTAGCAGGAGAACTGGGAACGGTTCGCCCGATTGAGTTGCAGGTTGTGGGAGCGCAACTGCAAGCGGAGAACATCACAACCTTAGCGCAATACAAGCAATCGGGACCCAAGCAAAGACTGGTTGAGCGGTTCTTGGAAAAAGTTATTACCGACTGTGGTCCTGAAAATGAACATGCGGCTTGGCTAGTCTTATACTTACTTACGGATGAAAATGATAACCGTCCTCTGAAAACTCGTGCCGAGTTAGCGGTCGAATCAGCAATAGAATCCCAAAAATTAGATTTAATTTTAGAGATTTTAGAAAAATCAGGTTTAGTCTTTCTCTTGCCAGAAGTTCCCACCAACCGCTATCAATTGGTTCATGACTATCTGGTTGAATTTATTCGCCAGAAAGAGCAATTAAATATTCAGATAGAATTACAGGAACTACGCAAAAAAGACAAACAGAAGCAGGATGAAATTGAGCAACTCCGCGCCAAACTGCGGGAAAAAGAACTCCGTACAAAACTAGCGAAAGCGACAGAACAACAACGTAATACGGAAGATAAGCTCAATCAAGTTCTTACTCAAAGCCTCCGAAAAGCCCGTTTGGTTGGAGTCGCACTAGCAACATTGACAGTGATTGCTGGGGGACTGGGGTTGCGAAGCATGATTAGTGAAACGAATGCTCAATTGAGTGAAATGAGTGCATCCTCAGAAGTGCTAGTTTCTTCTAATCGAAAATTTGACGCACTGCTTAAAAGCTTAGCGGCAGGTAGAGAACTGAAACGCTCTTTAGTGGCGACACCGGAAACCCGAATGCGAGTAGTTACAGCTTTACAACAAGCCGTTTATGGCGTGAGAGAACGCAATCGCCTGGAGGGACACGCGGATTGGGTGAGTAGCGTCAGTTTTAGCCCCAATGGTCGGTTCATCGCTTCGGCAAGTAAAGACCACACGATTAGACTCTGGAAAGCAGATGGAACCTTGCTCAAAGCCCTATCCGCTCATAAAGATTGGGTCAACAGCGTCAGTTTTAGCCCGGATGGCAGGATGTTTGCGTCTGCCAGTCACGACAAAACCGTGAAACTGTGGAAGGTTGACGGCACTTTGATCAAAACCCTAACAGGGCATACAAAAAACGTTCATAGCGTTAGTTTCAGCCCAGATGGTCAGTTGCTTGCTAGTGCAAGTTGGGACAAAACCGTGAAATTGTGGAAGGCTGATGGTACTTTCCTCAAAACACTCAACGGACATAGCGATCGCGTTTTGGGGATAAGCTTCAGCCCAGATGGTCAGATGCTTGCCTCAGTCAGTAAAGATAAAACTATTGCCCTCTGGCGTCGGGATGGTACGTTCCTCAAAACCTGGAAAGCCCATGATGATGCGGTAATGAGTGTAAGTTTCAGCCCGGATGGGCAGACGCTTGCTTCTGCTAGTGCCGACAAAACAGTGAAACTTTGGCGTCGTAATGGGGAAAATGTCGAGACGCGCAATTTCGCAACCCTACGAGGACACATGAATTGGGTTCTCTCTGTTATCTTCAGCCCGGATGGTCAGCAAATTGCTTCTGCCAGTGCCGACAACACAATTAAACTCTGGACTCGTCAGGGCACGGTGGTCGAAACTTTAAAAGGGCATGGAAATTTAGTTCAGAGTTTGAGCTTCAGCCCGGATGGTCACACTCTTGCCAGTGCGAGTGCTGACAATACGATTAAGTTATGGTACTACGACAGTGAGCGGCTTAAAACCCTCAAGGAGCATAGTGCGCCAGTCAGTAGTGTAGTGTTCAGCCCGGATGGTAAGACCCTTGCTACAGCGAGTTGGGACAAAACCGTGAAACTCTGGCATCGAGATGGGGTGAATGTAGAAACGCGAAGTTTTGCTTCTCTCAAAGGGCATAGCGAGTCAGTCAGTAATATTAGTTTCAGCCCTAATGGTAAGACTATCGCTACAGCGAGTTGGGACAAAACCGTTAAACTTTGGAAACCGAATGGCACATTAGTTAGAACATTAAAGGGACATCGCGATCGCGTTACTAGTGTCAGTTTCTCACCCCATGGTCAGATGCTGGCTTCTGCCAGTGCTGACCATACGGTGAACCTCTGGAAAATTGATGGTACTTTGCTGAAAACCTTAAACAGTCACGATGCTGAGGTTTGGGGCGTGACTTTTAGTCCAGATGGTGAGCTAATTGCGTCTGCCAGTGAAGACAAAACGGTGAAACTTTGGAATAGTAACGGTGAGTTGCTCACGACATTACCGGGTCATAATGGGGCGGTAACTTGGGTGAGTTTCTCACCGAATGGCAAGTGGATTGCTTCTGCCGGAAGTGACGGGATGGTAAAACTCTGGAGTCGGGAGGGCAAGTTGATCACTGTCTTGAAGGGGCATAATGGCGCAGTGAATTGGGTGAGTTTTAGCCCAGATAACAAGTTGATTGCCTCTGCTAGTCAAGACCAAACGGTTAAGCTCTGGAATCGGAATGGTAGTTTGATTACGACGTTACAGGGTCACAAGGATGCTGTATTTGCAGTAAACTTTAGTCCTGACGCTAATGGTAAGTTACTAGCCTCGGCGAGTAAAGATGCAACCGTAATGTTATGGAATTTGGATTTGGATGATCTAATTGAGCGCGGTTGTAGTTGGCTGGATGATTATTTCAATAATCGCGATCGCGGGAGTGATTCCCTGCGCGATCGCTTGGCTTCACGCAGACCCTGTAAAGGGATTAGGATTCGGAGTTATTAAAGGAAAAAGGGCGACCCTGTGAGCCGCCCTTTTTTATAGGCTTAGAAGATCGGAAGAAGTCTCAAGTACGGTTATTCCTCTTCAGTATCATTAGCCCCATCGTCCATAAAGTCGTCAAAAACCACGTCTTCATCGTCATCTAGAACTGGCGAGAAGCTAGGCGTGACACCAAAAGCTGCCCGATCTTCCAAATTGTAAGCACGAGCTGTTCGGTCATCCAGCACCAGTGGGTCGTCTTGGTCTAGGTCGCTGGTATCAATGCGATCGCCATAACCATAGACTCCACTTGTTCCACTCGTATAGTCAGGGTCAAGTGTCGCTAGGGTTGGGTCTTCGTAGGCATTGTAGCCAGTTCCGGCAGGAATCAAGCGTCCAATGATTACGTTCTCCTTCAGACCTCGCAGCCAGTCAGATTTCCCTTCAATGGCAGCTTCTGTGAGGACACGGGTTGTTTCCTGGAAGCTAGCCGCAGAGATAAAGCTATCGGTGTTGAGTGAGGCTTTGGTAATCCCCAGCAGTACTGGCGTATATTGTGCGGGGGCACCACCTGTGATTGCCATTGCTTCATTCACCGTCTCAATCTGCCGCAGTTCTACGAGTTCTCCTGGCAGCATCGTTGTATCGCCGCCGTCATCCACCCGTACTTTCGAGGTCATCTGCCGGACAATCACCTCAATGTGCTTGTCGGAAATATCAATCCCCTGAGATTGATACACGGACTGGACCTCATTAACTAGGAAGCGTTGTGCCTGTTGAAGTCCAACTAGTGCTGCCTCGTAGACTCCTTGTTGTTCCAGCATGTAATTGAAGAAAATCTCTAAAATCTCATGCGGGTTAGGGGGTCCATCGGTCAAAGCTTGTCCTGTCAGGACTTTCTGACTATCAGAAACGATCGCATTTTGTCCAGGCCCAATTGGGTAATCGGCAACAACACCATCTGACTCAATTACCTTGATATCAACGGTTTCGTCTTCTTCGTAAACGACCTGAGTTTCACCAGGACGACGAGCGAGGACGCACGCTTCCTTGGGTTTACGAGCCTCTAGGAGTTCCTCAATTCTCGGCAAACCTTGGATAATGTCCCCTGTCTTCGCTCGTTCAAAGACCAGCAACACCAGGTTGTCACCCCGTTGCACCAAGTCGCCATTATCAATCTGCAACACGGCACCAGCAGAAACCCGATAAGGACGAGCAATTCGCAATGTTACTGAATCATCGCTGACCTGTACTACCTGTCCGGATTCTGGAGAAGGTGTTCCATCTGCCAGCAGGTCGGTAGCCACAACCAAGTGACCAACTTTAACCTTAGGTGCGGCGTTAGTCGGGACTGTGATGCGGTCTGCATCGCGGACAATAAGTACCCGGCGAATTGCTTCAGCACCCTCTCGGATACCTCTGACTTCACCCGCTTCCTTACATTGGATCTCAGTTTTTGCTACCACATCTCCGGGTGCAATTTCATCCCCATCGGAAACCAGAAGCTGTGTTGAGGTGCTGCCACCTAATGGGTCAGCCGCTGTGTCGCGACGAATTACCAAAGATTCGAGGATAACGAGTTGTAAGCGCATATCCTCAGAGTCTTCAGCACTGACCAACTCAATGTCTGCGCTTAGCTGAGAGGAACCCGTATGTTCAAGTGCAGAAGACTCCTGAGTCATTTCTAACACCAACTGGGTGCGAAGCAACTCTAGCCCTTCTACAGACTTCACCCGCTCTCCATCTTTGTAAGGAAGCCGCTGAATTGCCCGAAGTTCAATCCCTGTCGCCCCACGAGTCGCTATTGCCTCAGCACTATCGTCTCCTGAGCCTCTACTACTGTTAATTGAAGCTTGCGAGGGTACATCCGGTTCATCTGGCACCGCAAACTCGATCACTGGTCTCAAGATCAGCCCCATCCCTTCGGGGGTTTCTACCGCTTCCCCATAACGGAGTTCTGCGACCTCAAGTCCTGGTACCGCTTCTGTACCGGGATACACCAGTTGACCTTCTGTTGCAAAAGCGGCTGGGATTTCATCAACCAGATGCAGTGAACCTGGCTTGATGACAATTTCACGAAGAATGTCATTTTTCTGTACGACTTCCACAATACCTGCGGATTGACAGAAAATGTCTTTGACAACTTCGGTTCCGGCTTCTACATACTGACCATCTTCAACCAAGAGCAACGAGATATCTTTATTAACCTCGTGGCATTCTTCCGGAATCCACAGCAACGTGCCGCCTTTGACGACTTCGTAACCCTGCTTCGCCTTGCCGCGTTTAGCAACCTCTACCCCGGCATACTTAATGATGCCGCCCGTCTGGGTACGATACTGGTCATCAATGAGTTCGGCAACTACCTGATTGTTCAGCACTTTTGTTCCTGGCGTCGCCTTGAGCAAAAAGCGCTGATTATTGGTGGTGTGGATGACATACTGTTCACGACCACCGCTACTTTCTACCCGCACCATCGCTTGGTCGAGCAGCACAGAGGCGGTGATGATGTCAATCTCCCGCCTGCCTGGGGTAAGGCGGACGACACCCCCATTAACGGTGACTAACTTAGTTTCTGCGAGTACGCTTCCTGGCTGCACGGCATCCCGGTTTTTGACCACGGGTTCTGCACCAGGGGGTAGGTTATAAACTTCTCCCGATAAAATCCAAAGTAAACCACCCCGTTGAGCAATCCGGGTTGTGTTGCCTTGTCGGTCGGTTTTTTCCTCTGGCACCAAGTCAGCAAACAGTACTTCTCCAGCCAAGTCGGAGGAAACGTCTTTCGCTGCTTTTTCGGTGGAGAGGCGAGATTTATCCAATGCCACTTCTGCCAATAGCTGAAGTGCCTTAACTTTTTCCCCATCTGAAACGAGTAGGATAGAACCCGGTGTAACCGGGAACGTTTTTGCCTTTTGGTTGCCACTGCTCGGTTCTAAAATGAGATCACCAGCGACTTCAACCTGCTCACGCTCTTCTCCGTGGCGGGTTCGTACCCCTCTGGTTCGTAGACGCTTCGAGAAGCGTACAACGCCATCAATGGGTGCCTGCACCTGCCGTGCAACTTCACCAGTGAAGACACCACCCGTGTGGAATGTCCGCATGGTTAGCTGAGTTCCCGGTTCACCAATCGACTGAGCGGCAATAATGCCAACAGCTTCTCCCAAATCGACCATGTGCCCGTGAGCTAAGCTCCAACCGTAGCAATACTGACAGACTGACCGTGGGGCTTCACAAGTTAAGGGCGATCGCACGAATACTTCTGTGACTTCAGCTTTGCCAATTTCCCGTGCCAATTCGTCGGAGATATCCTGATTGCGATCGGCAATCACTTCTCCTGTTTTCGGGTGAACGACTTCTTTGGCTAGCACTCGACCTAAGAGACGGTCTTCGAGGGGAATCAAAACGCGATCGCCATCGGTCATCGGTTTAACCGTAACGCCCCGATTCGTACCGCAATCTATCTCCCGCACAATCACGTCCTGGGACACATCCACCAGACGCCGGGTTAAATAACCAGAGTCAGCAGTTCTGAGTGCTGTATCGACCAACCCTTTACGAGCGCCGTAGGACGAGATAATATATTCTGTTACCGTTAAGCCTTCTCGGAAGTTGGTCTTAATCGGCAAGTCAATAATTTCTCCTTGCGGGTTCGCCATCAAGCCCCGCATTCCCACTAACTGTCGTACCTGGGACATATTTCCTCTTGCCCCAGAGGTAGACATCATGTAGACCGAATTCAAGGGGTCAGTTGCCTGGAAGTTACGCACCACTTCATCTTTTAGCGCTTCAGAGGTACTATTCCAAGTATCAATTACCTTTTGAAAGCGCTCGACTTCTGTAATTTCACCTCGTGTATATCGGGCTTCGGTTGCTCGAATTTCCGCTTCAGCGGCTTCTAGCATCTCCCGTTTCACAGGCGGTACTTGCAAATCATCAACACTAATCGAGACACCCGCTTTAGTTGCGTAGCGGAAGCCCAAATCTTTAAGTTGGTCGGCAATCTGGGCACTACGAGCACTGCCATGTTTAGTAAAAGCCCAAGCGACTAGCTTTCTCAGTTGGCCTTTACCAACAACCCGGTTGTAAAAAACTGCGTCTTTTTGATCTACCATCTGCTTTAAAAATTACCAATAGGGTGATTGGGGAGCGAGAAATTGATGCTTGGGTAGTAACGAGTGGTTAAGGTTAGCGGATAAAACGTCTGCTTCCCAATCACATCCAACTCGCTACTAACCCTCTCATCAACTTTTTAGCTCGTCAGCGCATCTTGAATCGCTTTGTTGTAGACAATCCGACCGGGAGTTGTGAGGACGTATTGGGAGAGTAACTCTCCCTCAGCCGTTTCTCTGACTCGCCGTTCTCTGTAGACTTTCATGACAGTACCATCGCCCAGACGTTCAGTTGAGATGACCTCGTTATCTGGCTTTTCTGAATCTACGAGTCCGTCAAAGCGTACCCAGACATAAGCGTGCAAATCTACTTGCTTTTGCTCATAGGCTTTTACCGCATCGTCAAGGTTGGCAAAATAACGCTTCGTTTCTTTTGGATATACAGGGTTTTCGGCTGTCAGGTAATAGCATCCCAAAACCATATCCTGACTAGGGGTAACAATTGGCCGACCTGTTGCGGGTGACAGGATATTGTTGGATGCCAACATTAACAAGCGAGCTTCTGCCTGGGCTTCCAAAGAAAGAGGCACATGCACCGCCATCTGGTCACCGTCAAAGTCAGCGTTGAAGGCAGGGCAGACCAAGGGGTGTAGTTGAATCGCTCGACCTTCTACCAAAATTGGTTCAAACGCTTGAATACCCAAGCGGTGGAGCGTCGGCGCACGATTAAGCATGACTGGGTGACCCGCAATCACTTCCTCTAGAACATCCCACACACTGGGATCGCCTCGCTGAATGAGTTTTTTGGCAGCTTTGATGTTATTGACCAAACCTTGGCGAATCAACCGATGGATGACAAAGGGCTGGAATAACTCGATCGCCATTTCGCGGGGCAAACCGCACTGGTGGATTTTGAGTTTAGGACCAACGACGATGACGGAACGTCCAGAGTAGTCAACCCGTTTACCCAGTAGGTTTTGCCGGAAGCGACCTTGTTTACCCTCAATGATGTCAGAGAGAGATTTGAGGGGTCGATTGTTTGCTCCAACAACCGTGCGTCCACGCCGTCCGTTATCAATTAGGGCATCCACAGCTTCCTGGAGCATCCGCTTCTCGTTACGGACAATGATTTCTGGAGCTAGGATTTCCTGCAAGCGGGCAAGTCGGTTGTTACGGTTGATTACTCGCCGATAGAGGTCGTTGAGGTCTGATGTCGCAAAGCGACCACCATCTAGCTGCACCATTGGGCGCAAGTCGGGTGGGATGACTGGAATTACCGTCAGCACCATCCAATCCGTTTGAGAACCAGTAGCGATGAAGTTGTCAATTACCCGTAGACGTTTAATCAGCTTTGCCCGCTTTTGACCTTTCGCGCTGGCAATTTCTTCTCTAAGTTTTTCGCCTTCGGCATCTAAATTGACATCTTGCAATAGGCGTTGTAGTGCCTCGGCTCCAATCCCTACCTCAACGTTGGTCAGTTGAGAATCTTCGCTGTAGAGTTGTTCTTCAATTTCCAGCCACTGATCTTCGGTGAGTAGCTGTTTGTAGCTCAAGTTCTCAGCGTTACCAGGATTGAGAACAACGTAGGCATTAAAGTAGACAATCTGTTCAACATCTCGCAGGGGCATATCCATCAAAATGCTGAGGTAGCTGGGGATACCCTTGAGATACCAAACGTGAGCAACGGGTGCGGCTAGTTTGATGTATCCCATCCGGTGCCGCCGCACACGGGATTCGGTAACTTCTACACCACAACGTTCACAGACGATGCCGCGATGGCGTACCCGCTTGTATTTACCGCAATGACACTCCCAGTCTTTAGCAGGTCCAAAAATTCGCTCACAGAAAAGCCCATCCATTTCGGGCTTAAGCGTCCGATAGTTAATGGTTTCCGGTTTGGTGACTTCGCCTACTACTTGACCATTGGGGAGAGTTCTTTCTCCCCATTGACGGATGCGTTCTGGAGAAGCGATCGCAATTTTGACGTAGTCAAACCGCTGTTCTAGCTGATGTCTCATCAGTGTTTCGTTGTTTGTTTTTTGTTGTTTGTTTTTTGAAGAACTTGTTGGTTAGTCGTGAACGTTGTTAGTTGCACATCACCGTTGTTCCGGCTAACAACTAACAACGAACAACCCATAACTAATTAGACTTCATCCTCTTCGAGTTCCTCGCGGTTCAAGGATTCATACGTTGGTCGAGTTGGTGTCCGACGGCGGTCTGCATCTGCCATCAAATCAACTTCCACATCACGGCTGGTACCATCTTCAGCGTTTTCTACTTTGTGAACCGCAATGTCTAAGCCTAGAGACTGGAGTTCCCGCATCAAGACCTTGAAGGATTCAGGAGTACCGGGCCGGGGAATCGCTTTGCCTTTGACGATTGCATTTAGTGCTTCATTACGACCCTGCATATCGTCTGACTTCACCGTCAGCAACTCTTGCAGTGTATAAGCGGCACCAAAGGCTTCTAGCGCCCACACTTCCATTTCTCCAAAGCGCTGACCGCCTTGCTGAGCTTTACCACCCAATGGCTGCTGGGTTACGAGTGAGTAGGGGCCTGTTGAGCGAGCGTGAATCTTGTCATCCACCAAGTGAACCAGCTTCAGCATATAAGCCTTACCCACAGTGATCGGTCGGTCAAAGGCTTCGCCTGTACGACCATCGAAGACTGTGATTTTCCCAGGTTGTTCTGGGTCAAATGACCATTCCCTGCCAGTTTCCTCACTGGCTTGCTTCAGCTTGCCGTGTACTGTGCTTCGGGATGACTCTTGCCCATACATTTCGTCAAATGGTGTCAGCTTAAACCGAACGTCTAAGGTTTCACCCGCCCATCCTAGTAAGCATTCAAAGACCTGACCGACATTCATCCGGCTGGGTACGCCTAAGGGGTTGAGTACAATGTCCAATGCTGTCCCATCTGGCAGGTAGGGCATATCTTCTACAGGCAGAATCCGGGAAATAATCCCCTTGTTGCCGTGGCGTCCTGCCATCTTGTCGCCGACTTGAATTTTGCGCTTTTGAGCAACATAGACTCGAACCACCATGTTGGCTCCAGGGGGCAGTTCATCACCTTGCTCACGGGTAAATACCCGGACATCAACAACGCGCCCTTTCTCACCATTCGGTACTCGTAGCGAGTTATCTCGGACATCCCTGGCTTTTTCCCCGAAGATGGCTCGAAGCAGCTTTTCTTCCGGTGGCTGGTCAGATTCACCCTTAGGCGTTACTTTTCCAACCAGGATGTCACCTGCTTCTACCCAAGCACCGATGCGGATAATTCCCGTTTCATCCAGTTGACGTAGGGCATCTTCCCCAACGTTAGGAATTTCACGAGTAATTTCTTCTGGACCCAGTTTGGTTTGCCGCGCCTCAATCTCGTACTTTTCAATGTGAATACTGGTGTAAACATCATCGATCACCAGGCGTTCGCTAATGAGGATAGCGTCTTCGTAGTTGTAGCCTTCCCACGGCATGTAAGCCACCAGGATATTTTGTCCTAGCGCCAGTTCCCCGCCTTCGGTAGCAGAACCGTCAGCGATAACCTGACCTGTAACTACATCATCGCCCTCAAATATCAGAGGTCGCTGATTCAAACAGGTATCTTGGTTGGAGCGCTGATACTTCTGGATCTCGTAAGATATCTCACGACCACTACTGTCCTTGACACGAATCTGGCGAGCATCTACATAGCTGACTTCCCCATCCGTGCGTGACACCACAACCATTCCGGAGTCCCTTGCCGCTTGAGCTTCTAACCCCGTTCCCACTAAGGGACGCTCAGGTCGCAACAGGGGTACAGCTTGTCGCTGCATGTTTGACCCCATCAGGGCACGGTTAGCATCATCGTGTTCTAGGAAGGGAATCAAAGAGGTCGCGACAGAGATAATCTGTACGGGTGACACCGCCACATAGTCCACTTGGTCAGGTGTTGTGGTCGTGAAATCTTGCCGATAACGCACTGGCACAGATTCACCTAAGATATAACCCTCTTCATCCATCGGGATGTCTCCCGGTGCGACTCTTAGGTCATCTTCTTCATCAGCCGTCATGTAGGATGGCGCTCGGTCTTTGAGTACGCGACCATTTTCCACTGGGTAGAACGGTGTTTCGATAAAACCATAGGAATTGACTCGTGCATGAGTTGCTAAAGAGCCAATCAGACCCGCGTTTGGACCTTCTGGTGTTTCAATTGGGCAAATTCGTCCGTAGTGGGAGGGGTGAATATCCCGCACGGCAAAACCAGCCCGTTCTCGTGTCAAACCGCCAGGACCAAGGGCCGACAGACGCCGTTTGTGGGTCAGTTCGGCTAAGGGGTTCGTCTGATCCATGAACTGAGATAGCTGAGACGAACCGAAGAATTCCTTGATGGCAGCAACTAGGGGTTTTGGGTTTACCAAGGAAGCCGGGGTGAGAGTATCAGCATCGGAAACCGTCATCCGCTCCCGGATTATCCGTTCCAAACGATTGAGTCCGACTCTGACTTGGTTTTGCAGCAACTCGCCGACGGAGCGCACTCGACGATTACCTAGGTGGTCAATGTCGTCGGTGTTACCAATGTCAAATTCCAGGTTGATCAGGTAGTCAATCGCCGCCAAGATGTCTTGGGGGGTCAACACCCGTACTGTATCCGGAACGTTCAGGCGTAGCTTCCTGTTGATTTTGTAGCGACCGACTCGACCGAGGTCGTAGCGTTTCGGGTCAAAAAAGCGCGAGTCTAACAACTGCTGACCACCGCTGACTGTGGGTGGCTCTCCGGGACGCAGCTTGCGGTAGAGTTCCATCAGCGCTTCTTCTTCGCTAGGATTGCCTTCTTTATCCAGCGTTTTCTGATAGTAGTCTGGGTGCCGAAGCGCATCGATAATCTCCCCATCTGAGAGTCCCAGCGCTTTCAAGAGTACCTGAGCGGACAATTTGCGGGTTTTGTCGATGCGTACCCACACTAAGTCGTTTTTGTCGGTTTCAAACTTCAGCCATGCTCCTCGGTTAGGAATTAGGGAAGCGCTATAGGTACGGCGTCCGTTTTTATCGGTTTCAGACTTGTAGTAGACTCCAGGACTGCGAACGATTTGGTTCACAATCACGCGCTCAGCACCGTTGATGATGAACGTGCCTCGATCAGTCATCAGGGGCAAGTCGCCGATGAAGACTTCTTGTTCCTTAATTTCGCCAGTTTCTTTGTTAATCAAGCGTGTGGGAACATACATTTGGACGGCATAGGTGCTGTCACGCCGCTTCGCTTCATCTACGTCATATTTAGGCCGCTTGAGCTTGTAGTTTTTGCCCAAGAAATGCAGCTCCATCTTACCGGTGTAGTCGGTAATTGGCGAGAAGCTGTTGAGTTCCTCGATCAACCCCTCTTCCAGGAACCAGCGGAAGCTGGAACGCTGAATTTCTACCAAGTCTGGCAACATGTAGTTGGGGGCAGTGTAGCTCTGAGCGGGGGTGGTGTAAATCTGGTTCATGCGTCTCCTGTTACAGGTGAGTCAGCGTCGGTGATAATCCGAGCCAAGGGTAGTGCCCCGCTTACTGAAGCGGGATTCAATCCCAAAGGATAGGCGATACTGAATATATAGCTCGTTTGCTGCCAGACGATTGACTCTTCAAGAGTCAACAGAGGTCTAGCAACTGAGAATTTCAGTTTTTTGCTTGTATCAGCAACCAAATGATCGGTGGAAATGACTACTGTCTCAAACTATGAGTTCACTATTCAAAGAAAAAAGGATATTAAATGGTAAGTTTTACCAGTAACTAAGGTGATAAGTAAGCCTAGGGTGCGTTTGGAGAGAATGCAGTGGCAGCAATTTGGTAGGCGCAGGTACAGATCTGTTCATAGTAACTCTTCTTAATATTATTATGACGCAGAGAAACTTAATTGGAGCAAGCTGTGTCTTTAGGCACCGGATTTGGTATTGACAACAGGCTCATATGGGCAGGGTAAGACTGAAGAGTTTACAGGCATTCTGCGTAGTCTCTTGTGCAAGGGTTTCTAAAGAGACATTCCGCAGACGAGCGATAGACTCGGCAACATAGCGGACGTAGGCAGGTTCATTTCGTTTACCTCGCTTGGGAATGGGAGCCAAAAACGGGCAATCCGTTTCAATAAGAAGGCGATCGCTCGGCACCATGAGAGCAGAGTTTTGGATGGACGTAGCGTTTTTAAAGGTTACAATACCGCTAAAGCTAATGTAAAAACCCAGATCTAAAAACCATTGGGTTTCTTCTGGTGTACCGCCCCAACAGTGCATTACACCCTTAACTCGTCCGTTGTGTTCCCAAAATGACTGTAACAAGTCTCGCATCGCCACAGCAGCATCACGGCAGTGGATGATGACGGGCAAATCTAGTTCTTTGGCGATCGCTAGTTGCGCTTCAAATACAGCTTTTTGCTCTTGCTGATTTTCCGCTTTGAAGAAATCTAAGCCAGTTTCCCCAATTGCCACCACTCGCTGATCTGAACGCGCTAACGATAAAATCTGGCTTGGCATCTGAGGTGTCCATTTCTGGGCATCTAGAGGATGCAAGCCTACAGCAAATGAAAGCTCAGGAAACTGGTCAGCCAGAGCTTTAATACTATCTATCTCCTCCGGTTCAACACAGGAGTGTACCAATTGCACAACGCCAGCTTCGCGCCAGCGTTGCCGTACCGCTTCCAGATCTGACTGGAAGACATCAAAGTTGATATGGACATGAGTGTCGATCAGCTGCATCGGCACAGTCTGCTGTCTTTAGATTTTAAGGGCTTGTGACGGATAAGCAAGTCGGCGTTTGAGGGTAGATACTCCCTGTTTCCAATTTTGCATCCTCGAAGAGCGATTTTTTTTATAGACGCGATCTGCGCTAGCTCTTTCAGCGCCGCTCCGCTAACGCAGCAGCGCTTCGCTATCGCTTTTTGTAGTCTCGCCCTAACTCTATGATAGCTAGGGCAATAGCTTATGAGGCTGTGGACTCTTCTGCTGATGGATTGAGTTGAGAGTCTACCCGTTTGAGCGACCTTGCCAAATTAGATTTCTTGCGTGCCCCATTATTAGAATGCAGCACTCCCCTCTTTACAGCTTTGTCGATTTTGCTATAGGCATCAGCCATTCGACTTTTTACTTGCTCTAGTGATTCGGGAGTCTTTTGTTGCGCGTACTCGTCTACGGCGGCAAAGTATTTCTTCATCAGCGTTTTCACCGCTGACTTATAGGTTTTGTTGCGAACTCGATTACGTTCGGCGATATTTATACGCTTGAGCGCGGACTTGCTATTAGCCACAGTAGTCTCTAGAAAGCTTGCTTTCGATAAAATACAAAATACCAGACTAACAAATATAGCACCTATTTTGAATTAAAAGGATCACAACCCCAGAAAAATCCAGGTTAAGCTATAGAAGTGAGTCCGGGTACGATGCGCTCTCCTTAGTGGATGAGCTTGTAGACCTGGGACGGGTAATACCTAATGATGGGCACTCTGACTCCATGCTGCGAATCATTACTCAGCAGGCTGAGGCACAAACTGAACTGCGACGAATCTGCGATCGCCTTTCAGGAGCTACCGACGCCAATCGCACTCCTCAAGACCAAATTGTTCATAAAGAATCAACGGTGCGGGAAGTCCTCCAGGCGGTACAGCGCCAAGGAGACAAAGCACTCTTGCACTACACAGAAGAATTTGATCGGCAAATCTTGAGTGCTGAACAACTGCGCGTCAGTGGGTCAGAACTGGATGCGGCATACCAACAGGTGTCCAAGGAATTACTTGACGCCATACAGTTGGCGACGCGACGAATTGAAGCATTTCATCAGCAGCGCATTCCCAAGTCTTGGGTGCAATTTGACGATGATGATGTAGTACTCGGCAAGCGCTATACCCCGGTAGATCGAGCAGGCATTTACGTTCCTGGTGGTAGAGCGTCCTACCCAAGTACCGTCTTAATGAACGCCATCCCCGCGAAAGTCGCCAAGGTTCCTCGGATTGTAATGGTAACGCCACCAGGCCCGGATAAAGCGATTCATCCGGCTGTTTTGGTGGCAGCTCAAGAAGCGGGTATTCAAGAGATTTACCGAGTTGGTGGGGCACAAGCGATCGCGGCTTTAGCGTACGGCACCGAAACAATTCCTAAGGTTGATGTGATAACGGGACCAGGAAATATCTATGTTACCCTTGCTAAAAAACTTGTTTTTGGCACTGTGGGAATCGACTCTCTGGCAGGTCCCTCTGAGGTGCTAGTGATTGCGGATGAATCTGCCAATCCTGTTCATATTGCCGCTGATTTACTGGCGCAGGCAGAACATGACCCAATGGCAGCCGCGATTCTTCTGACACCTGATGCCCAACTCGCAAAAAAAGTGCAAAAAGAAGTCGAATGGCAACTCAAAGACCATCCACGTCGGCTATTGACAGAAAAAGCGATCGCTCACTACGGTCTCATTGTCATTGTTGATTCTCTGGAGGTGGCAGCTGAACTGTCCAACGAATTTGCACCAGAACACTTGGAACTAGAGATTGCTGAACCTTGGGACTTACTCGAAAAAATCCGCCATGCAGGCGCGATATTTTTGGGTCATTCAACCCCCGAAGCTGTAGGAGATTACCTAGCAGGACCGAATCACACTCTACCCACCTCCGGTGCTGCCCGCTATGCCTCACCACTGGGTGTTGAAACCTTCATGAAGCACTCTAGTCTGATTCAGTACTCCTCGACAGCACTCGATAAAGTTTCTGCTGCAATCCAGGCACTGGCACAAGCAGAAGGTTTACCATCTCATGCTGATTCTGTACGCTTGCGGACAGAAGGAGATTTAGAGGATTAAGTCAGTAACTCATCCCACGTAAGCAAGGACGTGGGATGAAAGTGTTATTTGTTGTTGGTTATTGGTGATTTATAGCGGTTCTCGATCACAGGAAGCGCTATAGTTTATCCCTCAATCTGCCCACTGCTTTGCCCTAGGTGGGGAGTACGCCCTAACAGCCCTGTCATCAAGCGTAACGCTAGAGATTTAAAGGGATGAATGTTTTGTAGTATCCATAAGCCAAAGCGGCGAGTCGTTACCACTGGCAACCAGTTATTGGAAAACATTCGGTCAAGAACATCGGTAAAGCCTAGAATTGCCCAGTTCTCTAATTTACGCCAGCGTTCGTAGCGTCTTAATACTTGTACATCTCCAATATCTTCACCTTGCTGAGTAGCTGCTTGCAGGATTTGTGCTAGGGCAGCAGCATCCCGGATGCCCATATTTAACCCTTGTCCGCCAACCGGATGACAACAGTGCGCCGCATCACCAATTAGGGCAAGTCGAGGCTGGGTGTAGCGATCGCTTTGCATCAACTGTACAGGAAAGACAAATCGATCGCTCTCCAGTTCCAGATGCCCTAATAGCCCACCTGTGCGTTGTTCCAGTAACGCTAGAAACTCTGCCTTATCCAGTTCCTTTAGGGCTTTCGCTTCGGCATGAGGGGCTGTCCATACCACTTGACAGCGATTTCCTGGTAGTGGCAACACACCCATTGGACCGCTCGACCAAAAGCGTTCAAAGGCAGTATTGTTATGGGGCTTCTCAGTTTTAATCCTTGCTGTGACGCAAGACTGCCAGTATTGCCAGCCTTTGGTGGTAATGCCTGCACTAGTACGAATTTGCGATCGCACTCCGTCTGCCCCCACAACTAAGCGCGTCCGTAGCTGACGGTAAGTACCAGCCACCTTCACCTTAATCTCTACCCCAGAACCTTGATACTCGACCTCCTCAACCTCAGCAGGGCATAGCCAACTAATATTGGGACACTCTGCCAAAAACTCCTGTAACGCTGTCAGCAAGATGTTGTGTTCTCCCACATAACCCAGAGCATCCGTTCCTAAATCAGCAGGATGGAACTGTACAATACCTGCATGGTCACCATCCGAGAGCCGAATATGGCGATAAGTGGTAATTTGAGGCAGAATCTTATTCCAAACCCCTATTCCCTGAAAAATACGCCCTGATAGGATAGAAAGATTGTAAGCTTGTGGCTTGACTGCTGCTACAGAGGGCAGTTGTGCCTCAATTAACACTACGCTCAACTTAGAGTTTTTCAACGCACAAGCGAGAGTTGCTCCGGCAATGCCGCCACCGACAATTGCCAGATCATAATCAAAGCCCTGTTGGGTGCTTGGGGGAGTTTGAATCAGTTGTTCCAGCGCCATTGTCAATAGATTTATAAAAAACTATAGGAATATTTACTCTCCTTCATTGTGACGCTTACAGCTAGAGCGATCAAGTTGCGTGTTGCTGTAGTCAATTTCCTGTATATGCCGATTGGGGATTTGGGATTGGGATAAATTAAATCGGGCTTCCTCGCCGCGAGAGCGTCAAAAAACCTACACCCGTTAGAATCCCTGGTTCCCTCACTCCTCAGACTCCATGTGGCTGGAGGGTTCATGAGCCACAGTTTCGGTAGCAAGGAGATGGGGCTTACGGTGAAGGCGGATAATCTCGATTGTGCCCTTAATTGTCCCCGCGATCGGGACAGCGACAATCACACCCAACAATCCAGCAATCTGACCACCCATCAGTAAAGCGATAAAAATCCAGATAGGATTGAGTCCTGTAAACTGACCCATTAACTTAGGAGCTAGGAGATTGTCTTTAATCTGCTGCATGAAAATAGCTGTAAGTGCTACCCGAATCCCTAACCAAAAATTTTGGAGCATGACCAACAGGGTAACCAATGCGATGCCTAGGGTTGCGCCAATAAGTGGAATTACTTCAGCTATGCCAATCAGTAAGGCAAACAGTAGAGCAAATGGCACTTCCAAAATTACAAATGCTGGAGTCAGGGTGGCAAACATAAATAACCCCAGCAAGATTTGGCTGATAAAAAAATTCTGAAAATTTAGTCGCAGGGATTCGCCTAAGGGTACACCAATATGAGTAGGAAGTAAGTCTACTAAACCCCGCCAGAGGCTCTCACCATAGAGCAGCATATAAAATGCCAAGACAATAACTAAGACCGTATCTAAGAGTCCTGAGAGCGTTCCGAGGGCTAATCCAAGCACTTGAGTTGCCAGAACCTGCACTTGACTTTCAATGCGGGCATTGAGGCGATCGCTAAAGCCTTTGAGGTCAAGTGGTAAGCGGCGAGCTTTTGTCCAAGTGTCTAATCGATCAAGATTATCATTACTAGCTTCTAGCCAAGCTGGGATATTGTTTAACAGTTGGGTGGTTTGGTCAATCACCACTGGCACTAGAGTCATCCCTAAAATGACCAAAAGCGCCAATGTCAAAAGCAAAACAACAATCACTGCCTGAGTTCGAGTCCGACAAAGCCGCTCTAAAACCCGGACAGGGTAGTTTAGTAAAAAGGCGAGAATTGCTGCGATCGCGAGTACCGTAATTAGATGCTCAAAGTAGCGAAAGATTTGCGACAGAACCCAGAGATTAAGCGCCAAAAGTGGACCACTCAGACCAAGAACCAAGAGGCGTTGAAAGTCGGCAGGAAAGCGCATCGAGAACACCCTGTGGTAGCGGCTCATTGAGGCAGAATCATACAACTAGAGCTTGCAAGTGCAATTGAAAGACAATAACAACGACCAAAGGAAATAAGAGATGGACACAAGCGTAGCCAATTTGCGTCATGAGTATACCTTCCAAGGGTTAAGTGAAATGGATGTACATCCCAATCCATTTGAGCAATTTAAAACCTGGTTTGAGCAAGCGGTAGCTGCTCAGTTGCCAGAACCCAATGCGATGACAATTGCTACTGTTACCGCCGATGGCAAGCCTTCCGCTCGAATCGTGTTATTGAAGGATTATGATGAACGGGGCTTTGTCTTTTATACCAACTACAAAAGTCATAAGGGGCAGCAGTTGGTCGAGAATCCTTGGGGAGCGATCGCATTTTGGTGGGCCGAGTTAGAACGACAGGTACGGATTGAGGGGCGTGTTGAAAAGGTTTCACCCGCTGAATCTGATGCGTATTTTCATAGCCGTCCAATAGGCTCTCAGCTTGGCGCTTGGGCTTCTAATCAAAGTCAAGTCATTGAAAGTCGTGAGGTATTGGAGCAACAGTTACAGAAGCTTAAGGAAGAATACGACAACAAAGAAGTTCCCCGTCCGCCTCATTGGGGAGGTTTTCGGGTAATCCCCAGTGAAATAGAGTTTTGGCAAGGGCGTCCCAGTCGGCTACATGATAGGTTGCTCTACCAGCGTAGTGAAGATGGAAGTTGGAAAATTCAACGCCTATCGCCTTAGGTTTGAGTAAAGTCGAGGAAGCAAGAGCAGGGCTTTGCGTAGCTTCGATTTTCCGAAATCTGGACTGGATAAGGTGATAGGGTAACTTTTATACTTTTTGCAGCTTTCTCCCTCCTCTTCACGATGCCTTCCCAAAACAGACGCAGCTTTAGTCAGCAAATTGTTCGTGTTTGGCAAGAGCAGGTTCATGCTAAATTCCCCTTGCTACTGACAACCATCCCGATTACAGGATTAATTGTTGCTATTTTGTCAGTTTGGGGCTTTCTTGAACTTGCCGATGAAGTGTTGGAGAAGCAAACTAAAGCAATTGATACAAATATTCTGTTAGCGATTAAGCCCATGCATACACCGTTACTCGATTATGTGATGCATGGGTTCTCGTTTGTGGGGGGCACAGTGGTTGTTACTTTGGTGTGCCTGGGTTTAGGAGTAACGTTTTGGAGGCGACGGCGTAAGGCAGAATTTAAGGCGTTAGCGATCGCAGCCATTGGTGCAGTCAGCTTAAATCTTCTGATTAAATTCATGTTTAATCGCGATCGCCCTGAATTATGGGAACTGGTTGAGGGGAAAACCCACACCTCTAGTTTTCCTAGTGGTCATGCGATGATGTCACTGGTCATTTATGGATTGGTGGGTTATTTGCTAGCCGTTCGCTTTCCTCTCTGGCGGTGGTGGATTGCGATCGGAACGATTCTGCTTGTTGCAATCATTGGCTTCAGTCGGCTTTATTTAGGTATTCACTGGCCCACGGATGTGGTGGCAGGCTACGCAGCAGGACTGATTTGGCTTGCCACGGCTATCCTCTATTTGGAAGTACACAAGGACAATTACCCAGTATCCTGCTACAGCAACGTTGAGTGGTGAAGAGGTAGTGCCTGGGTTTACATTGGTTCTAAAAATGGTACTGTAAAGGTGAGTTCTTTCTACAATTTCACTCAACCTTGTACAGGCGCAAACCTTCTCTCGCATCTACATTAAACTTCAACCCCACTTCCATTCCACTGGTTATTTTCACTGTCTCCTGATCAACGTCATTAATCCGAATACTCTCAATCGTAGCGAACTGGCAATACGCCTCACCAACTAAAAAAAGGCTTCCTCTGACTGACAAAGTAGTTTCCTCAACGTTTGCTACCGCAGCCCTGGGTTTTTTAAACCACTGTGTAATTCGCCCAATCTCTCTAACCTGCCCTATTGATTTCTGCCGCTCAATAACCTGATAAGTTACCAACTCAGCCAGCGCTTGACACAAAGTCTCGATAAATTCACATAATTCCAGCAGCGCGTTTGAACCCAGAAAGTTGTCTATAACAGTGCCGTGGGCTGCTTCATTCCGATAGGTAATCAGTTCATTGAGTTCTCCTTCGGCAGTGTTTTCACTCACCCGAACCTCCAAGAAATGCTTTACGGCTCTATGCTTCTCCACCCAGCCCCAAGCATTTTGAATTCCAGCGTCAGCTAACAATTTTTCCAGCACTCCTTTCCATAAATTCTGCTCGTGCAAGAGAAACGCATCGGGCAGCAGCGCGTATTCCTCTTCACCAGTCACCCCACGAAATAAACCTTGAACAACCTGGTCAATGGAAAGGTGTTCAAACCTGTTCTTCTTTAGGTCACACAGTAAACGGCCCACGCCTGTCCGGTGAGTATTCTGGATTGTTTCTTCAAGATCTACATAACGTGGAAATATACTCGGCAGAAGCCGTACCCAATCGGTGATTAAGTTCTCAACAAAACGTTCATAGATGGCGTACAAATGTGTAACCACTGCACAGTGATCGTACACTCGCCACTCCGTTACCCCTGGGACGCCCTTCATGAGTACGGTCAGTTCTGTGTCCTCGTCCGATTGCTGTCTTGTTACAGAACCCTTTCCAAACACGATTTCTCTAAGCCTCTCATTAGTCTGGATGAGCGCCCGGACAGTGGAAGTCTTTACCTTGACTGTATTGAGAAGCTCCTGAAACATCGCTATTTATTCTCCGATGACTTGCGAAAGCATGTCATCGAATAGTCTTAGTCGCTCCTGGATATCAGCCTTAGTCCTTCCCGCACCTATCAATAGTTTTGATTCATCCTTTCTAAAAAGCTCTTTTGTCTTTTCAATCACTTTTAACTTCTGCTTAACTAACACATTTGCGTTGGGTAAATTCCTGCTCAAGCCCACCATAACGGCATCATAATAAGCTTTATGAGCGCGATTCTTCCATGTGTTAGATTCTGGATCAAAGGGCTTGAATAAAGTCTTTCCGTAAATGGTATCAGCTAGAGCGAGTGTTTCTAAAAAAAGGTTTTTGAGGAACTTGATATCTTCATCGGAGAACTTCAGACTTCTTATCATATAGAGGTTAAAAAATCTCTCCAGTCCACTCTGAAAGTTATCGGCGTGCCGCAGAGCGAAGAAACGAAGAATCAATTCCGCATCTTCCATCTTTTGATACAACTTGTTTTTAGCCAGTTTATTCGATACTGCCTCTGTTTTTTCATAAGCTTCTATAGGGATGCCCCAAGCCGCAGTAAATATAGGATGACGCGCCAGTTCGAGCAATAGTGAGTTGAACTTTCCCTGATACAAACAATTGCGTACCTCTTGCGAACTTAAATCCACCCCTCCATTATTAAGGCGCTCGAAGGTAAGCTGCTTTAGGAGTAGCGCTTCTTCAGGATTAGATGCCGACTCTGTGATAAGTACTATAGATGAGATGGATCGACGATCAATCCCTGCCCGAATTTTCCCAGGAAGCTCAGCGTAGTTACGTCCATTCAGTTCTGGCCAAAGTTCGAGTCCAGTCAGCTTGAGCCGATTTTCGTAAAAAGCCTGAATAGCGCTGATTCTCTGTTGACCATCCATCACCTCATACGAGTTAAACTTCGTCTCGTAAAGAACAATTGGAGGGACAGGAATGTTTATGAGAAAAGACTCGATTAGTCGTGATTGCATTTTTGAATCCCAACGCGCCCTTCTTTGATAAAAGGGTCGTAAATCCATATAGTCAGGCTTTTTTAATGCTTCCACAAAGTTAGGAAGCTTTTCACGATTGATTTCGGTGAGTATTCTTTGTTCTCCTTTCTCGTATTTGGCGTTTATCTCACCATCAGACATTTCGCTGCGGTTTTTGGAGGGTGATACCTCCCACATTTTTTCTTCAGTTGGCGCTAACGGCATCTTCTACATTCTCCAGAGAATAACATTAAAAATATTTATAAGATTTAAAAAATAGCTGTGTTCATCGAATAAAGATATCACCCCGGCTATCATGTATGGAATTTTTTAACCGTTCTAAAAGAATACTAAGATTTCAAATAAGAAATACTATTAATGTGTGCTGCTAAGCTTTTTTTCCCGATTACCCACTTACTCCTCCACTACCTCCAACAAATCTTCAATCAACACATCAAACGTCCGAGCCAACTTTCGTAGGGCAGCTAAGTCAGCCATCACCATTCCTTGGGACACGGCATAAGTTTTGATTGTGCTATATGACACTCCTGAGCGTTCAGAAAGCTCCTTCAGTGTCCAGCCTTCTCTAGCGGCAAACTCTCTAATCCGCAACCTTATCAATTCTGTTCTTGACATAGAGTTTAAATTTAAACTAGAATGCCTTGTCAATTAAAAAGCGATCGCTTCCGGTCTCGCAAACTTAAAGCGATCGCTAATTGCACAAAAACCCCAATCAAGGGGAAGTATCTACTATGGTATCAACACTAGAGCCTAGAGCAAGGGCTGTTCATCCTTTATTTAGCTCGTTTTGTCACAAAAGAAGCGATTCTCTACTCCTCAATCTCAATACCGAAGAACGAAAAACGAAATTGGCTCGGTAAGTCTGACATTAGCGATTTAGCGGTTAATAACTGCTAATCTGTCCAGCCTGAACTGTAAGAATTTGAGAAGAGTTCAGCCACTGGGAGTCAAAAGCACCCAAGTGTGTTGTCGTAATCAAGGTCTGAAATCGGTCTTGAATAGTATCAAGTAGCTGATTTTGACGACTTAGGTCGAGTTCTGCTAAGACATCATCAAGTAGCAGCAGTGGCGGTTCACCCACGACTTCTTCAATTAGCTGAAGTTCTGCCAACTTCAAGGCGAGTACAAGTGTCCGTTGCTGACCTTGTGAACCATAAGACCTTGCCGGAGTTTCGTTGATGATAAACTCAACTTCATCTCGGTGAGGGCCAACCAGAGTTGTACCGTGAGTATGTTCAGGAATTCGGCGTTGTTTGATTTTGTCTAAAAAAGCTTGCTGCACTCCCTCTGAATCGCCTTTTTCAATGCTGACATTGGGAGCATAGGTTACTTCTAGTAACTCAGTTGCTCCGCTAATACTGGTGTGCCATGTGGTGGCGAGTGGGGCAAGTCGTTCCAGAACTCTTGCTCGCCGCCGCGTCACTCGTGAGCCAGTGGTTGCGAGTTGGGCATCCCACAGCGCTAGTTCGTCAATAGAGTCTCTGGTTGATAACTCATCAATTTTGCCTTCTAACTCTTGCTTGCGGAGTTTTTTGAGGAGGGCGTTACGCTGTCGCAGCACTTGGTTATATTGCTGCAAGATGTAGGCGTAGATAGGTTCTAGTTGAGTGAGTATCAAATCCAACCAATTGCGACGCCGTTCTGGTGCGCCCCGCACAAGTTCCAAATCTAGGCTTGAGAACTGCACGGCATTGAGGATGCCCAAAAAGTCTAGCTGGCGACGTAAGGATTCTTGATTGAGAGCAACAGTACGCCGTCCTTGAGTACGAAGAGTTAAAGCTAGCTCCACTGGGCCATAGGCACGTTCTAGATTAGCCTGAATTTGACCAACAGCCGCGTCTTCCAAAACGAGATCGCGATCGCGTACTGAACGATGACTCTTGAGAGTTGAGAGTAACTCCACTGCCTCCAGCAGATTCGACTTCCCCTGAGCATTATTCCCCACCAAAATTGTCTTCGGGGCATCGAAATCGACTACACAATCCCGATAATTGCGAAATTGTCTGAGGTGCAGAGTTTTTAGATACATTTTGGCATTGGTTATTGGTCAATCGTTATTGGTTGTTTGTTATTGGTTATTGGTCAAACAACTAATAACAAACAACGAACCACTAACCACTAACAACTGACTTAAGAGCGACGAGAGTAGTAAAAACGGAAAAACAGCTTCTCTAGCTCCACCCAAACCAACAGTAAGCTGCTAAAGGCAAAGCAGATACCAAGTTCCTGCAAGCTCAAGAAGTGAGTGCCAAAGAAATCTCGTAAGAACGGAACGTAAACCAGGGCTAACTGCAACGCTGTCGTTACAAGCACAGCCCAGAGCAAATAGGGGTTAGTAAAGGGATTGAGTTCTATCACCAACCGATTGTTAGAGCGAACCGCCAAAGCGTGACCCATTTGGGCAAGACAGAGAGTGGTAAACACCATCGTTTTCCAAGTATCTGGACCTCCTGGCCCGTTATAACCAGGTGCATGGGTATAGTTATAAGCCCATACCATCAAGGCAATGCTGATAATCGCAAAAACAATACCGATGCGAACCATGTAAGAGCCTAGTCCTCTAGCAAAGATACTTTCGCGAGGACTAAAAGGAGGACGTTTCATCACATCCGGTTCCGCCGGTTCTACCGCCAGGGCGAGGGCAGGTAAACCATCAGTGACGAGGTTCATCCAAAGGATTTGTAACGGGGTAAGGGGAACACCACCGAGTCCAAGCAGTGGTGCCGCAGCAATCGTTAAAACTTCCCCAATATTGCTACCCAGGATGTATTTGATAAAGCGGCGGATGTTCATGTAAACAACCCGACCTTCTTCTGTTGCCGCAACAATCGTGGCAAAGTTGTCATCGAGGAGTACCATGTCGCTAGCTTCTTTACTCACGTCAGTGCCAGTAATCCCCATAGCGATACCAATGTCTGCTTGCTTAAGCGCAGGAGCATCGTTCACACCATCGCCTGTCATCGCGGTGAATTTACCACGACTCTGAAGGGCTTGGACAATCCGTAGCTTGTGTTCTGGAGAAACACGGGCATAAATACTGACATTTTCGACTTGTTGCTCTAGTTCCTCCTGGCTAAGGCGTTGTAATTCCGGACCTGCCAAAACGCGATCGCCTACTTTCGCAATCCCTAAATCATGCGCGATCGCTTGTGCTGTTAGCTGGTGGTCACCCGTAATCATCACTGCCCGAATGCCGGCTTCACGACATTTTGCCACCGCGTCCCGCACTTCTGGACGTGGCGCATCCAACATTCCCACCAGTCCCAGCCAGATTAACTCTCGCTCTGTCGCTTCATCTGAGCCTTCCGGCGGCTTGGTATCCAAAGGTTTATAGGCAAAGCCCAACACCCGCAAACCTGCACCTGCCATCTGGTTATTCTGCTCCAATATCAAAGAGCGCTCTTCGTTGCTAAGTGCTTGGGTAGCGTCGCCTTGCTGGTAGGTGGTACAACGCTCCAAAATCAGTTCAGGTGAACCCTTGGTAAACATGATGAAGGGTGAATTTTGCGCGGGACGGGCGACGTTTTGAGTACTTCCTTCACAAATCACACTCATCCGCTTACGTTCTGAGGAAAAGGGAAACTCCTCAACCCGTTTGAGTTGGCGGTTCAATGGTTCCTTTTCCAAACCCGCTTTCCCTGCTAAGGAAAGCAACGCGCCTTCAGTCGGGTCACCTAAAATTGCCCACTCGCTCTCAAAGCTTTTTGTCGCCTTACCTTTGCCATTCTCCTGCCGTTGGGGTTCTTCACGTTGCAATAGGGCATCATTGCACAGCACACAGGCAAGCAGCAGCGTTTGTAGTTCTGGATTCTGCTCAGGTGTAGTGGGCTGATTGTTGATTCTAAACTCCCCTTGGGGGGCGTAACCTTCACCTGTGACGCTGAACGTCTGTCTCCCGGTGGCAACTTTCTGCACCACCATTTTGTTTTGTGTCAGTGTGCCAGTTTTATCTGAGCAAATCGTCGTGACACTTCCCAAAGTTTCCACAGCCGGCAGTTTGCGGATTAGGGCATGGCGACGCACCATCCGCTGCGTTCCTAGTGCAAGGGTGACTGTAATGACTGCTGGTAGACCTTCTGGAACAACCGCGACGGCCATCGACAGAGAAACTTCCACCAACTCTTGCAAGACACCCCAATCGAGTCTATTCGACTTGAAGTAAGAGGCTGCCATGCCACCCACGATGACTATTGCTACTAGAATAAGTGAGCCAGTGACGAGAACATTACCCAGTTGAGTCATCCGCCGCTGCAAGGGGGTTGGTTCACTTTCCACAGATTGCAGCATTTCGGCAATTTTGCCTAATTCTGTCCGCATCCCTGTGCCTGTGACGAGTACAGTACCTCGTCCCTGGACAACTTCAGTTCCCTGATAGACCAAGTTAATGCGATCGCCTAACGGTGTTTCTTCATTCAGGTGTATGTCTACCTTCTTGTTTACCGCTTGGGCTTCTCCTGTGAGTGCCGCCTCTCGTATCTGAAGATTTGATTCCTCAATTAGACGCCCATCGGCTGACACCTGAACCCCTGCTTCCAGAAGCATGATATCTCCTGGCACCAGTTCCTTTCCATCTATTTCAAAGGTTCTGCCGTCCCGAATCACTCTAACCTTGGGGGAAGAAAGGCTTTTAAGTGCCGCTAGCGCTTGTTCTGCACGGCTTTCCTGGAGATAACCTAGGACACCGTTGAGGATAACAATCAACAAAATGGCGATCGTATCTTTGAAGGGAATACCCTCAAATGACCCTTGTCGCAGTGCCAACAGGTCTAGAAGTCCTGAGATGAGGGCTACCGCAATCAGCATCAATAACATGATGTTTTTGAACTGATCAAGGAGAATTTCCCAAGAACTACGGCCTGCGGCTTCTTCTAGCTCATTGGAACCATATTGCTGCAATCGCTCTTGTACTTGTTGAGAAGTCAGACCGGTTTCTGGGTTGCTGCCGAACTCTGACAGCGTCTTCTCAGCGTCTAGGGTATACCAGGGAGTTGCCAGATCAGGTAAGGAATTTGAACGTGTCGATGGAGTCACGGGAATGTTTTCTTAAACACGATACGAAATCAATCATATTCTTAAACCCAAAGCCTCGACAAAGACTAGTTCTTTCCCGGTTCCTCTCTGCGCTTAGTTTATCAAGCGTCGGGTTGTATATTTTTTAACGGAGGAAGCACCGGGAAATCTGGCACAAATACTTCCAACGCTTTGGGAACAACGTGGAATTTCGCTGGAGTGTATGTGACAATTTCACCATCAGCATTGATCGGCTGAGGTTTACGAGTATAAATTTCAAATTCTTTGCCCTGAAGAGTACGTACACCCTGTAAATTAGCCTGTCGTCCTCTCCACATGGCTGGTAATAACACAAAAATCTGCCACCAGTGATGATACTCCAAACTATATAAATCCAAGCGTTCATCGTTAATGGCCGCATCATCAGCCACTGCCATGCCACCGCCATAGTAGCGCCCGTTACCAACGGCAATTTGTACAGTTTTTACAGAAATTGACTCTCCACGCAGACGAATCTGAGCCCGAAAGGGTCGAGCTTTCCAAATCACTCGAATCGCCGTCACCGCATACGCCAAGACTCCCCAAACACGCTTGGCTTCTTTGTTCAGTTGCCTTGTAATTTGTACACTCAACCCAAGACTCGCGACATTAAAGAAATGTTTATCGTTAACCTTTCCTAAATCAATCCGCTGGCTTTGACCTGCCGCAATTACCTGGCAAGCTTTGGGTATTGATTGGGGAATCCTCAGAGTACGGGCGAGGTCATTAGCCGTTCCTAATGGCAAAATTCCTAAGGGGAGTTGAGTATCGACTAAGCCCTCTATAGCGGCATTTAAGGTGCCATCGCCACCACCGATGATTACTATGTCAACGCGATCGCGATAACTCCGGATAATGTCTGATAGCTGCTGGGTTTGATCGGTTGGCTCTTCAAAAAGTTCAAAGCCCAGCGATTGCAACTGCGTCACCACTTGGGAAAGAGTGTCGTGTCCTCGCCGAGAGTGATGATTTACCAGCAACAGCACTCGTTGCTTCATGCTGCCCCTCATCTTTGTTAAAAGTACTGTAATAATCCCACAAAATATTGGAAAAACAACTGCAATAGCTATAGATACTTAGCTCGACTTTGATGCTTTACCGAGAGAAAAACAGGCTGAGGTAAGAATACTTCCTAGAGCTTTGTTTAGTGAAAAAATTTTTGATGAAGACTGGCTCAATGTTACAAAAATTAAGGCTTGCAACCGTAAACGGATGATATTAGGCGCGAGAACAATAAGGCGATTGCTAATCGCACTACCCCTCTTTACTGCCCTTAGTGTTACACCAATCGCTGCTACACCCATCGTCCCAGCGGCAGATGGTACAGGTACTCTCATCACGCCTGAGGGCAACCGTTTTGACATCACTGGTGGTACAACGTCGGCTGATGGCACGAACCTCTTCCACAGCTTCACGCAGTTTGGTCTAGATTCTCATCAAATCGCTAACTTTCTTTCCAACCCAGCCGTTGTAAATATTCTGGGACGTGTTACAGGAGGAGAGGCTTCAGTAATCGAGGGTTTGCTGCAAGTCAGTGGCGGCAATTCCAATTTATTTCTAATGAATCCAGCCGGGATAGTTTTTGGCGCAAATGCCCAACTCAATGTCCCTGCTGACTTTACCGCTACGACTGCTACAGGTATCGGGTTTAGTGATAATAGCTGGTTTCAGGCAGTGGGTTTTAATAACTATGCCTCACTTATCGGCACACCTAATACCTTTAACTTTGGGACAACAGGAACACCAGGGGCAATTTTAAACACGGGTAATCTCGCGGTAGGAGAAGGGCAAAATCTCTCGTTACTGGGCGGTACTGTTATTAGTACAGGACAGCTGACAGCACCGAACGGGAACATCATTGTCACCGCCGTGCCAGGGCAAAATCTCGTGCGTCTTTCTCAACCAGGACATCTGCTGAGTTTAGACATTCAACCCAATAACCTCATCACGGCTGACCCAAACTCACCAGGGGGCAACTCAGGGGAGATTGTCCCTACTCCTGCCTCCTTAGCAGAGTTATTGACGGGTGGTAACACAGGTCATGCTACAGGTGTTGTGGTAAACGGCAATCAGGTTGCTCTAACAAGTTCGGGATTAGAGATTGAGAACGGTGATGTAGTGGCAAAGGGTGTAACGGTAGGAAATGCATTTCTTTGGGCAAATCATGACCTGACATTGGTAGAGAGTCAGCTACAAACGACTAGTAACTTGAATTTACTGGCACAGAACATCGTGCGAGTGCGCGATAGTGTCGCGAATTCTTTCCTCGCCCAAGCCGGGGGAAATCTTTACATTCAGGGCAATCAGGGAATTGATATTCTCGCACTGAATCATCTTTACCAGACGCCATTTACCAGTGGCGGGAATCTCAGTTTAGTAAGCGATCGCATTATCTCCGGTGATGCTCATTTTTCAAGTGGTGGAAGTTTCTCAATTCTCAACTTGGCAGGACAAGGCGGCAATTTTGTTAGTCTCTACGACCCAATTATCACAGCGATCGGGGATGTCAGGTTTGGTGATTACACAGGTGCTTCCCTAAAGGTAGAAGCAACAGGCAGCATTACAGGTGGAAACATCACAATCACGCAAGCCGATACCGCTTTAACAGGACTAGACCCGGATATTGCTATTTTGGCGGGTAGTCCTTCGCTGATATTGAGGGCAGGATTGGACTTTGACGAACTGCAAAATCCTACCAATGTTCCACCCGATTTTGTCACGCCAGAAGGAACGTTTACCTCGGTTGGAGAAGCGTCAGGTGGAAGAATTACGGTAGGGAATATAACCACAGCAGGTGGACCAATAATTTTGGCGGCTCCCTTGTCGATTAATCTTACTGGAGAAGCGATCGCCTCAAATGGTGGCAATATCACTTTCGATGGCCCAGTCATCCTTTACAGCGAGGAGACTACTATCAACTCAGCAGGGGGCAACATCGCGTTTAATAGCACCGTGGATGCGGCTCACACCTACGAATATGTGGCTGACCCCTTGAATTGGATCGATGCACTAAATGCCGCTCAAGAAAGAACATTTAAAGGTCAACAAGGTTATCTGGTGACGATTACCTCAGAAGCAGAAAATGCCAAAGTTTTTACACTAGTGCAAGAAGGCAGAAGATAGGAGGCTCTTATGCAGAAGCAATATTGCTTTTACAGTAAGCCTTTTAGCCAATGTCCAACTGGATAGTTATTTCCGCCGCGCTGCACTAGGGATTCCGGGTGGTCTTGGTGCTTGGATTGGTGCGAGTGACGAAGCAGAAGAAGGCACTTGGCGATGGGTAACCGGACCAGAGGCAGGAACGGTATTTTGGGAGGATGGAACCAAAATTGGCTACACCAACTGGGGGAATGGTCAACCAGGCAACGACGAGCCACCAGTCGGAGATCTAGGAGGCGAAGATTACGCGGAATACGTTCAGATAGACACACAAACATGGAATGACTTAGCCTCTACCCTCCGCCAGCAGGGTTATGTAGTTGAGTACAACGCGGGAACAGCAATTCTGAACCTAGAAGCGGGTGCGGGCAATATCAACTTTAGTGATGCTGTCGGTGGAAACACCAGTTTAGGTGGCTTGACGATTACTAACGCGAACAATGTGACAGCCACCTCGCCCATCGCTGCTGACAGCCTTACCCAATTAGCTGGGACAGGTATCACCACTCTACAGAACATTCAGACGACGGCTGCTAGCGGAGTCAACCTCACAACAACAACTATCCAGTTGGAAGGTGGAATTACATCGAATGGTGGTTTGGTAAATCTGACCGCAAGCAACGATATTACTACTAGTGATATTGCTTCATCTGGTGGTTCTGTGAATCTGATCGCGAACAATGACATTACTACTAGTAATATCACTTCAGTGGGTGGAGGAATTAGCCTCACGAGTACAAGCGGTGGTGCGATTAATACGAGTACTGGGACACTTGACTCTAGCTCGATTAACGGTAACGGCGGTGCGATCGCTTTTGACTCAGACGGCAATATTACAGTCGGGAATCTGAACTCTTCTTCTGGTACAGGTAACGGCGGTGCGATCGCTTTTGACTCAGACGGCAATATTACAGTCGGGAATC